>JAPYNQ010000007.1 GCA_028289815.1 Gammaproteobacteria bacterium | reverse complement strand
TATGCTCACCGTGACCGCATCCGGCGTATCGGATTCCACCGTAATTTCCACATTGCCGGCCGGTTGCGTGCCCAACTCTATGGTATAGGTGTCCGTGCCACCACCTTCGTTGATTGTGACTGTCGGCTTGCTGATATCGACACTCGCGCCGTCGTCGTCTGTGGCTGTCACCACGACATCATCGATATCCAGGCTGACCGGGTAGTCATTATCGGTATCGGCAGTCGTGATCGTGTGTGTGACCATCGTCGTGCGTTCATCGCCGACATTGTCAGCAGAGTCATCCACGACCACCACCGTCACCGTCTGCACATCATCCCAGTTGACCGGTGCGAAAGTCAGACTTGTCGGGCTCACTGTCGCCACAGATAAATTGCCGGATTCCACTGTCAACACTACATTGCTGGACGGTTCCGTGTCCAGTACCACGGTGTAGTCGCCGTTTATATTGGGTTCGGCGACTGTGACACTGGTCAAGCTGAGGGTCACGCCCGGGACGACAAGATTGAGATCCAGGCTGCCTGTGCCTCGGGCACCACCGCCAAGATTGGTGCCGGTGGTATCGTCCAGCGTACCCAGATCAATCTCAAGCGTTCGGGGGGTGGTGTTTGACGCAGTCACGGTGATGGTGGCAACCATCGGGTCGTCGGCCAGAACCGTGCCGGTGCCCGTACCAGAGAGGGTCACGGCAGGGGCATTAAAGTCATAGGTAACACCCGCCTCACTCCCACCGGCCAGGCTGTAGTCGGTATTGCGTATTGCGTCGCCGGAAAAGACCAGCGGTACGACCAGCTCTTCACCGGCTATCAGGTCGCGGCCCAAGGTGATAGTGAATTGCCTAGTGTCGCCTGTGGGTAAGGCATCCGTGTCATCCGCCGCCAGGGTCACCGTCGTGGGATCATCATCCACCAAGATCAGGGCAATGGTGGGGGTGCCGAGGGTATAGCCGGAACCGGCCGCGATGCTGATTGTCGCTGGCCGGTTCGGTACATCCATATCGTCTCCATTAAACGTCACCGTAAAAGTCTGCGTAGTCCCGCCACTACCGATTGCGGCACTGGTGATCGAGACACTTGTGCCATCGGGTGCGACAGGTGCACCGAAGTTAATCTCGCCGTCAACGGGGATGTTCGATGTGACGATAATCGTGGCTGAGCCGCCCTCTGAAAGACGGGCAATGTCGCCCTGCGCCGACACCGACAGTACCGGCACATCCTCGTCGGTGACAGTGACAGAGACATTGCTGATACTCAGACTATCGTCGGTATCGTAAGCGGTATCCGTGGATTGTGCCGTGTGAGTGATAGTGGTTGCACGCCGGTTGTTGGCATCGTCACGGTTGTTGTCTGCGCCGGTAACCGTGATGGTCTGTACCCTGTTCCAGTTAGTGGTGGTGAAGGTCAGGGTTGTCGTGCTGACGGTGGCAATGGCCGTATCGGCGGAGGCGACCGTAACCACTACCTCGGCGGTCGGCAGCGTAGCCAGCACCAGGGTGTAGCTGTCGGTCGTCCCACCGTCCTCACTGACCGTAGCGGCGGCCTTGCTGACCATCACGCCTGTCGTGTCATCGTTGGTGACCATCACGGTAACCGGGGCAATAACCAGACTGGCGGTGTAGGTGCCGCCGTCGCCGGTCATGACCGCATGATTGATGAGTGTTGTGCGCTCCACGGCAACATCGTCATCGACACCGGTCACCGTGATCGTCTGTACCCTATTCCAGTTGTCGCTGGTGAAGGTCAGGGTTGCCTCGTCCACGGCCGCCACAGCCGCATCGCCGGGAGTTACCGAAATAACCACATTAGCAATCGGCTGTGCCGTCAGCATCAAGCTGTAGCTGTCGGTCGTCCCACCATCCTCACTGACCGTGGTGCCGCTGCCTGTCTCGGCGACGGTTACTCCTGCCGTGTCGTCGTCAGTAATCGTAACCGACACAGGGTCAACAGACAGGGTCGTGATATATCCACCGCCGACATCGCTGTTGATGGCGTGGTTGATAGTGGCTGTGCGCTCGCTGTCAACATCATCATCGACACCGGTCACCGTGATCGTCTGTACCCTATTCCAGTTGTCGCTGGTGAAGGTCAGGGCTGCTTCGTCCACGATCACCGCGTTTATATCGCCGGAAGTCACCGTAATCGCTACGCTGGCGAGCGGCTGCGAGGTCAGCACCAGAGAGTAGTTGTCTGTGGTGGTACCGTCTTCGCTGACCGTGGTGCCGCCGTCTGTCTCGGTGATGGTCACGCTGGCTGTGTCGTCATCCATGATATTGACTGTGGCCGTGGATGAACCGACAACTAATGAGTAGCCGCTGCCAGTCAGCAATGTCACCGTGAGCGTGCCATCCGCTTCGTCAACACGATCAGCCTCGGTGCCTATGCTGTAGGAAACCGTGCCGCCTGTCGGAATGGTAATCATCTGGTCGCCTGCGTTGGTGGAATCCACAAAATTACCGCCGCCGGTTTCTGTAACCCTGAGACTGACTGGCAGGCCTCTGGACGGCACGGGGGAGGCGGTTATGGTAAAGGTGGCGGTACCGCCTTCTGTCAACGACGGGGCATCGGCGACGATGCTAATCCGCGACACACTGTTGACCGCCACCCGCATGGTTGCCGCGACATTGGCAGTTGCGGCATAGTCGCTGCCCGCCGAACCTGTCGCCCGATGAAACAGCCTGAACTGAACCTGCCTACTCCCGAGGTTAGACAGCGAGGTTACGGTAACGGTCTGCGGTTGGTTCCAATCGTCGGTGGTAAAGGTCAGTTCGTCCGTGCTCAGTTCCAAAAGGCCTGCCGTCTGAGTCGGCTCCAGACCATCTACTCTCAGATCGGTCATGTCTATATTTACCGTGACCTCGCCTGTTACCGGTCGGGATCTCAGGCGAACCGAGTAAGTCGCGGTCTCGCCTTCGTTCATGGCTATGCCCTCGAACGTTCCAGGCCGGGTATCTATCAACGCTGTCCCATCCACAGTCAATACCAGGCCGCGCCGGTCAGCATCATCAAATACGGTAACAGTGAGATCGGACTGCAGGCCGGGAACATAGCCCTGACTATCGCCGGGTCCGGCAATATCGTGTAACAGGCGCACCTGGCGTGGATCGGTATTGTCGACATCGTCATCAACGCCTGTCACGGTCACGGTCTGCGGTCGATTCCAGCTCGAAGAGGTGAAGATCAGGTTTTCCGGGCGTACCGTGGCGATCGTCTCATCACCCGAGGTCACCACGACGGTCACATCATTATTTCCGCTCGGTTGCGTATCAAGCACCAGGGTGTAGGTATCGGTTGTTGTCACATCTAAAGAGTTGACCTGTCCGCTCTCAATAACAGCCGTGTCAGTAACAGCGGAACCTGACCCAGGGGTGCGGGAGGTTTCCGTGATGGTCACTCCTGCCGTGTCGTTGTCGGTGCGCGTTACAGACAGATCTGAAATGGTCACGGCACTGTAATCACCACCAGAAGAGGCAATGGTATGGCGGATTGTTGTCATGAGGGCTTCGCCATCGTCAATGTCGTCATCTATAGCGGCCACGAACACGGTCTGCGGCTGGTTCCAGTTTGTGGTCGTGAATGTCAGACTCCCCTGGTCGCCGCCCACATCGGGATTAGTATCCAGGGTAATACCCGCGTCGGCGGTGGCTGTGATGGTGACCTCGTTTGTGGGTCGCCGGTTCAGTACCACGGTATAGCTGTCAGTAACACCGTCCTCGCTGACAACGGTGTCGGCGCCGGTGGGCACAACCGATACGCCGGCCACGCCGTTATCCACAACTGTGACTGACAGTTCCCGTGGCGGCAAACCGGCATATTCGGTGGCACCCGAGGCGCTGTGCTGCAGGCTGACCTGATCGTTTGTCGTATCGGGGTCACTGCCTGCTGACACCGTCACGAGCTGTTCCCGGCTCCAGTCGGCCGATGTGAATGTCAGGGTGAGCGTGGAGGTGCTGCCATTGAGCCGCAGGTCGCCCAGGCCCGGATTACCCCCAATCTCCACCGTCACTGCCGCCGACGGCTCCGTTGCCAGTGCCACCGCATAGGAGGCCATCAACTCTTCGGTTACCCGCAGCGAATCCGGTCGCAGCAACAGGCCGGCTTGGTCGTCGTCGGTGATTGTCACCGACACAGCACCGGGTGCCAATCTCCTCTCATAAAAAACCCCAGAAACGATACTATGGGTGATTGTGGCTGTGCGGTCGTCCGGGACATTATCAATGTCGTCACGGATGCCGACCACCGTGACTGTCTGCGGTTGGTCCCAGTTATTGGCAAGGAATAATAATTCTGACGTGGCAGCAGCGGCCCCGCCACCACTGCTCACGAGGATACCGTCACCGGCACGAATATCAATGATCACAGTAGGAATTGCTCTTTGCGCCAAAATAATCGGCCGCGAATCCAGCACCACGGTATAGGTACTTGTGCTGATGATGCCGTCGTCACGGACCGTGATGCCGTCCGGCGGGACAACAACGGTGACACCTCGCCGGTCGTCGTCGGGAATAACGGTGACCTGTATATCAAGTATCAGGTCATCGTAGGCCGGGTCGCCGGCTGAGGCAGAGGAATGACGAGCTGTTACTATCGAATTTGGCTCGGGAGTACTCGAATTAATGGGGTTCGTATTAAAATCATTATCTACTCCGGTCACAATGACGGTTTGCGGCATGTTCCAGTTGGCTGATGTAAAGACCAGGCTGCCGGGATCAGGCATGTAGTCATTGAAGGGGTCAGTTGTCTGTGCAAACCGAGACAGCGTGACGGTTACATCGGCGGCGGGTTGCGTATCCAGACTCACGGTGTAGCTGTCGGTGGTGGTGCCGTCCTCGCTGACGGTGGTTCCAGCGCCGGTCTGCACGATGGCTATACCCGGAGTGTCGTTGTCTGCCACGATCACGGTCAGGTCTGCCATCTGCCCGTTGTAGCCGCCGCCGGTGGCGCTGTGTCCGAGGGTGAGGCTTTCATCGGCGATATCCGGGTCCGGAAGGGCGGTTACGGTGATGGTCTGCGAGCGGTTCCAGTTGCCGGTGGTAAATGTCAGGCGGGAGGTATCCGGCATCAGGTCAACCGGGCTGGCAATCGTTACCGTCACTGTCCCCGTCGGCCGCGTCGCCAGCATCAATGTGTAGCTGCCGGTATCACCCTCAGTCAATGCCAGCGTATCGCCCGATGACAGCAGCAGGGCCGGCACAGCCGACATGTCGGCCTGGATCACGAATGCAAGGCTGCCCTCGCCGACTATCGGACCGCCCAGCGGGACTCTACCTCCGGGGAATAAATCAGGTCGGGCGTCTAACTGACCTAGTGACAACTCACCTCGACCGGTACCGGAGCTTTCATCCAGCGGCCCCAGGCCGATCTCGACGGTCTCGCCGGCATCGGCTATGCCATCGCCCCGGGCACTGAGCGTCAGGGTAACGTTGGTCGCACTTGAACCGGATGACGGCCCGGTAAAGGTTACTGTGGGGGTACCGCTGCCGCCATTGAGATTCTGACAGGTGACGCCGATGGCGGGCGCACAGGTCAGGGTATAGTCGCTAACTGCGGTTGCGCTGCCGCCGAGAACCAGCGGCACAGGCAGCGACTCGCCGTTGACCAGTCCGCGGTTGAGGGAGACACTGAATGTTTTGCTGCCCCCTTCGTCTACATTGTCCACACTACCCGTCAGGGTTACTGTGGTGGTATCGTCGTCGACCCGAAGCAACTGAAAAATACTGTTCCCTGTCCCCGTTAAATTGTTAGGATCGGCGGTGGCTAACTCATATTGGTTACTTGCTTGTACACGCAGCGTCAGTATCGCGTTGGGTTGATCATCACCGTCATCGGGAGAAAGTGAAAGCATAAAGGACGAACCGGCATCTGATCCCTCACCTTGTCCGATAATAATGGCATTGGTTCGACGCAGGCCCCGAATAACGCTACCTTGCTGTTGAGCATCCACGAGCACTTCCAGTCCTGTGTGCCAGATACGACCGCCTAAGATAGTCGCTACTGCCCGCAAAGACCGTCCATCTGGCACCGGTTCCGACTCCAGAAATGATCTTCGAGACTGTACACCAGCCCCACCGAGTGTAGTATATATAGAAATTTGCGGGAGACCCACTTCGTCATCAAAAATCGATACAACGCCTTCGCCACGTGGGCCCAGAGTAAAGGAGCCACCCAGATTATGTTCTACTCCAAAGAAGATAGGGTTAACTCTACTAAAAAAAGTACCAGAATTAACATCGTTGTCGATTGCGGTGAAATTCAGGTTTACGAACTGTGCGGTTGGACCGGTCAGGACCAGAGCCGGTACACTAATGCTGTGCGGAGGACTGACGGTGGTGCTCTGGCCTTCAGCGGGAATCAGTTCAATCCTGAAACCAACGCGGTTACCTCCTGCTCCAAAGAACCCTACAGGGATAGTTACTTCCTCACCGGCCACCAGGGGGCGGCCCAGGTCAATGGTGATTCTGGTGCGGTTACTGTTGGGACGACCGACCGCCGGGACCTCACCAATGAGGGGGTCGGCAATATCGTACAAGGCCACCGTCGGGTCATCATCAATGAGGGTAATGGTGACGTGGTCCGGGTCTCCGGCGGTCAATCCTCCCAACAGCGGACTACCCAGCTCAACGGTAGCGGTCCTACGCGGTTCGTCATCCTCGTCGCTCGTCATTGTAAAGGTGGTCGTGCCGGCGCTGGCACCACGGGAAATCTCGATCATCGGGGCAAGGGTGTAGTCGCTCGGCCGCACCGTGCTGGCCGAACCGCGGAGCTGCAACGGAATGATCAAAATACCGCCAGTGGTGTTAGGGCTGTCGAGCGTCGCGGTAATGATCAGGGGATCCTCCCCTTCTGTAATGGAATCGGCACTGACCGACAGCGAGACCGTGTTTTGGGCCAGGGCCGGGGTGGCTGCCGGCAACAGCAGGAACAGGGCAGCAGACAACAGATAACGGGGAAGGAAGACGGGATTGCGGGGAGATGGTGTCCGGGTGTATCGGGGCCGAGCCGGCTGTGAATCCGGATTGGGCAGGCCACGACTGCACCACCGGCGGACCGGCTGCCGGTCACGCAAGCGCGTTCGGCGGACGACCGAACGGATGCCCGACAGGGCTTTATCAAGTTGCAGCATAACGTGCTCGGTGGTTTTCGTGATTGTTAAGTACATTTAACTCATCTCCTTTGGCGGTCGGCTGCCTTTTTGCAACTCTGATATTTTCCATTCAAGCGTATGCCCGGGCATTTCGCAAGCCCTTCCGTCAGGAGCAGACGGCCTCCTGTCGGGTACAAGATATGCCGGTTGTAACACCGGCGTGCCGCCTGATGCCGTTGTCATCTGGTTACCCCCCGGTTTTTTCGTGCCTTGGCATTAAACCTTGTAGAGTGCCTGCGATCAACCCGAAAATTCGGGCGCAAGGCCATGTTTACATAAAAATTCTGTGTTTTGTGAACTCTATCACAACAAATGGTTTGGCGGTATATCACCGGCCGAAGCGGCAACTGTCCATACCGGAAATGGTTCATTCCGGTTTTTTTTGTTGCCTTACCCGGGGTTCCCGCCGATATTGTTCGCCGGTCCAAGGCGTATGGCTGATTCTTTTCATCTGTCCTTCTATCCAGTTTTGAATCCTGCGGTTGAGCTGCGCAGCCGTCAGGTTGTCGGTGGCCACAGGTTCGCCGATGACAATATCAATCGTGCCGGGGCGCTTTATAAAATCGTTGCGCCGCCAGAACTCTCCGGCGTTGTGAGCCACCGGTATGACCGGATAACCGGTTTGTGTCGCCAGGATTGCGCCGCTCATGCCGTAACGGCCTTTTTTGCCGGGCGGCACCCGCGTGCCTTCAGGGAAGATAACGAGCCAGCGGCCCTGTTCGAGTCTCTTTTTGCCCTGCCGGATGATCTGCTCTGCCGCCTTGCGCCCGGCATTTCGATCTATCGCTATCGGTTCCATGCAGGCGATGGCCCAACCGAAAAACGGAATGCGGAGCAGCTCCCGCTTCATCACCCAGGCCTGCGGCGGAAACAGCTTTTGCAGGGCCATGGTTTCCCAGGCCGACTGATGTTTGGCCATGACGATGTGCGGTGCAGCCGGGATGTCGGCTGCACCGGTGACGGTGTATTGCAGCTTGCAGGTGCGTTGCAGCCACCAGAGATTGAAACGGGTCCACTGGTGGGCATAACGGTATCGAATCGGGTATGGCAGGGGATACAGCAGGGGGATCCACGGTGTGATGACCAGGGTGGATATTACCAGCCCTGCCCAAAACAGCAGTGAGCGCAGATAAAGCATGGGGCTGGTGCTATAGCTGCGCTATGATGTGCCCGGCGGCGGCAGCCAGGTTGTCGAATACGGGGGTATCGCTCAAGCCGGCTTCGCTCAGCCGTGTTTCGGTTTGCGTTCCCTTGCCGGTTCGCACCAGCCAGGCGCGGGCCCGAACGGCGTGCGCGGCTTGCAGGTCTCGCAGAGAGTCGCCGATGGTGAACAGCTGTTGCGGGGGGATGCGAAAGCGCCGGCTGATGTCCAGATACATACCGGGTGCCGGCTTGCGGCAACCGCAGTGGTCGGCCGGCGCATGCGGGCAGAAGAATACTGCCTCGATGCGACCGCCTGCCGCTTCGGTAAGCCTGAGCATTTTGTTGTGAATGGCCATCAGGTTGTCCATAGTGAGCAGCAGGCGTGCGATGCCTGACTGGTTGGTGGCAACCACGATGCTGTAGCCGGCATGGTTGAGCCGGACAATGGCTTCCAGGCTGCCTGCTATGGGCTGCCATTCCTGCGGGGTTTTGATGTATTCATCCGAGTCGTGGTTGATGACACCATCGCGGTCAAGGACGATCAGCTTTTGTATGTGCCTGGGGCCTGTGCCGCTCATGTCAGACGGGAAATATCGGCCACCTGCGAAAACAGGCGTTGCAGGCGTGCCAGCAGCGCCAGACGATTGGTTCTGGTAGCCCGGTCTTCGACCATCACCATGACGGCATCAAAGAAGGCATCCACCGGCCGGCGCAGCGCCGCCAGTCTTTTCAGCACGGCCTTGTAGTCTCCTTGCGACAGTATGGGCGCAACCGCGGCACCAATGGCGTCAATCTGATTATTGAGCGCGGTTTCTTCTTCCTGTCTGAACAGCCTGGGGTCCGGCTGCGGCGGCAGGCGTTCGTCGGCCTTTTTCAGGATGTTGCCGATGCGCTTGTCGGCAGCAGCCAGCGCCTCGGCCTCGGGCAGCTGCTGAAAGCCGATAACGGCTTGCAGCCGTTTGTCGAGATCGGCTATGTTACCGGGACGGCGCACCGCTACGGATGCAAATGCCTCGGCAGTAATGCCGTCTTCGGCATACAGGCTTTTCAGACGGTTTATCATAAAATCATAGACTTCATCGACAACATTGTGGTCTGCAAGCCGGTCGCCGAGCTGCTCGGCGGCCTGTTGCAGCAGGTGATGCAGATCGATGTTGAGCTGGTGCTCTCTGAGAATGCGCAGTGCGCCCAGGGCGGCCCGGCGCAGCGCAAAGGGGTCTTTGTCGCCGGTCGGCTTCATACCGATACCGAAAATGCCCAGCAGGGTATCCATTTTTTCGGCCAGCGATATGGCTATGCCGGTCGCCGTTGCGGGCAGTCGGTCGCCAGAAAAACGCGGCATATAAAATTCGTCCATTGCTTGGGCCAGCTCTTCGGGTTCGTGGTCGCGGCGTGCCTGATGTCGCCCCATAATGCCCTGCATGTCGGGAAATTCGCCAACGGTGGCTGTCATCAGGTCACAACGGGACAGGAGGCCGGCTCGCTGTGCCAACGGTATGTCCGCGCCGATAGCCGCAGCAATCCCGGCGGCCAGGCCGGAAACGCGCCTTGACTTGTCATACAGGCTGCCCAGTTTTTGCTGGAATACGACAGATTTTGTCGCTTCCAGGTGGTCTTCCAGCCTTTGTCTGCCGTCTTGCTCCCAGAAGAATCCGGCGTCCGCCAGCCGTGGGCGTATCACTCGCTCGTTGCCGCTGCGAATCACGTCGGGATTGCGGCTGTCGATGTTGGCAATAGCGATAAATTTATTCATCAGGCTGCCGTCCTGCTTGAAGATCGGGAAGTATTTCTGGTTTTTTTTCATGGTGTGGATCAGTATTTCGTGCGGTACTTGCAGGTATCTTTCTTCAAAACCGGCGGTAACGGGTACCGGCCATTCAACCAGTGCGGTTACTTCGTCAAGCAGCGCTGCATCTCTGTCGGCCTGACCGCCCAGCGAGGCTGCCGCTGTGCGCACCTGTTCATCAATGCGCCGGCGGCGGGCGGTAAAATCGGCAATAACCCTGCCGGCCTCCAATCGCCCGACATATTCGGACGGTTTGTCTATTGTGATGGCCTGCGGGTGATGAAAGCGGTGTCCGCAGCTTTGCCGACCGGCCCGGACTCCCATGAGTTTGCAGCGGATGGTGTCTTTGCCCTGCATGAACACTAACCAGTGAACCGGTCGTATAAACCGGGCGCTGGTATCACCCCAGCGCATGCGTTTAGGGATCGGCAACCGCTGCAGCGCCCGGGCAGCAATTGCCGGCAGTAGCTCGGCGGCAGGTTTGCCGGCCTGTCGGACATTGCAGGACAGCCATTCGCCTTTGTCGGTTTGCTCGTATCCGAGCTGCTCAACCGTTGTGTCGCAGGAGCGGGCAAATCCTGTGGCTGCCCTGGTCGGGTTGCCGCTGTCGTCAAACGCGGCCTGAATGGCCGGGCCGCGGCGGCGGATTTCGCGGTCCGGCTGTCGAGTGGCACAGTTATCGGCAATAATCGCTAATCGGCGGGGCGTGACAAAGCTACGGATTTCGGTATATGCCAGACCGGCACCGGCAAGGCCATCGGCAAATGCTTCGGACAGTGATTGTGAAAGCCTTTTCAGCGTAGCCGACGGCAGCTCTCCGGTGCCCAGTTCAAACAGCAGGTCCTGTGTTTTCATCATGGCGATATGTGGCTGCAAATCGGCTTGTATTATTCCATGAAACGGGGGAAATTACTTCGGGCCGTCTTTTAAGAAAATCTGTCGAATGATGCCATAGCGGCATGGCCCGGTGGCTGCGGCAGCTTTTCCGGGTTGCCTTGATGGCACGGCGTCTATCTCAGGGTGACCAGCTCTTCCGCGCTGGTCGGGTGGATGGCGACGGTGTTGTCAAAGTCGGCCTTGGTCGCCCCCATTCTGATGGCAACCGCAAAGCCTTGCAGCATTTCATCGACGCCATCGCCGATCATGTGGCAGCCGACAATTTTTTCATCCGCCCCGATACAGACCAGCTTCAGGGCGGTATCGACTTTGCGCCTCGAGAGGCTATAGGCCATCGGTGAGAAACGGGATTGATATATCCTGACGGTGCCGCCGTGGGTGCGTCTGGCATCCTGTTCGGTCATGCCTATGGTGCCCATCGGGGGGTGGGAAAAGATAACCGAGGGAATGTATTCGTAATCCAGCTTTCGCTCCGGCTGACCACCAAACAGGCGATCTGCCAGACGCCGCGCCGCCGCAATGGCGACCGGGGTCAGTGCCATGCGACCGGTAACATCTCCGACGGCATAAATGCCGTCTATGTTGGTGTTCTGATAGTTATCAACGGTAATAAAACCCTGTTTGTCGGTTGTTACTCCGGCGGCATCGAGTCTCAGGTTTTCGGTATTCGGTGTGCGACCAACGGCCCAGATGACTTGATCGAAACCCTGGAGTTGTTCGCCGTTTCCCCAGCTCAGGGTAATCGTGTCGTCCGGTTGTTTTTGCAGGCTGCCGATGGTGCTGTTACCCGGTTCGATACGAATGCCGGCCTTTACCATTTCTTCCATCAGCACTTCCCTCAGGGTACAGTCGAATTGCGGCAGAAAGTCTTCGTCATGGGTGCGCATGGTCATACAGACATTGGAACCCAGCGCATTGAGTACGCCGGCCAGCTCAACGCCGATATAACCACCGCCAATAATACAGACATGGTCGGGACGTTCCTGCAGCTCAAAGAATTGGTCCGAGGTGATGCCCAGCCCGGCACCCGGTACCGGCAGCATGTGGGGTTTGCCACCGGTGGCGATAAGGATATGGTCGGCTGTGCAGTGCTCGCCGTTGACGGCTATGGTGTGGCTGTCAATAAACTGCGCCTGGCCTCGCAGGTGGGCAATATTGAGGTCTTTGAGGAGTGTGTCGTACCAGTTCAGGATGCCTTGAATATGGCGATTACGGCCTGTAACCAGCCTGCTCCAGTCGTGACCGTTATGGGTCACATCAAATCCGAAATCGCCGGCAGTATGCAGGTGGTGTGCATGGGAGGCGGCAAACCACATGATTTTTTTCGGCACACAGCCGACATTGACGCAGGTACCTCCCAGCTCCCGGCTTTCCACTACGGCACATCTTTTGCCGTAATAGCGCGCCGCCCATTCCGGGGCGGAAAGTCCACCGCTGCCGCCGCCTATGGCAATCAGATCAAAGTGTTTGTTCATGTGGGTATTATATTTCTGTTCGGGCAGGTGTCCAGATTTACCCTCCGGGGCGCGATACGGGTGTACAGCCGATAGCAGGCGGCTCTGAAATATCGCTTCTTCAGTATGGCAGGCCTGTCTGCCTTTGCTCCTAACTGATCGTGAGGAATTGACGGTCAGAGGATATCCTTCAGGGGGTGTTCGGCAACGCGCCAGCCGGCTTCGCCGCGGGTTTCGACATAGCAGATGTTCAGGTCGGCCCCGGCGCGGCTTGCAACTATATATATACTATGGTCGGCGTCTGCCCGGCTATCGGTGTAAAACCAGTATGCCGGGTTTCCGGCCTCGGCGCGTCCCGGGACCTGGGCAACCCATAAATGCGCGTCTCTTCGATTGCCGACAATACATACCTGAAAATCGGCTCCGGCGCGGCTGTCTGTTTTCAGCATGACCGGCATGGTCGCTCTCCGTATCGGTCGGGGGAATTTCGGATTCGGCATTTCATGGCTGGTGCCGGAGCGGACCTGTATCCGAGAAGTAGTGCCGAAGTACCTTGTACAGGTATTCGGTGTCCCGGCTGCCACAGGTTTCTCTGATTGAGTGCATGGCGAACTGGGGTATGCCAATATCCACGGTTTTTATTCCTGTGCGGGCCGCTGTAATGGGGCCTATCGTGCTGCCGCATCTCATGTCGCTGCGTGCAGCAAAATCCTGGACAGGAACCTCGGCCTGTTCGCATAGCTGGCGAAAGTATGCACCTGTTTCCGAGTTGGTCGCATATCTTTGGTTGGCATTGGTCTTGATGGCCGGCCCCTGATTGAGTATCGGCGCGTGATTGGCGTCGTGCCTGTCGCTGTAGTTGGGGTGAATTCCATGTGTATTATCGCAGGAGATCAGCATGGACCGATCTGTCAGGCGCGCCAGTTGTTCATCCGAACCCGCTAACCGTTGCAGTACGGTTTCGAGAAAGTCTCCCTGAGCACCGCTGCCCGAGACGCTGCCGATTTCTTCGTGGTCGTTGCATATGAGCAGTTTTGCAGGGGCTGTGTCCGCTTCCAGGAATGCCCGCAGTCCGATAAAACAGCTCAGCAGGTTGTCCAGCCGTGCGCTTGCAATAAAGTCATTATTGAGACCGATTATGGCGGGGGCCTGCATGTCATGGAAAGACAGCTCGTAAGCCAGCACTTTGTCAATCGGGATGTTTTTATGCTGGCGCTCGATCTGTTGTTGCAACATGAGGTGAAAGTCGTGGGTCTTTGCTTCTGCCTGACATAGCAGAATGGGGGTTATATCGGTCTGTGCATTGATGCCTCTTTTGTGGTTTGCGTCCGGATCAAGGTGGATGGCCAGGCTCGGTATCATCGCAACAGGTCGCCCGAAATCAATGAGGACCGAGCGGATTGCCATGTCCCGGTCGCGGCATGTCACTCTGCCGGCAAGCGACAGGTCGCGATCAAACCAGGGGTTGAGTAGTACGCCCCCATAAACCTCGACCGACAGCTGTAGGTAGCCCTGTTTGTTTATAACAGGGTTGGGTTTAACCCTCAGGCAGGGGCTATCGGTATGCGCACCCACCATGTGGATGCCGCCGCTGTGAATATTCTGCGGCGTGGTTTGAAAGGCAATGATTGATGTGTCATTTCTTGTTACGAAATAACTGCCGCCAAGTTCGCCCCAGTTATCCCGCTCGTGCAGGCGCTTGAATCCCCGCTCAAGCAGTAGCCCGGACATGCGGTGAACCACATGAAATGGCGTCGGTGAGTTCTGAATGTCGGACAGTAACCGGGTATTAAACCGTGAAGAATCCATATGCGAAAAACATCGTATCCGGTAATATGCAGCATATCAGATTTTTACGCCGACGGGGAAGTCTCCGGCAGGCAACAGGACATTTGAGGCTGTATGCACATTGAGAAAATTTCGATCATCATTCCCTGCTTCAATGAAGGGGATACCATAGGCAGGCTGCTTGAGGCGGTTATGGCAGTGGAACTCCCTTACGATAAGGAAATCATTGTCGTGGATGACTGTTCATCGGACAGCAGCCCGGATGTCATTCGCCAATACCGCGATACTGTCATCATGACGCATGCACAGAATATGGGTAAGGGTGCCGCGTTGCGAACCGGAATCGGAGTCGCCGGCGGGGATATCGTTATCATTCAGGACGCCGACCTTGAGTATGATCCGAATGAATATCCCAAACTGCTCAAGCCATTCGAGGACGGTGTTGCGGATGTCGTCTATGGCTCGCGCTTCAAGGGCGCGGATGCGGAACGTATCCTGTATTTCTGGCACAGCATAGGTAATAAATTCCTCACGCTGCTATCCAATATGATGACCAATCTGAATCTGACGGATATGGAAACTTGTTATAAGGTTTTTCGCCGGGACATTATTCAGGCCATACCTGTGGAGGAAAATCGCTTTGGTTTTGAACCTGAAATTACTGCAAAAATTGCCGCCTGGAAACCTCAGCTCAGGATTTATGAGGTCGGCATAAGCTACTATGGTCGAACTTATGCCGAGGGTAAAAAAATAGGCTGGAAAGATGGTGTTGCGGCGATTCGGTGTATTTTGAAGTATAATTTATTCCGGTAGGCAATCTTCGGGAATCTGTCGCATATTACCATAGCGGCATGGTACGGCGCTCAATACGGGTTTCCCGCCGTATTTCAGGGATGCTATTTGACAATTTTGTATAAACATGCAATTTCAATCCCGTGCAGATAGCTGCATGCCTGTTCCCGGATTATGCCGTCAAGGTGCCTTCTGATCGTCAGGCCTGAGTTGCTCCCGCGTTTTTTTCTGGGGTGGTAGTAGGTCAATAACAGGTAGTCTGACCCGGATTCGGTTACCCTGCGCCTCAGTTCTTTTATATTGTCAGTTATTCCGAGCTTGGCTGATTTTACTCCTGCCAGCACGGCGAGATAGGATGGTTCGTAGTAGAGAACTTCTGCTTTGCCGACTGTATCACCGATTGTCATAAAGCTCTGCAGCATGGCATTTTGTATCAGGCTTTCCTGAGTGGCTTCATGCCAGTCCGGGATGCGAAACATCGCCTGCATTAAGGGTATCTGTTGCGCTTCGGCGATCAGAATTCGTTTATGAATGTGCACGTGTGACGGCAACACTGTTGACAGCATGGCTATCACAGCAAGTAGTGTATTGCGTGTTATTTTTTCCTTGCCAGGCAGCCGGATCAATATTGATCGGATAAAATAGACTGCAAACAAAACCATAAACGGCATAACCGGCATAAGCAGGCGAACCATTTGCCCCGGGTGCGGCCATAGTATCAAAACCAACAGGTATATTATGACATACCAGCCCATGACTCGATCCGGATTACGGTAGCAGTACAGCACCAGCCCGGCCAGGCTTAACAACAGGAAAAGTATTACCAGAATATGGTTGGGCTGTATGCTATCCAGCCAGTATATCAGCCATTGGGATCTCCATGCGTCAAGCAACGCCGAGAGCTGACCGGACAGCTTTTCGATTATCCCGGTCCCGTCTGCAAAAAATTGCTTAAAGACGCCGATATAATGGCTTTCCCGTGCGGGCGCAAACAGGGCTTTTACACCGATATACAACACCGTCGCCATCGTCGCCATCATAAAGTGATGCTTATAATATCTGCCGGAACGGACATATCCGTATAGTGTTACAAGGCTTAATGCCACGAGCATCGAAATGCCAATGGTGCGGGTTGACAGCAGCGCTACCAGTATGGGTAGCGCTGTAAGCCAGTCCGGCTTTTGTTGTCTGTAGTAATACAGGAATAACAGGCTTAACAGTATGTAGAGCGATTCGCTGAGGATGCCTTGTAACCCCAGGATGTATCCGGGCATTAAAACCGACACGCCGACAACCGACACGGCTATCCATTCATTTTTCAGGATATGTGCTGACAGTCGGTACAAAAACCAGACGCTGACAGCGCCGAACAGGATAACTATCGAATGCGCCGCTAACAGCGAATCCGCTACGTTAAACAGGGATAGTATAAAGGGGAAAAAAACCGGGAAGTCTTCGTATTGCCAAGCAAGCTGTATGGCTTCATCCGGCTTTGACCAGATACCCATGTAGCGCGCCATGACCAGATAGTTTACGCTATCATTGGCAATGGAGCCGAGATAATCAATAAAGGCTATTTGCCCTGAGATGTAGAGCAGATAGCCTGTCGTCAGCAAAAGACCGGCATAGACGTACCGCGTAGAAGCCATACCGGATTATAACCCGACAGCAACCCGATATGTATGTCAGCCGGTAAAGGTTATGTTGCCTTCTGTCTCCCCTGCGTGTATCACATCTCCCGGCTTGAATTTCGCCGAGAGGATGGCTTGGGCCAGTGGATTTTCCAGCCTTTGCTGTATGGCACGTTTGAGTGGTCGTGCCCCATACACCGGGTCGAATCCCGCTTCACCAATCAGATCCAGCGCCTCATCATTTACCACCAGGCTCATATCCTGCTCATGCAGGCGTTTGCGCAGTTCATTAATCTGAATATCGGCAATCGTGCGGATATGTGCTTTGCCCAGTGGGTGAAAAACAATACTTTCATCTATTCGATTGATAAATTCCGGGCGGAAGTGGCTACCGACAATTTCCATAACTGCGGCCTTCATTTGATCGTATTGCCCCTCGCCGGCCTTTTCCTGGATGAGCTGTGACCCGAGATTGGAGGTCATCACAATAACCGTGTTACGAAAGTCCACCGTGCGCCCATGACCATCCGTCAACCGACCATCATCGAGTACCTGCAGCAGGATATTAAATATATCCGGGTGAGCTTTTTCCACCTCATCTAACAGGAGTACGGAATAAGGCTTGCGGCGCACGGCTTCGGTCAGGTAGCCGCCTTCTTCATAACCGACGTACCCCGGCGGCGCGCCGATTAAACGGGCAACAGAATGCTGTTCCATGAATTCCGACATATCAACCCGAACCACGGCACTTTCCGTATCAAACAGAAATTCGGCCAAGGCCTTGCATAGTTCGGTTTTGCCCACGCCCGTCGGCCCCAAAAACAGAAATGATCCGTTCGGGCGACAGGGATCGGACAGTCCCGCACGGGAACGACGTATGGCATCAGACACTGCCTTTACCGCCTCATCCTGGCCGACAACACGTTCCTGCAGCTCTGTTTCCATGCGCAACAGTTTGTCTCTTTCTCCTTCCAGCATCCTGGAAACGGGTATTCCGGTCCAGCGCGAGACAACTTCGGCAACTTCTTCGTCCGTTACCTTGTTACGCAGTAGCTGCATGTCCTGATGCTCCGCTTCACTGGCTGCTTTTAATTGCGCCTCCAGCTCCGGGATACGTCCGTATTGCAGTTCCGATACCCGTGCCAGGTCGTGGGCCCGGGTGGCCGTTTCTATTTCGATACGGGCACGCTCCAGCGCTTCTTTGATATGTTGGGAACCCTGCACAGCGGCTTTTTCAGCTTTCCAGATTTCTTCCAGGTCGCTATATTCTTTTTCCAGCCTGGCGACCTCCGAATCCAGGGTTTGCAGACGCTTTTTTGATGAATCATCGGTTTCTCTGGCGAGGGCTTCCCGTTCTATTTTGAGCTGGATCAGGCGCCGTTCCAGTCTGTCCATAGGTTCCGGCTTGGAGTCGATTTCCATGCGAATGCGCGATGCCGCTTCGTCAATTAAATCAATCGCCTTGTCCGGCAGCTGACGGTCGGTGATGTAGCGTGTGGATAGTGTGGCCGCCGCAACAATGGCCGGATCGGTTACATCGACACCATGATGTATTTCATAACGTTCCTTCAGTCCGCGCAGGATGGCAATGGTGTCTTCTACGGTGGGTTCTTCAATCAGCACTTTCTGAAATCGCCGCTCCAGGGCTGCATCTTTTTCAATATATTGACGGTATTCGTCCAGGGTCGTTGCCCCGACACAGTGCAATTCGCCCCTCGCCAAAGCCGGCTTGAGCATATTGCCGGCATCCATCGCGCCTTCGCTCTTGCCGGCGCCCACCATAGTATGTAACTCGTCAATGAACAGAATAATCTGGCCTTCCTGCCTGGAAAGGTCGTTGAGGACTGCCTTGAGGCGCTCTTCAAATTCACCGCGAAACTTTGCTCCGGCGATCAGGGCGCCCATATCCAGAGATAACAGTCGCTTACCTTTGAGGCCTTCGGGGACTTCACCATTCACAATGCGCTGCGCCAATCCCTCAACAATCGCCGTCTTGCCGACGCCGGGTTCGCCAATCAGCACCGGGTTGTTCTTGGTGCGCCGTTGCAATACCTGCACTGTGCGCCGTATTTCATCATCACGGCCGATGACCGGATCCAGTTTGCCCTGTTCGGCACGTTCGGTAACGTCAATCGTATATTTCTCCAGGGACTGGCGTTGATCTTCGGCATTCGGATCATTCACCTGCTGACCTCCGCGCAGCTGCTCTATGGCTTTTTCAAGCGCCTCTCTGGTTGTCCCCGCACCCTTCAATAAATCGGTTAATTTGCCTTTGCTGTCGAGGGCCGCCAGTACGAAGATTTCACTGGATATAAATTGATCGCTGCGTTTGCCGGCGAGCTTTTCCATGATATTAAACAGCTTGCCAAGCTCACCGGAGATATGAACATCGCCGTCAGTCCCGGAAACAACAGGTATGCTATCCAGGGCGGCGCCCAGCTGGGTGCGTAACCGGTTGATGTCGGTACCCGCCTGAAGTAGCAGATGACGGGTTGAGCCGCCTTCCTGATCCAGCAGCGCGGTCATCAGGTGTAAAGGTTCTATGTATTGGTGGTCGCGCGTTACCGCCAGGCTTTGAGCGTCTTGTATGGCCAGCTGAAATTTGGCCGTTAATTTATCCATACGCATGTGACTTGAGCTTCCGTAAGGCTGTGGTTATGCGCTAGATTGGGCCGCCCGGTCGGGTTTCAAGGATTTCTACGGTACGCCGGTATCGCGATTGAGCCAGATCAGACTGGCCATGCGACCGGTTATTCCATCGCGACGAAAGGAGTAGAAGCTGTCTTGTTCTTCATAGGTGCAGCGCCCTCCACCATATATCCGGGTGACCCCTATAGCATTTAATCGTTGCCTGGCCAGCCGGTAGATATCACATAACCAGTAACTGCCATCAATCGCAGTAAAGGCTTTATCGGCCTCGGCTGAAAAATCTGTGAATGTTTGATATACATCTTTGCCGACCATGAAATTTTTCGGGCCTATGGCAGGGCCCATCCAGGCCAGGACTGCCGAGGCCGGAACTGACATGCTGTTGATTGTGTTCTCCAGTACCCCGGCGGCAAGACTCCGCCAGCCGGCATGAGCCGCCGCGACTACTGTTCCCGGGCAATCAGTAAGCAGTACCGGTAAACAGTCTGCAGTCAGTACGGCACAAGGTATTTTTTCCTGACGGGTTACGCCCGCATCACAGGGCTGGTCTGCGTAAGCATCGGCCACAGCCACATTACTGCCATGTACCTGTTGCAACCAGACCGGTTCGTGAGGAAAGTCAAGAAATGTCGAAAGGATTTGCCGGTTGCGTTGAACGTTTCGCATGTCATCTGCGACACGCTCCGCAAGATTCAGGCTATACCACGGCGCCACGCTGACACCGCCGTGACGCGTGGTGGTAATCGCCCTGACGTGCGCGGGTACCGGCCATTCAGGCAGGAGCAGGTCGGTATGTCTGAGCATGTCCGCGCTACTTCCTGAGCTCTTGTAGCAGGTTACGCATGTCGGTGGGCGCAGGGACCTGCCAGCCAGTCTGCTTTTTATCGGCGGGATGCAGCAGCGTCAGCTTGCAGGCATGCAGGGCCTGCCTTGTGAACTCTTGCAGCAGCCTTTTCAGCGTCGGCGTAGCACCGGCAGGAATTTTTTTACGACCACCATAAACCGGGTCACCTGTAACAGGATAGTGAATATGCGCCATGTGTACACGTATCTGGTGCGTTCGGCCTGACTCCAGCTGCAGCTGAATGTGGGTATGGGCATGAAATTTCTCCAGCACCCGGTAGTGAGTTACAGCCTCCCTGCCACCGGTAACAACCGCCATTCGCTTGCGATTGACCGGATGTCGACCAATCCGCGCCTCAACTCTGCCGCCGGCCACCATGACGCCGTTGACTATCGCTTCGTATTCGCGCTCTATTTGCCGGGCCTGCAGCTGGCGAATCAGGTCGGTATGAGATTGGGGCGTGCGAGCTATCACCATAAGGCCGGTCGTATCTCTGTCCAGCCGATGCACAATCCCGGAGCGAGGCACCCGTGCCAGTTCGGGATAGTGAAATAGCAGGGCATTTTGCAATGTGCCATCCGGGTTACCGGCAGCCGGATGAACCACAAGGCCCGCGGGCTTATTCAGGGCAATTAAGTCCGTATCCTCATACACCACGTTAAGCGGAATATCCTGGGGCTCGACTCCCCGGCCAGCTCGCACTGCCTTGTCATCGACTTCAATGCGTATGGTCTGGTTTTGCAACACAGTATCTCGGGGCCGACAGCCGGTATCGTCCAAAGTAACGCTGCCCTGCTTCACCCATTTTTGCAATCGGGAACGGGAATATTCGGGTAAACAGGCTGCCAGCACCTGATCCAGGCGGTATCCGTTGCACCGCCGAGGGACCTTAAGGAAAATTTTCAATATTCCGATTCAATGTTGTCCGGGAAATAAAGTATACTCCATGCCTCTGGCCTCAAACCGAAACCCTAAACCCATGCGTACACTGTTTTTATTGCTGTCTTCTGCAAGCATATGGCTTTCTCTGTCCGGTTGCGCCTCCCTCGGCGAACAAGACAACGATGACGACGAGACCAAAGATTGGTCCGCCGACAGGCTTTACGAGGCGGCACGCAACCAGCTGAATGATGAAAACTATAATACGGCGATTGACTATTATGAAAAACTCGAGACGAGATATCCGTTTGGTCAGTTCGCCCAACAGGCTTTGCTGGAAAGTGCCTACGCGCACTACAAAGACGGTGAACCTGAGCATGTGCTCACCGCCGCCGACAGATTTATCAGGCTCTACCCAAGACACCCCAATCTTGACTATGCTTACTATCTCAAGGGCCTGGCTAATTTTAACCGTAACTTCGGCTTTTTTCAGCGCTATATCCCGACTGATCGCTCGCAACGGGACCAGGCTGCCGCATTGCAGGCATTCAACGATTTTTCCGAATTGATCACGCTTTATCCCGATAGCCGATACACAGAGGACGCCCAACAGAGATTGATCTACTTGGGAAACAACATTGCCGAGTATGATGTGCATGTCGCCAGATACTATATCCAGCGAGGCGCCTATTCGGCCGCTGTAAACCGCGGTATCGGTGTTGTTGAAAACCATCCCCAGACAACAGCCGTGCCCAACGCCCTGGCCGTTATGCTGGTAGGCTATACCATGATGGATATGGATGATCTGGCGGATGACACCAGAAGGGTGTTGCAGCTTAATTATCCTGAACATCCGGTATTAAAACGGGAAGTAACCCGTAAAAGCGATACCGGCAAAGAACCGGTAAAATGGTATCGGTTCTGGAAATAACGTCGGCAGTTGCCGGATAGCCAGACGCTTTTTTGCTTATTCGGATGTGGACCCATTTTAATCAAAGCACCCGTCAGACAAGAAATATGGTGCCGGAGCATAACAGGATATATTGCGGAGATTTCTTTGGTTTCTGCAATAAAATCGAGGATCAATCCATCGATCTGATCATCAGCGACGGTCCCTACGGGGTCACGCAAAATGACTGGGACCGGATCCCTTCAATTCAGGAGTTTAATCTCGAGTTGATCAAGACGTTTTCCGCAAAATTGAAGGAAGGTGGCACTTTATACCTGTTCGGCAAACCGGATTGCCTGGATTTTATTGATTACCGGCCTTATCTTAATCTGAAATCAAAAATTATCTGGTATCAACCCAGCCGACTCGCCCAGGGGCGGCGGGGCTATACCAATAACTATGACATTATCGGCTACTTTATAAAAGGTAAAAAACCTCGCTGTTTTAACCTTGAAAGTATCCGCGTCTCACAGTTGGTTGAGCTGGAGCATCGCCGGAGATGTGAAAACGTCCCCTCGGTTACTAACGGACAATACGGTAAAACCAGGTTTAATAAAAACGGCAAAAATCCCGGTGATGTGTGGGGGGATATCAAGCAGCTTACCTATAAATCAAAAGAGCTGGTCTCAAGACAGGCTTTGAACACGATTCAGAAACCTGAAAAACTGATTGAAAGGCTGGTGCTTGCCAGTTCAAATCCGGGGGATATGGTCTTGGATCCGTTTTCCGGTGTCGGAACCTGTCCTGTTGTATGCAAAAGATATAAAAGAAATTTTATGGCCTTTGAGATGCAGCCGGCATTTGTTGAAGCCGCCAATGATCGACTTGATAAATTGGATCAGGGGCAAACAGCGATTGATTTTTTGTATGGCATGTGATCTGCAAAATGACATTTCTCATGTGGGCTTTTCAGCGTATCAAACGAGAGATAACGGCAAGGCCGCGCTACTAGAGGTTAGGCATTTCCCGATCACATGTCCTGTTCATTATGAGTGATATAAAATGCATCTAGCCCTATGCAATCACTGTATGTTCCATGAAGATAACGCTGCATTGTTCATTAAGAGGCTAATTGATTGTACACAGCTGAAATAATAGTGCATCTCGACATTCCGACCGATGTACTTTAGCAAAACGACGGACTGCCGCAAGATCTGTTTATCTCTAAGTTGGTAACCCCATTCTATCATGAGCACTAGGCTATAGTCTCTCTTTCTCTCTTTGAATTTTCTCAATATAACTTTCCGCACTTGCAAGAAACTTTTCACGTACCTCAGGATCCTTGATTCGGTGCGCATAATCAAAATGAGACATATCACTCTTTATCAAATTTTCCCTATCACGAAGTACCTGTAGATTGTCACGGTCATTATAAATGGCCAACTGTTCTTCGCGCTCAAGTTTATCAAAGTCAGTATGCATCTCAACGACTTTTCTGAAAGGTACACGATGGTCTATATCAAAATCTTGAGGATCAGTTGAAACGAAACCAGTTATATCTTCCCACTTTCCACTGATTATTTCGGTCTCGCTCTTATTCAACTGCACAGGATCAAGAGATGTTTCGGCTAACAGATGGTTTCGGGTATCTAGTCCGGTACTATCAACTTCCACCCAACTCATGTTTTCGCGCAGCTCAGAATAAGAATCTGCCAATAAGGCGGCGAACGCCTCGGCGGACACCTCCCACACATCACCAATTATCGGAATGTCGCTAAGCCAGTCAGAAAGAGACAAATTAATTACCGTTCGAATTTCTGATAAATGCGGCGGCCTACAATAGCACCACCCCATGCTATAGCGCCGAGAACAACAGTTCCTCCAGCGACTCCAAAGCCACCTGCTGCTAATGAACCGCCACCCAACGCTGCCAGAGTAGCCTTGGTTGCGGCAACACCGCTCAATGATGAGATAGCAGTACCTGTACTCGCCGTACCGAAGGTCGTAACAAGCCCGGTTACTATACTTGTGGTAGCAATAGCACCAGTCAACCGAGCAGCCATTTTTCCGATTTTCATTTTATAAGTCCCCCATAGGCTAACAGTAGCCAATTATGTTACAAATCATAGCACATTATTCCCCAATAGCCAATAGAAATACGTTATGCCTAACTAGCAGTCTACTATTCTGCGCCTCTCCACATTAGTACGCAAGCCGCATGGGAGAACACAATCTATATTCTCTTAAAGTATGTGATCGGGAAGCGCCAGTCGCGACCGAAGGCCTTGTCGGTGATTTTTATACCGGGCGGGGCCTGGCGCCGTTTGTATTCGTTGATATCGACTCTGCGTACAACATCATGTACCTGTGCGGGCGGATGTCCCGCGTCAATGATCGAGGAAATACTGTCGTGATCTTCAATATAGCGCTTGAGGATATCGTCTAGAATTTCATATGCAGGCAATGTGTCCTGGTCTGCCTGACCCGGTGCCAGCTCTGCCGAAGGTGCTCTCTCAATGACCCGCATGGGGATGACGCCTGATATGCTGTTACGATATTCGGCTAAACGATATACTGTCGTTTTGTAAACGTCTTTCAGGGGCGCGTAACCACCGGCCATATCGCCGTATAGCGTTGTATAGCCTACGGCCATTTCGCTCTTGTTGCCGGTGGTCAGAAGCAGCTTGCCTTTTTTATTGGAAATCGCCATAAGTACCACGCCTCTGATCCTGGCTTGTATATTTTCTTCGGTAATGTCTTTATTTTCCCCTGCAAATTGTTTGTCCAGCAGGCGCTCAAATTCATCAAATACCGGCCCTATCGGCATCACGCTGTAATCTATCCCGAGGTGTGCCGCTTGCTTTTCAGCAGCTTCCAGGCTGATAGCCGAGGTATATAGGTATGGCATCATTACCGCGCTGACTTTGTCGGCACCCAGGGCATCCACGGCAATAGCCAGCGTCAGGGCTGAGTCTATGCCTCCCGACAGGCCAAGTACCACCCCTGAAAATCGGTTTTTTCTGACATATTCGGATACACCGTAAACCAGGGCATCGTAGATCAGTCTGTCGCCCTCAGGCATGAATTCAGTCTGTCCGCTTATGGCAAGCCCGCCGTCAGTACGCCGGACAGATACAAGCTGTCTGCTTTCTTTGAACACCGCAGAACGGGCACATACTTTACCGCCGGCATCCACTGCCATTGACCCGCCATCAAAAACCAGTTCATCCTGACCACCAACCTGATTGACGTATATCAATGGTACCGCACTTTCATTGGCTCTCGCCTTAAGTACGTCAGCACGTTGGATATGTTTGCCGTCATGGAATGGGGAGGCGTTTATATTAATAATGATATCGGCCTGCCTGGCTACCGCTTTTGCAACCGGCCGCGGAGACCAGATATCTTCGCATACGGTAATCCCTCCCTTGATACCCGGTAATAATTCCACAACCAGGGTTTCGCTCCCCGAGGAAAAATAACGATTCTCGTCAAAAACCCCATAATTAGGTAAGCATTGCTTGTATGCCATGCCAATTTTCCGGGTATCACGAATAACCACCGCAGCATTGTAGGTTGCACCATCAACGCGCACAGGCGTACCGAAAATAGCCGCTATATTCTGACAGCACGATGCGATCTCTTTAATCGCCTGCTCACAACGGGTAATAAAATCTGACCTGTAAAGCAGGTCTTCAGGCGGGTAACCGCTTATAACCAACTCGCTGAATACAATGATATCTGCATGATGAACCCTGCGCGCATGCCTGATCGCCTCCAGCACCAGGTTTTTGTTCCCATCAATATCACCAACCAACGGATTCAGTTGGGCCATGACCAGGCGGTAATCCTGCTTCTGCATTGTCACTTCCGGGATTAAGTCTGAAGATCTGTCAGGCCATCAAGTTTTGCAGGGTAGTTCCGATCTCCGCGGGAGAGCGTGTTGTTGCCACTCCGGCTCTCTCCAATGCCGCGAACTTGTCTTCGGCTGTCCCTTTGCCGCCCGAGATAATCGCGCCAGCATGCCCCATACGCTTTCCGGGCGGCGCCGTAACCCCGGCAATGTATGCAACAACAGGCTTGTTGATCTCGGACTGAATGTATGCTGCCGCTTCTTCCTCTGCCGTGCCGCCTATCTCCCCGACTATAACGATGCCTTCAGTCTGTTCGTCTTCATTAAACAGCTTGAGACAGTCAATAAAGTTCATGCCCTGAACCGGGTCACCGCCGATACCTATACAGGTAGATTGTCCCAGGCCGGCCAGGGTTGTCTGATGTACGGCTTCATAGGTCAGGGTGCCTGAGCGCGAGACGATCCCGACCTTTCCCTGTCGATGTATAGCCCCCGGCATAATGCCGATCTTGCATTCGTCCGGGGTTATGATCCCCGGACAATTCGGCCCAATCAAGGAAACTTCGCTGCCTTCCAGCACGCTTTTCACCTTCAGCATATCCAGCACCGGAATACCCTCGGTAATGCAGACGATAATTTTTATGCCGGCATCCGCCGCCTCCAGGATGGCATCGGCGGCAAAACCCGCGGGCACATAGATAACACTGGCATCAGCGCCCGTCTCACGCACGCCTTCGGATACGGTGTTAAAAACAGGTAGTCCCAGATGAGTCTGACCGGCCTTGCCCGGTGTAATGCCGCCGACCATCCGGGTACCGTAGGCAATTGCGTGTTCGGAGTGAAATGTCCCCTGTCTGCCGGTAAAACCTTGGCAAAGTACCTTGGTGTCCCTGTTGACCAGCACGCTCATGGCTTGCCTCCGAGTCGTGCGATCACTTTCCGGGCGGCATCCGTAAGCCCGTCGGCGGCGATAATATCGAAATCACATTCCTCCAGCATTTTGCGCCCCCGCTCAACATTTGTGCCCTCCAGCCGCACGACAATCGGTACGCTTACGTGAACATTATTTATCGCTTCAATAATACCCTCGGCGATCAAATCGCAACGGACAATGCCACCAAAGATATTCACCAGTATGGCTTCCACTTTGGGATTGGACAGAATCAATCTGAAGGCTTCGCTGACCCTTTCTGCCGTGGTACCGCCGCCCACATCAAGAAAATTAGCCGGTTCTCCTCCGTGCAGTTTGATTAAGTCCATAGTAGCCATCGCCAGACCGGCACCGTTTACCATGCAGGCGATATTGCCGTCCAGCGAAATGTAATTCAGATCATGCCGACGGGCAGTGCGCTCACGCTCATCTTCCTGGCTTTCGTCTCGCAGTGATGCCAAGGCAGGATGGCGATACAGGGCATTATCGTCAAGGTTGATCTTGGCATCGAGCGCCATCAGCTCGCCGTGTGCAGTAACCACCAGAGGATTTATTTCAACCAGCGAGATGTCCTTATCAATAAAGAGCCGATATAGTGCGCTCACTATGCGGACAAATTGTCCGACCTGGTCTCCATGTAATCCCAGTGCAAAAGCCAGCTCACGACCCTGATACGGCATTAGTCCGGTCTGGGGCTCTATGTGCCTGGTATGAATCTTTTCCGGCGTGGCTGCAGCAACATCTTCAATGTTCATACCCCCTGCGGCTGAACACATCACTATAACCCTGCGATGTGTACGATCAACCAGAAGTCCCAGATAAAGCTCCCGGTCTATATCCAGCGTCTGCTCTATAAGCAACCGGTTTACAGGCAAGCCGTTTATATCCGTCTGCGGCGTCACCAGCCGGGAACCGATCAGGCCGCTGACGTATTCACGCAACTCGCCGGGTGCACGCAAAACTTTTACTCCACCGCCTTTCCCCCTTCCCCCGGCATGTACCTGGGCCTTAACCACACAGGCATCAGATGCCACCGATTTAACCGCTTCATCCAACTCGGAGATATCTTCGACCACCTGGCCCTTGGGTACGGGAATTTTATACTCCCGGAATAGCGCCTTGGACTGATATTCGTGCAGATTCATGGATCACCCCACTTTGGTGTGTGCCCGGAATACTGATTCATTCCAGGCAACATGTCCAGTCATAAAAAATCGCTGCCATGCGTAGGGTTTTTAACAACCAGAGTCAAAGTCACAACCATCTATTGGCTTCTTTCAAAGAGTCTGTAGCTCATATAGCTTGCCGCCACTTCGCCTTGCCGGACAGCCTGCGAGTTCTGGCCAAGTTCTCACTTCTGCTGATTGGCATTATATTTGCTGGTTTATTTCTGCACTATGGATAAAATTATGCAAAAAAACGGCGCATCCGGCTATCTGTTCGACAGGTGTGCCGGTCATGGCTTTACGAAAAAGACACTTTTTATAGTAGTATCCTTCTTCTGTTTTCATGGTGGGCGATGTCGGCGCAGCGCCCAGCCAAGCAGGAAAGGCTATCGGTGTTTCAATATCACAACAGGGATTTCCCGTCGGCGATGGGCACTTTAACTGCGATATCCACCCCGGATACCCCTGATAAGCCGTGGCGGGCATTACATGTATTCAATCTCTACCGCTTGGTCATCGCCGGGGTTATTGCCGTCATCTTCCACGCGGGCGAAGGCAGTAATACTTTCGGCCAGACGCTGCCCGATCTGTTTGGTTACGCCATTATTATCTGGTTGTGCATAATATTCCTGAGCGGATTTTTCAGTCGTCTCAGGAAACCATCCTTCCAGCTACAAACATACGGCTTAATCATCGCCGATATCGCCTTTATTACGCTGCTGATGTATGCCAGCGGGGGTATCGCCAGCGGTTTTGGTGTCTTGCTGCTGGTCATTATTGCGGCCAGCGGTATCCTGTCGAGCCGCCATATTCCTTTTGCTTTTGCTGCCATTGCCACGCTGGCAATATTTTTCATACAAGGCATACAAGGTTACCAGATGTTGGTCGGCGGAGAATCACTGTCATTTGAATACGCGCAAAACGGCCTGCTGGGTGCTGCATTGTTCGCCGTCGCATTACTCTCACACTTGCTGGCGCAGAGAATACGTACCTCGGAGGCACTCGCGGAACAAAGACGGGAGGAACTAACCGATCTGACCACCATCAATGAACTGGCACTCCAGCAGCTGGAAACCGGCGTGGTGGTGGTGGATTCCCGCAATGCCATTCAGCTGTGCAATTCGGCAGCACGAAACATGCTGGGGCATGGCAGTGGTGTTGTTTCCCGCTCGCTTGATATCTTTGCACCAAAACTGTATGAATGTCTGATGCAGTGGAGACAGGGCCGACAAAATACACCTGAACCATTCAGAAATGTGACCGACGGCAAGGAATTATTACCCCACTTCAAAAGCCTGAAGGGGAAATCAAACCTTGCAACGCTCATATTTCTCGATGACACTTCACTTCTTTCACATCGGGCTCAGCAATCCAAGTTGGCCTCATTGGGTCAGCTGACTGCCAGTATCGCGCATGAGATCAGGAATCCTCTCAGCGCAATCACCCATGCCGGCCAGCTTCTGAGCGAAGCCAATAAACTGGAGGAATCGGACTATCGACTGATTGAGATTATTCAAAATCAGTCGGAGCGACTGGATACTATCGTCAAAAGCATTCTTGCCCTTTCCCGTAAAGAAGAATTTACCCCTGAAAGGCTGGAGCTCACCAGTTGGATCAATCAATTTATCACCGGTATCATCAACGAGAGGGATATCACCTCAGGGTCTATTCACATCGAGCATCCGGAATCGCCCCTTTATGTCTATGTTGACCCGCTCCATCTGGACCAGATAATGTATAACGTGAGTGAGAATGGAATACGACATTCACGAATAAAGAATCCTGATATATTACTGAAAATTGTGTGCAGCACCGACAACGAAACCGTAAGAATTGATGTCATAGATTACGGGGACGGTGTCCCTGAGGAGCACCGGGAAAAACTATTCGAACCTTTTTTCACGACGCTTTCCCGGGGCACCGGCTTGGGGCTTTATATCGCCCGGGAACTCAGCCAGATTAATCATACCCATCTACAGTATATTGATGATCCGGCTTGCGGCGCACGTTTCAGAATCAGTTTCAACAGGATACAGGAATAATGCCTCACCACGCCCTGATTCTCGACGATGAAGCCGACATACGCGAGCTCATTGATCTCACTTTCTCACGCATGGACATCCAATGTACGCTGGCTGAAACCCTGGCTGAGGCCTACGACTTTCTTGATAAAAATCAATATGACCTGTGTATCACCGACATGAGACTGCCGGACGGCAGCGGCATGGAGCTGCTCAACAAATTACAAGCAAATTATCCCGATCTGCCGGTCGCCGTGATTACCGCTTTCGGTAGCGCCGACCTTGCCGTGGAAAGCCTGAAAGCAGGTGCATTTGACTTTATTTCCAAGCCTCTGGACCTGGCAAGGCTACGCAGTCTCGCTACCAACACGCTCAAACTGAAAAGTGAGCGCCCTGAGACCGCTTCAACCGACAGGCTTCTTCTGGGTCAATCCGACGCTATCCGGAACGTCAAAAAAATGATTCACAAGCTTGCCAGAAGTGAAGCACCCGTCCACATCAGCGGTGAATCGGGGGTTGGTAAAGAGCTGGTAGCACGGTCAATCCACCGGTTGGGGGCAAGGTCCGAGGGACCTTTTATTCCTGTCAATTGTGGTGCCATACCCGGCGAGCTGATGGAAAGCGAATTTTTCGGCCATAAAAAAGGCAGTTTTACCGGTGCAACCCAGAATAAACAGGGCTTGTTCCATGCCGCGCAAGGAGGCACATTGTTTCTTGATGAGGTTGCCGAGCTCCCCCCACCTATGCAAGTCAAACTGCTGCGTGCCATACAGGAAAGGGCAATCCGGCGCGTGGGAGAGCATAATGAACAGCCTATGGATGTGAGAATATTGAGCGCTGCCAACAAAAACCTTGCAAGGCTGGTGGAAAGACAGGAGTTTCGGGATGATCTGTATTACAGATTAAACGTAATTAATCTGCAAGTGCCGCCCCTCCGGGAGCGGCATGGCGACATCCCTTTATTGACACGGCATTTTATAGAAAGCCTGCAACATAAACATCACACCGATATAGCAATCACCGATTCGGCACTAAGCCGGCTGGAGGAATACCACTACCCCGGTAATATCAGGGAGCTGGAAAACATACTGGAGGGCGCTACAGCTATTTGTGAGAACCATACGATTGAGGCTCGGGATCTCAACCTGGCAACGGCAACTCAGCCTAAATCTGCCGATATATCGACAAAAACCGATGACATAACGGGACATTCGACATCTGTCACCGCACGTGGCGAGAAACCTCTGGCAGACTATCTGGAACAGATTGAACGGACCGAGATCATTTCAGCACTGCAACAGACACATTGGAATCGAATGGAAACAGCCCGAATATTAAAAATGACACAACGGCAGCTGAGATACCGCATGGCCAAACTGGGCATCAAGAACTGACAATAGCTGTCATATAAAGACATATTCTGCTTATTCAGACCCAATAACGGCATTCCCACCCGATCATGCCGTAGCAATAAAACCACCGGGGCATGTGCCCATAAAACTGCCCTGACAGGGCGTTCAGACCCGCTTGCAGGAGATGGCACGCTAATTGCTGCACCCGCTCTATGAGATTTTATCCTGATTCATTCACATTAACCCTTTTGAGGAGTCTGAAATGACAAAGACACAATCCGGCTTCACACTGATCGAGATCATGCTTGCTGTGGTCAGCATCGGTATTTTCATCGCTATTGCGCTACCCGTCTACCAAGACTATACCAAGCGTTCACATGTAGCAAAAAGCCTTACCATGACTAGCAACATAAGGACAGCAGCTGTTACACACTACCTGACCAAAGGTGTATGGCCTGCGGATAACCCGGATGCCGGGCTCGCAAGCAGCACCAATGTTACCAGCGAGGCAATGAAAAAGGCTTACACCCGGAACGGGGTTATCACGATTGTTTTTAATGAGAGGGTACAAAACAACAAACAGCTTCAGTTGTCGGCCGTTGCCAGCTCCAGCTCCATTGAGTGGGTCTGCAGGCCTTCTTCCAATCCCCAATTTGGAGTCGATGAAAAATACCTTCCGGCACGTTGCCGCAGCTAAGGTTCATCTGCTGCACAGGTTTAAGTATAGGGGCCTCTTTAGGCAGAGGCCCTTTTCAATCTATAACTTTCCGACACAGCCTGCCGATGCCGGCCCCGGCAGCATCTTCATTCACAGTGACTCACTGAACCGGTTCGGGCAGGTTGTTCCTGTCCGGCGGTATCCCGAATATACAACCGTATCGGAGACCGGGCCAAAAATGTAGCCAAAATCTGTCACCAAAGGACAAATTTTGTCAATTCAAGCGGAACAATAATATTCTTACCAAGCTATCCACAGTGATGTCACGCTGTGGTAGTATGCTGGAAAGCCCTTCCTGATGCGGAATCCGGAGCGGCTTGGCATTAAGTGGCACGAGAATTGCTTATGTTTACACAGGTCTACTTTATACCTGTTCGTTAATAACTTTTAGAGGAGTCTGAAATGAAAAAAACACAATCCGGTTTTACCCTGATCGAACTCATGATCGTGGTAGCCATCATCGGTATTCTTGCGGCTATCGCATTACCTGCTTATCAGGACTACACCAAGCGCTCCAATGTGACCGAAGGTTTCTCCTTGGCTGGTGGTGTAAAAGCTGCGGTAGCAGAGTATTACTCGTCCGAGGGTGCTTGGCCAACAAGTAATGGTGTTGCGGGCCTTGCAACTTCAACCGATATTTCTGGTAACGCGGTAACTAGCGTTGCTGTAGTCAATGGCTTGATTACTGTGACGTACAACTCCAAGGTGGACGCTACCAATAATACTATTCAATTATCACCTAATGCCAGTGGTGGTTCCATTGAATGGAAATGCAGCGGCGGTAGTGTGGACAACAAATACCGCCCGTCACGCTGCCGCAGCTAGTTCGAGTTCACCTGTTTACAGGACTGAAAGGGCCTCTTTGACAGAGGCCCTTTTTTATTGTGCCTGATCCTTCATTACCGCGACCTTCGGTCGTTGTCACATTTGCCGGTCTTATCCTACTAACCCTTATCTGCATCATCGTTTACTGGCCCGGCTTAAGCGGGCCGTTCCTGTTTGACGACTTTGCCAATCTGAATGCACTTGGCAAGTATAATGGCGTCAGAGACTGGGAGACCTTCAGGTTATTTGTCTTCGGCAATACCTCCGGACCGACCGGACGGCCTGTTACCATGCTGAGCTTCCTCATGGATGCGAACAACTGGCCAACCGACCCTCGACCGTTCAAGACCACTAATCTGGCTATTCACCTTTCGAACGGGCTGCTGTTGTTTATACTGAGCAGAAAGCTGCTGAGTATCTGTCATAACTACAAAACAGACGGTGCGGTGGCCTTTTGTGTCACTGCAATCTGGCTGCTACATCCCCTGAATGTTTCAACCGTACTCTATCCTGTACAGCGTATGGCGTTGCTGTCATGCCTGTTTGTGCTGCTCGGATTGATCGGCTATGTCTATGGAAGAGACCTGCTCGGCAAAGACCAACGGCAGGCCTATGGTTTGATGAGTACCTCCCTGATTTTCACAGGCTTGCTCGCCACCTTCAGCAAGGAAAATGGCGCCTTACTGCCGATACTGGCGCTGGTCATTGAACTTACCGTGCTGCAACGACTGAAAATTCCATTGAATCCGTACTGGAAGCTGGTTTTTTTATGGGCGCCACTGCTGCTCATCATCGGCTATTTTACCTACGGCATCCGGAGCGGAGACATCCCTGCCGCATACGCCCTTCGCAACTTTACTCTGGAGGAGCGCCTGCTGACCCAACCCAGGGTACTGCTTGATTATCTTTACTACTGGTTTATCCCCCATATCGGCAGCCCGGGATTATTGACCCAGGATTTCCCGTTGTCCAAAAGCTGGCTGCAACCGGCAACGACCTTGCCCGCCCTGCTGATCATCGTATCGCTCGTCACCTTCTCGTGGACTTACCGAGGGCGTCTCCCTTGGTTCAGTATGGGCATACTGTTCTATTTTGCCGGTCATCTTATTGAGTCAACGGTCATATCGCTTGAGATCTATTTCGAGCACCGTAATTATTTGCCCGCAGTATTTCTTTTCCTGCCCGTTATGTCAGGGCTGTTCCGACTGATAGAACAAAGACCACTATGGGCGCTGCTGCCCGTGATATTTATCTCGCTGCTTGCATGGTTGACCTGGCAGAGAACCACTATCTGGTCCAGCGAGCAACTGCTTGCCCGGCAATGGATGAGCATTCATCCCTGGTCACAGCGTGCGCTGAGAAATGCAGCCATAGTCGCCGAAAAATATCACAGGCCGGCTGAAGCCCTGTCTATCATGGAAACCGCCAGATCCCGCCTCTCTGAAAGGACGGCCGTACAGCTGCACTGGTTGGAACTCAACTGCAAATATCGAACACTGGAAGAAAAACTGAATCGGGCAGGGTTTCTCGAATCCATGCGCTCCGGGTACTATCAGTCCCGGGTCGGCACCTACGAACTGGTTCTGTCGGCCGTCGAGCTTCTGGCATCCACGCCATGTATTGAAGGCCATTATGAATACTCGCTGCAGATCCTGGCAGCCCTGGAGCAAAATCCCCATGCCCAAAGAGGCGAGTATGTACTACATGAGCTGTCTCATATTCGCGGGCTGATTTATCTATTACACGACAACAGCGAGCAGGCGGTATCCAGCTTCAGGCACTCCCAGCAAATCAGACTCAATACCGAAAGTGCGCTCGTGCAAGCCGCCTTACTGGCAACCCACCGACTGTATGATGCAGCCTTGGAACACCTGTTATGGCTAAAGCAACAGCCGAACAACAAGGTGGATCATCAACCGGGTAAACCGGGTTATATGATTGAGATCGAACTCCTAGAAAGACAGATCATAAGCGATAAAAGAAAGGTACAATAGCTGGTACCTGCCTGTAAAATACAGGTCGTATTCATTCACTTACATCCATGCCGCAGAAAGCCTTCACTACCTCTATAGGCTACTCAATATTGTGGATATTCCTTCCGGTTACACTGACAATCTACATTTTATATCCTGGATTGTACGGACCCTTTCTGTTTGATGACGATGCTAACCTTGGTGCATTAAAGAAATGGGCGAATGAAAGTATTCATATTCGCTTTCTGGCCTTTCTTTATGAGGGAGACTCCGGTCCGACGGGAAGACCGGTCAGCCTGGCCAGCTTCTTCATTAACGACCATGCTTGGCCCAGCGATCCGTACCCCCATAAATACACCAGTTTGCTGCTGCATGTACTCAACAGCGTGCTCATATTCTGGTTCACATGGAAATTAATACGGGCAGCAGGCGAGACCTGTCTGACTGTCAGGCAGGAAGATAAAAGAGCGGGTTTCATCGCCATGACAGTCGCTACGATCTGGGCGATACATCCACTGCAGGCGTCAACCGTATTTTACGTTATTCAGCGCATGACCATTCTGAGCGCAACTTTCACCCTGCTTACGCTCATTACCTGGCTTTATGCCAGGCAATCTCTGTTGGAAGGCAATATCAAAAAATCTCTGCTGTTAAGTATATTAATCCTGTTGCTTACACTGTCAGGTATATACAGCAAGGAAAATGCCGCCTTGGTATTTCTCTACATACTTGTCACAGGGTATTTTTTCTTCCGTGCTGAAGAACGCACACCCCTGCTGAGGCACTGGTTAATCCTGTTTGCCATTATACCCGCAGCCCTGCTGATCATATTGATCACATATATGGGGCTTTCGAGCGATTACTATACCGCCAGACCCTTTTGATCTTCCCCAACGTCTGTATAGCCAGTCCCATGCGATGATTGACTATCTGTCGTTAATCGTTGTACCTCGCCTGAACGGGCTCGGTGCTTTTCATGACGATTTTATTGTATCCCGAAGCCTGTTTGAACCCGACTCAACCTTCATAAGTGTCCTGTTGGTTATTCTGCTGCCGGTTATCGCGATTATCGGAAGACATGAAATCCGCTTGGCGGCATTTGCCATACTCTGGTTTTATGCCGGGCACTTAATGGAATCTACCGTGCTACCCCTGGTAGCTTTACTTTGAGCACAGAAACTATCTACCCATGCTGGGCATACTGATCAGCGTGGTCTGCTTTTTATACCGGACTCCCACCCGTCACCGCCGATACGCCTATACCTTTCTCGGCATCTATATCGCTATAACAGCAACACTGTCTCTATCGAATGCGTCATTATGGGGTGACACCGTTCGGGCCGCCACCGTATGGGTAGAGGAACACCCGGACTCCATCAGGGCACGCCTGTTTGCCGGAAAAATTTTATATCCTCTGGCGTCCCGGGAAGCCAAACAGGCAGCACAGCGCCATGTAAATTATCTGTATAAAAACAGAGGTGACAGCGCCACTTCAATCCTCACCCTGCTTTATTTTGCAGTGCCTGACAAGCATGATTACCCCGTAAGAGTCAACGAGGCACTCAAAAAACTGAAACAGGCCAGTTATTATGGACATCTTTCGGAAGCACTGACCAGCCTGGAAACTTATGCCTATGATGAAAAGTGCCCTGAGAGCCTGAATATTCAATCATTTCATCGTCTATTGAACAGGATCAAGGAAGCGCCGGGCTTTAAGCATACAGACCTATGGAACAGGCACCATATACACCGCATGGAATCGCGTATTTTCGTATCCCGGGGCAACCTGCAAAAGACGATGGATAGCCTGGAACAGGCATACACCTACAAGCCTACCCTGGATATCAGGCTACTGCAGGCAAGCTACCTGATATCGGCGAGACTCTACCAGGAAGCAACAATCATACTTGATGACATACCGAAAACATTCAGCCGACTTAATGTAAAATTACATATTGATACGATTAATGCATTTGGAGAAATGATTCAGAAAAATCAACAACGAAAAACGAACCAGCCGCGCATAAACCGGATGTAAGCCGCATGTAATTGCTCTAAAATAAGAGTACATCCTAATAAGACATGGTGCCATGAACAAAATCAGTGATGCTATGATAAGTGTCATCATCCCTGCGAAAAATGAAGCAACGGGATTGGACAAGGTACTGCCTGCCGTCAGAAATATTCTGGGTGGTGCCGAACTAATCGTTGTCAATGACGGTTCGTCGGACAATACCGGGAAAGTCGCGGCAGACTATGCCGATAAAGTTATCAACCATCCTCATCCCATGGGTAATGGTGCTGCAGTCAAGGCGGGCGCGCGAGCAGCAACCGGTGAAGTATTCATATTCATGGATGCTGATGGTCAACACAGTCCGGAAGATATTCCAGGGCTGATTGAAAAGCTCAACCAAGATTACAGCATGGTGGTCGGTGCCCGGCATTCATCTACTCATGCCAACCTTTTTCGCCGCATAGCAAATTTTATCTACAACAGGCTTGCCAGTTATTTAACAAACCAGTCAATCAAAGATCTGACATCGGGTTTTCGCGCCGTATGTGCCGACGATTTCAGGGCATTTCTATATCTGCTGCCGAATGGATTTTCCTATCCCACAACCATAACTATGGCGCTTTCCCGAAGCGGCAAGACTATTACCTACATACCGATAAAAGCCGGCAAACGCTCAGGTAAAAGTCATATCAACCTGATAAAAGACGGCATTCGCTTCTTCGTTATTATTTTCAAAATCAGCGCACTGTACTCACCCTTAAAGATATTTGCCCCTGCCTCTCTGCTCTGCTTTATCCTCGGTAGCTCATATTATCTTTACACCTATTTGACAGATGGAAGATTCACCAATATGGGACTGCTGTTGTTCGTGGTCGCCATGCTGGTATTTATGATCGGCTTGGTCTCTGAACAGATCACTACCCTGCTGTACGTCGCGTCGAACAAACGCGCATAACACGATCTGGAGACTGACACAGAATATTACCCGGCAGACTGGCAACCGGATTACAACGCGGCTCTGATACACCATAGCCTCGGACTAAAATCATCAATACAATGATTCCTTCTGATCAATCCGAATATCAAAGGCGCCGGACCAGTATAAACAATGGACAAGCAAACCCAGGCAATTCAAAGCCAATCTGAAGCACCAGACTGCGGGACCAAGATTATAATTACCAGCATCAGGATTCAGGGATTGCTGAATCTGTCGCTGTGCCTGTTCATCCAGACCATATTGCTGTTCAGCGCTGACTCGCGTCAGATTCTGAATGACGACACAAATCGTAAAATTCTGGAGCAGATACTTAATCTGCATCTGCTACTTGATTTGGCAGGCTTCTTCATTGGGCTGTTGGTGCTATACCTGCTATGGGCCGGCATCTGCGCTCTGGCGGCGGCGGCTGTGATTCGTGTATATCACTATCCCTTGCGAGCCAACCTACTGGTATTTATCATCGCCACTACTTTGCTGTTCGGCCTGAACAGCAAGCTGTTCGGGCTGGCCTCCACGGCGGTGTTCTCCAATACCTTGTTAAGCTCGGGCTTCTTTTTGACGATACTGGCACTGCTGCTGTTCAGTCCGGCTCTGTTTCAGGCATTTCGGATCATGAGCGGCTGGAGTCCGACTATGCGTACCGTCGCCATGCTCGGCATTATCGGCGTATTGATCGGCCTCTACTATCCGGCAAGTCCGCCATCTGTCGTCAGGGCTGGGCACACGACACCTGATATTATTATCATAGGTATTGATGCCTTGCGCCCGGACAAACTCGGTATTAATGGCTTCAGTCCCAGCCTGACGCCTAACATTGATCATTTTCTACAGAGCTCGGAGATTTATTCGAATACATTTACACCGGTAGCAAGAACCTTCGCAAGCTGGTCCGCCCTGCTTACCGGAAAGCACCCGGTCAACAACAAAGTACGGTTTAATCTGATTGACAAGCGTCCTCTCGACCTTAAAGACAATATGGTCGCCGTATTGCGAAAAAACCACTTCCATACCATCCATGCGATGGATGAAAGACGCTTCAGCCATATTGACGAAGACTTCGGCTTTGACGAGGTCGTTGGCCCCAAAGCAGGTGCCGCCGACTTTCTTATTTCCCTCGCAATCGGACACCCTGTACTGGATTTGTTTTGCGAAACCCGATTTTGCAAATGGTTTTTTCCTTATGTATATAGCAACCGTGCCTACCCGGCGCTCTACAGGCCGGAGACTTTTATTGACGAAATAGAGCATGCACTGCACGGGGCGAGAGGAAAACCCGTATTTCTCACGGTACATCTGACACTGCCACATTACCCCTTCATCAGCAGAGGGATGCAGGTCGTACAGGGACATGGAAAACCGACAAGCTACAACGAATCCGTCTATTTCACCTATCTGTCAATGCTGCAGCTGGTTGATGAGCAGTTCAAACAGCTGATGGCTATGCTGCAACGACTACAGTTCATCGAAAATTCACACATCTACCTGATATCGGACCACGGAGAAAGCTTTGATTTCAGTACAGACAGGCTTACACCGGGGAACCCCTACACCACATTTGCCACAAACGCACCAGGGCATGGCACAAAAATTACCGACCTGGAGCAATTCAGGGTACTGCTGGCACGAAAAACACCACAAACCAGACCATCCAGAAGCAATGAATTGAAAAGCCTTATAGATATTTACCCGACAGTATTGAACGATCTTGGGATTCGCCACGGAAACCAACTTGACGGTATGCCCCTGTCTGATAGCAACCATGATCGGCATCTTTATCTTGAGAGCAGTTTCGGTACCACCTTTGTCCCCGCAGACTCAGTAGATGTCGAGGATATCATCAGAGGCGGAATCTCCTTCTACGAAGTCAATCCACAGGGCCAAGTGAGACTCATGCCCGACAAGATTGACCTGTTAATGTACGACAAGCAACGGGGCATCATTTACCGGGACTGGCTATTAGCATTGTTTCCGGATCTGCAAGATGAACTGATACTGGTGAATCACAAAACCGGCGTATGGTGGCCTGCCAGTACACCTGTAGAAGGACTCAATGCCCCCGCATACGATATGTTCAATCAGCTTTGTGAGCATTATCGGGACGATACCGGATTTGATCAAAATAAACTTTGTGGCAATGAGACCATCATGGATTCACTGAAAAAATGGTCTTCTATGGAAGCACGTACTACTATGCTGCCATCTCTACGAAATGCACACCGTGAACTATAATAAACCCCGAATCCTGCTGCTTTGTCTATGCACCTCTGCAATCCTGATGACGCTGCTAGGGCAGTATCTTATTTCACCCTATCCTAATACTTATTCAACCCGGTCATTGACCATGCTGGTTGAAGTATTATTCATGCTTTACTGGCTAACACATTTATCCGCACAGCCCGCTACAATCCATATCACTGCTCGTGAAAAATATGCCCTGCTAATCTGGATCATATTCTCAAACCTGTCTGCTGTTATGGCGGAGCATACTGTTGCTGCGCTGGTCAGGCAGGCTGAGTGGGTCAGTACCATGCTATTCATGTTTTTACTAGCACACACATTAAAAAATAATCCCGGATTACTACGTCTGATACCGGATTCAATAACCATTGCTTTCCTGGTCATTTTGATATTCATACTATTTACTTGGTATCGACTGCCTATGCCTGAAACGCATCCCTGGGTTACCAATATTAAACCTTTCAATCATATAAGAAACTCGTCATATCTGCCTGTAGTCAGTTATACCATGTCACTCTCCATGCTGGTCAATACTAAAAAGCTGAGGATAGTATCTGCTTTCTATTTCGCAGGCTGTGCTCTTTCGCTCGCCTTTATTATCTGGAGTGGCGGCAGAGCACCTCTTCTGGCAATAATGACAGTATCCATACTCTTGGTGACATACAGCAGGAAAAAATTGCAGAGTAGTATTCTCGTATTCCTTATCGTACTTATATCTTATTCGGCTTCACTCAACTATCCGGTCAAGGACCACCGTTTGGCTATGGTGGTTGCCAGACAAAAAATACCAGATGATATTTCACTGCTGGATAAAATGGATCTATCGTCAAGCATGAGGATAACGCTCTGGAAAGACGCTTTATCGGCTACGACAACACATCCTGTCGTAGGCTTGGGACCTGACGGCTATTTATTCATGCCGCAACGATATATAGCGGCGGTACAGCCGCATAATTTTATCGTCCAGTTTATTACCGACTGGGGTCTCCTTGGTGGGCTGGCACTGCTTTATTTCATTACCTCGGTGCTATCCAGAAATTTATACCATTTTCATCAGAGCCATACATCCCGCAGGAATCCCTATATAACCTCAGCTGTTGCAGCAACAATTTCTCTACTAATCGTCGGGCTACTCTCCGGGCCTTTATATCACGCCTGGTCACTATTGATATTCAGCGTCACGCTTGCGGTATTACTTCTGCATCAACCAAGGCATACCAACACCTTTACGCTACAATCTGCCGTGTGCAGACGACCGCTGATACTGATAGTCACTACCCTGATACCCGCAGTATTGCTACAGATACTGGTAAATTACATTGCACTCGACAGACAGGTACCGCACCCTACGAGTCTGAAAGCCACTATTGTGCGGGCCTTTCCGAGCAACCTGCTGACAATGCAAATCTGGATTAACAGTTGGTTCAGAACCCACCCCGCCCATGCACTGGAGTGGGTACGATGGCTGCAACACACAAGCCCTGACCGATCATATTACTACCGGCTGGAGGCACGCATCATGCAAAGCAATGGCCACGAAGATAAGGCAGCATATCTGCTGAAAAAAGCTGATTACTACGCCCCGATAACCTATGAAATGATATATGATCGTTTTTATCAAAAATGACTGTGAACAACCAATTCCAGGCTCTCTTCAAGAGAAGCTTATCATCTCTGTTGTAGATTACATCAAACAGATATATAAACATAAAAAAAACTATAATACAAAATAAATATATCGTTCTATCAAATTTCCTGACAGAAGAACTCGAAGCTTTCAGTTATTATGTGCTAATAGCATATT
>JAPYNQ010000069.1 GCA_028289815.1 Gammaproteobacteria bacterium | reverse complement strand
AATTTAAAATATGTGAATAAAATTATTGTGCAGATTGAGGCAATTAAATCATCTCTTATTGAAAAATATCCGGAAATTTCTGATATTATAGAAGTTCATATGCATCCAGCAACTTATCGTTCATATAAAAAGCATAAAATGCTTAAGTATATAGTGGATAAAAAAGCATGGCCTGTATCGAAGCTATGGCTAACTATTCCAGAATCCTTTAATCTTAATCCATCTGTATCATGGATATCATGCAATGGCATAATTGAGGGCTGATAGAATTTTAGATATATACAGGCAGACGGATGCGCTTATATTTCTCTCAATGAAAGAAAGTTTGGCCGTATCATTAGTCGAAGCCATGTCGATAGGATTGCCTATTATAGGTCCGGACTTGCCATATGCCACACTACAATGTGGTGATCAAGCGATTTATTATACTGCTGGCGGCATCACCTCTTTACATTCTGCAGTTATAGAATTAACTCGTCGACGAGAATCTGGCTGGTGGCCAGATTGGGAAAATCAATTATCATTACGATATAAAGACTGAGATGCCGATGCCTGAATAATCAGTCTATATTGCTGAGCAAACATGCATATTAGCCTGCCCCATAAAATATAAGATTTACTTATAGTCTATGCCTGTCTGAATGATAGAATATGCGATTACCTGGCCAATAGCATAGAGTTCGGCAATAAATTTTTTCGTTTTGCTCCGCCGCACTATGGTAGGTCACACATTTAGTAAAAACAGGAGAACGCCATGTCCCGGAAATACCCCGTTGTTGCTGTTACCGGTTCCTCTGGTGCAGGAACCACTACAGTCAAACGTGCGTTCGAGCATATTTTTCTGCGTGAGAACATCAAACCCGCAGTCATAGAGGGTGATAGCTATCATCGCTATGAGCGTGCTGAAATGAAACTCAGGGTGGAGCAGGATAGTCTGAGCCATTTCGGCCCCGAAGCAAACGAGCTTGACAGGCTGGCTGAAGCCTTCAAATCCTATGGCGAAACCGGTATGTGTCGGCGTCGCTACTATCTGCATAGTGACGAGGAAGCTGTCTATCATAATGATCGCCTTGTAATTAATAAGGCATCAGGCGAGTTCACGCCTTGGGAAGATATCGAACCCGGCACGGATGTCCTGTTTTATGAGGGACTCCACGGACTGGTTCAGTGCGGAGAGGCCGATATTGCCGATCATGTTGATCTGGGTATTGGTGTGGTGCCCATCGTCAATCTGGAATGGATCCAGAAAATTCACCGTGATAACGCTGAACGAGGTTACTCCGCCGAGGCGATTGTTGACAGCATACTGCGTCGTATGTCTGATTATATTAATTACATCACGCCCCAGTTTTCTCAAACCGATATCAATTTCCAGCGTGTGCCCACGGTTGATACATCCAACCCCTTCATCGCACGCGATATCCCGACGCCGGATGAGAGCTTTGTTGTCATCCGCTTCAAAGACCCCAAAAAATTTGATATTGACTTTCAATACCTGTTGGCCATGATTCACGGTTCATTCATGTCGCGTCGCAACTCAATCGTTGTGCCTGGCGGCAAAATGGGTTTCGCCATGGAAGTCATACTGGCACCGATTATTTCCGGTATTATGGAAAGGCGTAACGCCTAGTCATCCGACCTTGTTTATTTCTGCACACTCCACCCATCCCAACTGGCACCAGGCTGTTGGTGAATGTATTAGCCAAGTCAGTGGTCATGTTAAGGGTAAGACCCTCGGTTTTGTTTATGCCTCCGATAGTTTTGCTTGTTTCTTGCAATTGATTGCTGCTGAATTACAGCAGACTATCGGCGTTGAAAGCTGGGTTGGCACGGTGGGACTGGGTATTTGTGCTGGTTTTAAAGAGGTTTATGAGCAGCCCGCCCTATCCATTCTGCTGACTGATATTGACCCTCAGCATTACCGCACGTTTGAAGGCATTATCGGTCCGGAACTGACGGATATACCCCAGTGTGGCGACAATACTGCTACTGTCGGTATTCTACACGGTGACCCCTGTAACCAGTCCTTGGCAAAACTGATTAAGAGGCTGGCCGACAGCGTACCGGAAGGCTTTATGATTGGAGGGCTGTCTTCCTCACGCAATGGTAACCTCCAGATTGTTAATGCCAGCCTGAGCGAAGGTGGTATTTCCGGGGTACTGTTTTCTGATCAGGTCCCCATTACCACTGCCGTTACTCAGGGCTGCTCACCGATTGCTGCCAGGCGAACTATTACCGAATGTTCCCGGAATGTGATTGTTTTGCTGGATGATCGACCGGCACTGGAGGTTATGAAAGAAGATACAGGTGAGATGCTGTCCTGCGATACAGCCGATATTGGTAATCATATCTTTGTTGGTTTTCCCGTTACCGGTTCAGACACCGGCGATTATCTGGTACGCCAGCTGATGGGTATTGATTTCAATAACAACCTGATCGCGGTGAGTGAAATGGTCGAGCAGGGGCAATCCATGATGTTTTGCCGCCGTGACGGCGATACCGCACGCAGGGATATGTACCGCATGTTGGGTAGCATTAAAAAGCATATCGGAGATCGACAGGCCCAAGGCGCCTTATATTACTCCTGTTTGGGTCGTGGTTGCTCGTTGTTTGGTCCGGACTCACAGGAGCTTGGCATGATCCGGCAGCAGCTGGGCGATATCCCCATCAGCGGCTTCTTCTGTAATGGTGAAATTGCTCATAATCAACTCCATGGGTTTACCGGAGTACTGACTATTTTTCTATAGTACCATGCAGTATGTCAATTTGGGCCGAACTGGCATTCGGGTAAGTAAAATTTGTCTTGGTAGTATGACTTGGGGGCAGCAAAATTCCAGATCAGAGGCGCATCAGCAACTCGATTATGCTATTGAACGAGGTGTCAACTTCATTGATACTGCAGAAATGTATCCATCCCCGCCCAGCTCCACAACTCAGGGATTAACTGAAAAGTTAATCGGAGGGTGGGTCGCTAAGGGTAACCGCGACAAAGTGGTGCTGGCCAGCAAGATTTCCGGTCCCGCAGTTTGGTTGACCTGGATACGTAACGGTAAATCGCGTTTCACGGAGAAAAACATCCGGGCCGCGTTGAATGCAAGCCTGAGGCGCCTGCAAACCGATTATATTGACCTTTACCAGCTGCACTGGCCTGATCGGCCAACCAATTATTTCGGAGAATTGGGATATTTTCACAAACAGGACCCCGATGCTACGCCCATACATGAAACCTTGTCGGCGTTGAGAGGGCAACTTGATGCCGGTAAAATAAGGGCTATCGGGTTATCGAATGAAACCCCTTGGGGTATGATGCAATTCATAAATGCTGCTGATTACCATGGGTTACCTCGCATTGCTTCAATTCAGAATCCGTATAATCTGCTGAACCGGATTTTTGAAATCGGACATGCTGAAATCACACATCGTGAAAATATAGGCCTGCTTGCTTACTCGCCAATGGCGTTCGGAATGCTCAGTGGCAAATATCTCCGTGGTGCTCGGCCTGAAAAGGCTCGTTTAATCCTGTTCAAACATTTCAAGCGCTACGATACACCGGAGGCCAAGGAGGCAATTGCCGGCTACAGGCAGATAGCTGATGAGTACCACCTCAGCATGGCCCAAATGTCGCTGGCTTATGTCAACAGCCGTACCTTTGTGACCAGCAGTATTATTGGTGCAACCTCGTTGCAGCAGCTCGGCGAGAATATAGACAGTCAGGATATCAAACTGCCCAAATCTGTGTTGAGAGAGATAGAAAGAATACACCTGCATAATGCCAATCCCTGTCCATAACAGGCCGACGAAATTCTGCCGCTGTGTCACAAGATGGTGTTAAAAATGACATCAGAATACTGTTTTGCTTATGCAAGCTGCGCTCTTTTGGACATTTCTGCCTTGTTTCGCACTCTCTTATAGCCGTTTGGACTTTTTTTGTCGTTTTTTTATACAGCAATAATCCAAGATATTATCAATCAGTAAGTTATTAAAATTCAGCCGATCAGAGTTAGATTCCGGCCTTCCAGCGAGGCCACTATTTTTTCATCTCGTTGAAAAAATAGTGGCATGATTTGGAGTTGTGTGCTGTCCGGATTTTGCCATAGCTTCTTCAAAGGCTCATACTGAGATTGGCTTGCCGGAGTTCGGACATTCCTTTAGCTGGGTGATGTGTCGCAATCCGATGTGCAAAAACTTCGGCGTGCCTTACAACGGGGAGTTGCCGGTCGGAAATCAGAAGTCTACGGCGGATAAAGCTGATGATAATCATGAGCGTTACCGGCTTTCTGCCGAGGGTCGCTTTTGCTGCAAGCACTGCGGTCAGTCCTTTATCCTGAAATCGAACCAGGATTGTCCTTCCTACCATCGGAATGTCTTTGAGCACTACGGGGTGCCGCACAGCCCCTACTACCGTGCCGATGGTGACTACCGGGTGGCGTGCCGCGCCTGCGGTCGCAAGGCGACCGATGACAAACCCGACTGTGCTTACCCCTTCCGCTTCTCTCTGGGCAAAGCACGGCAGATGGGTGAGATGGATCGGTGGATGAAGCGTCGCCTAAAGCGGCTCATCAGCGGGACGCTGCATAGTCTCTCGGTCTCGGATGCGGTGGAAGTGCTCGGCGAACTGGACATGGAACAACGCAACCGCCGCTTAAAGCGGCGGGATATCAAAAGCCAGCCGAGGCTCCGACCGCAACCGAAGCAGTACTACAACCATCTGGTCATGATCAGCTGTTGCTTGCGGGATTATCATGCTTGGCGCAATGCCCGGTTGCTGCATCCGGGGCGAAAGCGCGAGCAGGCGCTACGGCAAGCCCCGGCCCCGGTGTATACCGATGTCATGCAAGTCACCTTAAGAAAGCGAGGCACCGAGGGTCGCTTTGTCCACCTGGACCTGATCGTCTCGGTCTTAAAGCAAAAGGGCACCTACTTTTTGCTGGCTGTGCATCCGTTTTTTATGTTGCCCGAGAAGCGTACCGGTAAAGTGGCAAAACAACCCGTCGCCAAACCGCCTAAAGACTGGAAAGCTGTCGATGCGCGTCACAGCCTGGTGTTATCCCATCCGAACCAATCAGCTGATGGCCGGCCGCCGTCCCGGTAAGATCATACAGCCGGACATGGTTCGGGGTGGTGGGCTGTTCATTCGTTCTCCCTATGCCGAAGCCGCCCACTTTCTCGTGGTGCAGAAGCTGCTCAGGCAATACCCGAAGGTGTACTATTACATGGATGGTGATCGTAGCCTGTATCAGGCGGCCTTGTGTGCTCTGGCCGGGGAGATCAAAGCCGGACAGGTAGAGATTTGCCTTGTTCCAGCGAAACGAAGAAGGCAAGCCGGGCGATCCCGGTTCGTCGGATACGAACGACCGGATAAGCGACCTCAAGCAGGCGAGTGAGGATATGGAGAAGGACTTTAAGGCGTACGTGGCTGAAGATAACTCGATGAAGATCGCAGAGGCACAGATCCGGGCCAAAATCTTCAAGCAAGCCTTCGTAGGGGGCTATTCAAAGAAGGGCGGCTGGGCATGGTTGAAGTATCCGACCGACAGCTTACAGTATGGAGACTGTCGCAGCCTGTGGCTGACCCGAATGCCGGGCAAGACCTTTGCCCGGCAAGGTGCTGACGTGATGTCACAGGTCACTTTATCTCAGGCAGGATGGTATCGCTATCCTGGACCTGTTGCAGCGCGGTGCCGACAGCTTGGCGGCGACCGATCATGCCTGGGCGCAATACTGTCCCGGCCTGCTGGTGGTGGAGTTTGAGGTGCTTGTGCAGCTGGCGGTGACGAATGCCCGTGATGCCGTGACATTCTGCGATGAGGCGTTATTGGCAAACCGGGCTACCGTCATGCAGCATTATGGTCAACCGCACCGACTTTTAATCCACGCTGTCATGCCGATGCGGTCTTCGAGTTCTACGTCCATCAGGCGGACAGCCCGTTGCAAACGGGTGGCATGGGCAGCAGCGCCACCTGCGCCACGGCTATACTGCTGACCTTCTGCGGGCAGTTACAGTACGCCGAACCGCTGGCTCCGGTGCAGTGTCTGGTGCCCCCTCATGCGTGAGAAGAAAAGAATGCCGGTCACCCTGAAAGATGGTACTCAATGGCTGCAATGGCCGGACATTGAAGACCCGGAGTCCATCCGAAACTCGTTCCTAGATACGTGTTACGACAAAACCCGGCTGAAATCCGCGTGATTATGGATGGACTTGAAATCGATCCACAACGCCACCGGGGGCGCGATAAAAAGGCACTCCCGGAAAGACAGAAAGCCCGTTCCAAAGCAGACCATGATGCGCACGACGAAGGGCTTGCGATGGAGTTGTCGTCCTCGGTATTGCTGACCTACTTGGATGACCCGGCAGAGGTGATGAGTTATTGTGCGCATCAAAACGGCTTGCCGAGTTGCTGTGCGGGGAGTGGAAAACCGGATATTACGGTGGACTATTCGGGTACCGGACTCAGGCTGGTGATTGAGGCCAGCATCCGATACAGACCGGCAGATAAGACCTGGCTTGCTGAACAATTTGATGGTGCCTGGCGACATGCTTTACAGCAGCGGGAAGATCACGATGGCCCCGTCTATGCCCTGCTGCTGAATAATGCGGACAAAGAGTCTGTAATAAATTCAGGCATCTATTAAAGGTTATAATTTTGGGAGTTTCATCTTTTTTCAGCCATACACCGATGGTTCAAAGCCAATTATATCAATATTCCCAGTTCTCGTGAGCAAGAGGAGACCCGTTCAGGTCATCCCTAAAGGTTCGCCATTGTGGCATAATGCGATCCATATGGGATATAAAGTTATCATTGTGCGTGCGTTCAAAAAAGTGAACCATTTCATGGACAACGATGTATTCAAGGCAGTTAATTGGCTTTTTAATAAGCTCCAAGTTGAGCCATATTCTCTTGTAGGCGGGGTTACAGCTTCCCCATTTTGTTTTCATCCTTTTAATTCCGAAGGATTCCACCTGTAAACCAGATTTGATTTCCCATTTTCTAACAATGCCAGGAAGTATTCTTTTCATTTCCTTGCGATACCAATCCGTAAGCAGTTTTCCGCGTTCCTCCAGTCCAGAATCCTTATTGATATTCAATACCAGCGTCTTTTTATTCCGAATTTCAATGAAAGGGCGTTTTTCTGTGTGAGCAATGTCTAATAAATATCTGCGGCCAAGGTAATAATGACTTTCTCCGGTAATCAATTCTCTTGCGCTTTGTCGAGGTTGATCTTCAAAAGATTTTATTTGGCGTTTGATCCAGCCGAACTTTGATATGACGGCTAACCTTACAGCTTCATCGTCAATAATTTCTGGAACAGCAATTCTTACCCATCCATTGGGTGGGTATACAGCCAAGTGAAGGTTTTTGATTTTCTTTCGGATAACCTTGACAGGCAGTTCATTTACTGTAATTGTGCTCTCATTAGTATTCACTTTGATTTTTCACCAGTTCAAAGATGCGTTCTATCTCAGTATCCAAAGCGTAAACGGAGAAAGATTCCGCTATTTTATTGGGTACTGTTACTGGATAATTTGTAAGAGAAGCCTTAATTACTGTTTTAATTTCTTTTTCCTTAAAATGATTGCCGCGCCAGCTATCTTTCTTAGTCTTTTTGACTACTCTATCCACCTCGAGAGCAAGGTTTTCATCCTTTCCTAAATTGTCGTAGAGCGCTCTTTTAGCTGCAGAGTTTAAAGATTTGGGATAAGAACTATTCGTTTCCGGGCGTGAAACCTTGCCTGACAAATCGATAATCTTTTTTAAGTAATCCTTATATTTGAGCACCTGATCTTTACGTTCTTGAATGAGTGCATCAAGCAGTTCCGACATTTTCTCATAATATTTTGGGTTAACTGGCTGCTCATCAATAATGACTTTTCGGATATTGTTTTCGATGGTTTCTGCAACAGCTTCCTCGTTATTACGAATTCCCTCTGGCAGTTCTTTGATTGCATCTTCTCCGCGCTCAACAATAAGCTGGATAAGGCTCAAATCATCAAAGGCTGATATTTTTTGGCTTTCTTCTGCTCGGATATATGAATCAATCAAGTGGCGCATTGAAGGTTCGTAGACCTTCATATCGATATAATCACCACTGGCCATTTTGACCTCAAGCCGAACAGATTCATAATGTTGAACTTCCGCCTTAATCGCCTCAATTTCTTTTGCAGAATATCCGGCCTCGGCCATTTCATTAGCCAACACGGCATAAGCACGAATGAATGAACCGCTTTCCTTATACAAAGCAAGCCTGCGTGGTTCATTGTCTTTCAAGGCATCTTTATCAGATGTGTCCTCAGCACAGAAATATTGAATGTACGCGGCAGTATCTTTTGGTGAATCGACATTTTCACAAAGGGTTTTTACGGCTTCGCACGCCTCATCAAGGCGCTCTTTGGCCTTTGCCAAACGATCTCCCAGCAGCCCGGCAACATCCTCTTTGTCGTATTTATCGAATGCACCGCAGGTATAATCTTGAATTGAGTTTTTCAAGCTGTTGAACAAATCCTTGTAGTCAATGATATATCCGTATTCCTTATCATCACCATCCAAGCGGTTTACGCGACAAATAGCTTGGAAAAGACCGTGGTCCTGCATTTTTTTGTCGATATAGAGATAGGTGGCCGACGGTGCGTCAAAGCCTGTTAGTAGTTTATCAACGACGAGCAGTAGCCGCATTTGGCCGGGCTCGTCGACAAACTTCTCTTTCACTTTCTTTTCAAATTCTTCTGCACGATTAACAGCTTGATCTGCTGGCGCATCAAAAAAGTCTGCCAACATTTTTCGGTAGATATCATACTGGTGAAGTTTCTCCGTATAACCTTCGCCGCTTTCCTCATCTTTAATGCCTTGTGGAGATGGCTTATAGGAGGTGACGATAGCGCATTTGCCGGAAAGGTCCGTCTTGTCGAAGAGTTCGTAAAACCTACATGCTTGATAGATACTGCTGGAGATCAGAATGGCATTTCCGCGCCCATCAGCAAGTCTGTCTCGTGTCTCCATATCGAGTAGGATATCACTTACGATTTTTTCCAGACGAGACTGAGAACCGAGAACCTTTTGCATGGTTCCCCATTTCTTTTTCAATTGCGCCCGGGAGAAGTCATTAAGACCTTTTGTTTTCGCCTCAAACCATAGATCGATCTTGTCCTGAGAAGTAATATTCTGGTCAATGTCCCGTGCTTCATATCGTAAGTCAAGCACAACGCCGTCTTTAACCGCTTCATCAAATTTGTATGTATGAATATAAGGCCCAAAGACCTCAAGACTGGTTTGCTTATCATCCTTGAGTAGCGGTGTTCCTGTAAAACCGATGAACAAGGCATTCGGCAAAATCTTCTTCATAGCAGTGTGGAGCTTGCCTGATTGAGTGCGGTGACACTCATCCACAAACACATAGATGTCACCCTTTGCCTCAAAGTCAGACATCATATTTTTTTGAATTTCTGCCAGAAATTTATCGACATCTTCATCGGATAATTCATCATTATCCGAGCCGCTAAATTTATGGACAAGCGAGCACATCAGCCATTGATCGGTGCCATTAAGAGTATGCACAAGGTCTGCACCGCTGGTGGTGCGGTAAATATCTTCATCGACGCCGCGATAGATTTTCTCTATCTGCTCATCCAGTTCGGTACGGTCGGTAATGATGAGCACGCGAGAGTCGTCTTTGATACTTTCACGTATCCATTTGGTTAGCCAGACCATGGTCAGGCTTTTACCGGAACCTTGCGTATGCCAGATGATACCACCCTGACGGCGATGAATATAATCCTGTGCCTCCTTGATGCCGAAATACTGGTTCTGACGGCAGATCTTTTTTATACCTGCGTCGAATACTATGAAGTCATGGATTAGCTCAAGCAAACGATGCTTCTCACACATAAGCGAGAGGTGGCGGTCCAGTTTATAATCGCCAATACCACCATCTTCTCTCCACTCAAGATAATATTTTTCTTTGATTTCAATCGTGCCGTAGCGCAATCCCTGCGTATCATTTCCTGCCATTACCAGCTGCATGGTAGTGAAGAACGGACGGATAAAGTCTTTACGCTGATTAAGCAGGTTCTGCCGAATACCTTCAGTCAGACCAATGATGGACCGTTTTAGCTCAATCACCCCGATAGCTATACCGTTGAGGTAAATCACCACATCCGGGCGTTTGGTGTTATTGCCTTTGACGGTGACTTCCTCCGCAATGGCAAAATCATTCTTTTCTGGCTCAGCCCAGTTGATAAGCCAGACGGTTTGGTTTTGCTCGCCAGCGCCTTCCTTAACCTTGATGCCATAGCGCAGCAGACGATAAACATCCTTATTTGCATCATAGAGGCTGCGCCCATCACCTAATGCAGCAGCCTGATCCAATTCACGCAAGGCACGCTCAATCAGCTTATCGCTGTAACCTTGTCTTTGCAGAAATGGCTTTAACAGGCCCTGCTCAATATTCTTGTTTTCGCCATCTTTCCAATCACCCGGATATTCGTATCCAAGCTGATCTTTGAACAGCTTAACGATGCGATTTTGCGTAACGCGCTCTTTGGCTCCAACTTTACTCATCATTACTATCCAAACTATCTGGTGATTTAAGTGCCTTTTTCTCCTGCGAGGCAATACGACGCTCAAGTTTCTTGATATCTTCCGCAGGCGGTAAGGCTTCTGGACGAATGCCTCGTTCAATCAAAGTGTTACGAACGGCCTGATTATTGATAACATGTTCGCCAGATATCTGCCCCTCAGTGCTCATATTATTTTCACGGGCGTTGTGGATGGTAATTTCAGTGGCAAAGTCTTTTGCTTTGAGGATAATGGTTGGCGCAAAATCGGCCAGCGGGCGGCTGTTAGGCACTTTCCACTGCGCTTTCATTTGCTGCGTGCTTTTATCAAATAGCGCTTGGTCACCTTTACTACGAATGATGCCGAAATTGCGGTCTTGGCCTGTTTGCTCGTATATAACCTCGGACAGATCTTTTTCTGTTTGTGTCAGCTTTTTGCGAGCAGAGAGACGTTCTTGTTCCAGAATACGCTGCTCAATCAGCTCAGCCCTGCGCGCTTGCATGGCAAAATAGGTCTGGGCAAAGGCGATCTGTTCTTTTCGTGGATTACCGTTCTGAGCAATCAGGTAACAGGCATAGCGGGTAAGCATCACATCATCGATCTCTCGCTTACCGCCAGAGCCCAGATCGACCATTTTGCTGACGTCAGCAAAATGGTCAGAGACCTGATGTCCACTGACCTCACAGGCTACTTTGGCTTTGGAGATCACCTGAGCAAAGTTTCGCCACTGGTCATACCCCAGAAGATGCTGCAGATCACGGGCAAGCCAATATTCTACCTCGCCCTCAGTTTGCTGGGCATGAAGCTCGAAATTGTCTGTAAGTGTGGCGATGAGCTCTTTTTTCATGCCACCTCCTGCTTTTTATCGGTTTTGATTAATCGTGTTTTGCCTGTCAAAAGCTCCTGCATCATGCCTGTTTTGAGACTGCGGGCTTTGGCAAGGCGTTGTTCAAATGCATCAATTTCGCTGCCCATGTCGGAAAGGACGGCTGCGATGGCTGTTTGTTCTTCTGACTGTGGTATGATAATTCGAAAATCATGGGCATCATTCCGATTAAGTGTTGGAACACCAGAACCCGAACTGAATCGGTTGAAGCCAATAAAGCTGAATAAATAAAACACAAACTTTGGATCGTTATCAAGAAAACTAGTTACCCATAGTGATGTATTGTGAGGCCAGTAGTCTGAACTAATATAATTAACTTTACCGATAGTCCCAGATCGTCCTGTGTAAACACCAGGCCCTTTTACCATCGCCTTATTATGATATGCCATCACACCATTTGAATAGGCAACGGGCACGCTTCCTTTTTCAACTTTGGATTTAGGAAGGTCAAACCCACGTTGAAGAGGAGCAATTTCTTTTATTGATTTTTCTTCCCACTCGCCATCAAAGCCCGGGAGGCGTTTTTTGCCTGTCAAGAGCTGCTGCATAGCGGCGGTTTTCACATCGCGCTTTTTGGCGATCAGCTGCTCAAGGCTTTCAATCAGCCCGTCTACATCAGAGAGCGCCGCCGCAATTGTTTTTTGCTCTTCGGGTTTGGGTAAAGCGATCAGAATAGAAGCAAGTGATTTAACATTGATATGAACAACGGCATCACCTTGCCCAAGGTTGGATTTTTGTTGTGCAATTTTATCCGAGTTCAGCAAGTAGCCCAAAAATTCTGAATTATCAGAGTGAGGAGACAAAATTATAATGTCACCTCCAGCGTAAGCCAGACCCTCCTCTAAGAAAGATGCACATTTACCAATTTCTTCTTTTGTTTCACCTGAGCAGGCAAAAAGTATATCCCCATATTTTAGTCTTTTGCTATTCTTGGCAACTTCTTCAGAAATAAAAGAATGAAACCTACGAATGATATCGTTATGTTTTGTGTAAAGCTCTCCATACCTTACACAAGGCAACCTTCCACTTCGAGCCTCATCTTTTTTGACTCCAGCACCTTTTGAAAAGCCACCTAAACTGCTAAGTTGCTTAACACCCCAATCCTCTGGGATAACTCCAATATCAGTTTGTTTGTATCCCGCTTTCATTTCTGCCATCACCAGCTCAACCCCATCTTTTTCAAATGCTCTTCCACACGTTCAGAATAATCTGAAACCTGATCAGCCAGTTCCGGCATGGGGTGGGCATAACGTTCTTCAAGTTCTTTGACACGATTGGCTAAGACCTGCGTGACGCGCTCAACCTCGGTAGCCACGTCAGTGCTCAGCTGAGCAAACCATTTGTCGATAACCACCAACTCTTTGATTTCATCAACATCCAGCTTGGCGTAGTGCAATACGGTTTTATTATCGAGCTCGAGTTGCTGCGCCTTGATTTCAGAGGTTAGAGCACTTTCTCGATCTAGCAGTTTCTGCGCTTGTTTAAGGACGGCCATTTCATCCTCAAGGTCTTCATCGCCTTTGATTTCTTTCATGCGATCCTTGAGGCTGGTTTTGGTGAGCTTGCCTTTGTCGTTTTTGGCATCTTCCAGCAAACCTTCTTCGCCACTGTGCTCTTCGGTTAGTTCCTCAATTTCCCCCGCGATGGCATCGCGCTGTGCCTCTTGTTTCTCAATGACTTGCTTTTCACCCGCATAATAACGCTGGACAATCAAGGCAGGTGGGATCAGTTCAGCTTTGAATTTTCGAGCCTTTTTGCCAGTGCCGACAACAATGTCCGGCGTCTCTTTGTCTTTTTCATCAATGATCAGACGTATTTGTGCGGCATCTTTCCAGCCTTCGCCCGAGACTTGATACACATCATCCTGCATGACCTCAGACCAATAATTCATCAAATGCTGATACACATCGTATTTGTCGATCAGAGGGATGTTTGAGAACGTCGATAGCAGGTCCTCCGAAATTTTCCAGATCACATCCTTCGGTTTGCATTCTTGCTCGAGTGATTTCAGATATGGCTCATACTTGTCTTTCCAGCCTGTCAGCGTTGCTTCGGCCTTTTCGGCATATTCCTGATATTCAGCAGAATCCAGTATGGTCGTTTTAACCTGATCACTTGGCACGTGGGCAATCAGATAATCCGGGCTGCCCCCATGATTTTTTTGAGAGTGTTTGAAAAGCGCTTCTCGCGTAGCAGTGAACACATTCCAGTAACGCTGAAGTTCATCGACATCGCGCTTTGGAATTCCGCCCTTTAAGTGAGCAGTCAAATCGTGAATATCAGCATCAATACCGCTATCAATGTAGCGCGGTAGATTAAGGTTATAGTCATTTTTCGGATCGGATATTTCAAAGACAGGCACCAAGCGGGAGAAGCCTTCGATTTCCAGCCCCTTATTGAAAATATCGACAATTTTATGAATGTCCCGGGAGCGGAGGCGGTTCTTGTTGCCGTCTTTGATAAAGCCCTGACTGGCATCAATCATGAAGATACCTTTGCGGGATGCCGCATGCTCTTTGTCGAGCATAATAATACAGGCCGGGATGCCAGTGCCGTAAAACAGGTTGGCAGGTAGGCCAATCACACCCTTGATATAACCACGCTTGACGACTGTTTTACGGATAGTGGCCTCGGCGTTCCCACGGAACAACACACCATGTGGCAGAATAACGGCGCCTTTGCCTGTGCTTTTCAGCGAACGGATAATGTGCAACAAAAAGGCATAGTCGCCATTCTTAGGGGGCGGCACGCCATAATCAAATCGACCATACAAATCGGTGATGGTCTTTTTCTTCTCATCTTTAGCAAAACCATTCTGCCATGACTTTGTTGAGAAAGGAGGATTGGCGACCACGAAATCAAATGTTTTAAGCTCAGATGCGGATGGCGCAAATGCCGGAGCGGAGAGCGTGCTGCTACCGCCTGCTGCAATTTCAGCGGTTGGGTTGTCGTGCAAAATCATGTTCATTCTTGCCAAGGCAGTGGTGGCAACGTCCTTTTCTTGTCCGTAAATGGACATGCCGCTTGGCGCTTCATCTGCGGCCTTCAATAGCAAAGATCCCGAACCGCAAGTTGGATCATACACAGTCTGATCCTGGCGCGTCTCTTTGCCGATGCCAATGACCTTGGCCATGATACGGGAGACCTCTGCAGGTGTATAAAATTGCCCCTTGCTTTTTCCGCTTTCTGTGGCGAAGTGGCGCATCAAGTATTCATAAGCATCCCCGAGGAGATCGTCGCCTTCAGCGCGGTTGCTGCGGAAATCCAAATCATTGAAGATAGATACCAGCCTGGACAGCCGGTCTTGCATTTCCTTGCCTTTGCCAAGTTTGTCTTCATCATTGAAGTCGGCAACATCAATCACTCCTTTCAGGCCATTGGCTTCGGCGAGTATACCAATGGCTTTGTTGATTTTGTCTCCGATCTCTTTATCACCTTTAAGGGCAACCAAATCAGCGAAGCCACCGCCTGCAGGTATCTCAATCAATGAGTTTGGTTTGCCTGCATCCGAGACGTATTTTACGAAGAGCAGTGTCAGTACATAATCTTTGTACTGTGAGGCATCCATTCCGCCGCGCAGTTCATCGCAACTTTTCCAAAGTGAGCTGTATAATGCTGATTTTTTAATTGCCATCGTTTCTGTCCTCGCCTTACGCGCTACCCGCTTTGAAGCTCGGAACCTTGCCTTCAGACGCAAATCGATAGGCCGTCTTCTCCGCAATCTTGAGGTAATCAGCGAGTTCCTTCACGGTCATAATGTCGTCATTAGGCATAGCTTTAATGTCCTTGAAATCAAGTTATAAGGCAGGGTCATGCAGCAACACGGTAACGATCAGATTCTCTACCCTACATAACCATATTATGATGAAAACAGGAAGAGACTTTAGTAATATCTTATCTTGGGATTTTGGTGAGTTACGAAATAATATTGTGGGGGGAAGCAATGGCTACTGAACAGGAGCGCCAGCTATTGGCCTCGAAGATGCTTGCTGCGGTGGGGAATAACGCGGCGAAATTGCCCAAGTCGAAGGTTACCGGATTCCTGGCGATGGTCGGGCATCTCTACGAAAAGAAACTGATGGTCGCAGGACGGTGCGTCAATGGATGGATTGAGGGTATTTTGCCTGAACATCTGGCCTTGCCCGCCGAAGCTGAGAGTTACTCGTCCCGCATTCTTAAGAGTGTGAGTGGTGATCCATGTCCCATGAAATGGGTAGCGGATCATTATAAAAACCCGAGCAAGCAATGCAACCTGAGACAGTCTGCTTTCTGGCGTACTATTCGAGATGTTGTCGGGCAGCTGGACATCGCTGATGTTGAGCAGGACTCATGGCCATGCCATCTCGTCTGGTCGAATCTGTACAAGGTCGCGCCGGCGGAAGGCGGTAATCCAGGTGGAGCACTCTGCCAAGCCCAACAGGCCGGATGCAAAGCACTGTTCAAACAGGAACTGAAGACCTACACGCCGTCCCGTCTGCTGCTCCTGACAGGAATGGGATGGGCATGGCCATTTCTATCTGATTTTGACTACATGTCACAGAGTATCACCGGATATGACTATGACTATGTCGAAGGGTTTGGAACCTTGTCGATTGACCCTGCTATGCAGCCCATCTCATACCTCGTTGCGGTTCATCCTCAAGGAAAACCAGAGGAACAATGGATTTCGGAGGTGTGTAGTGTGTTCGAACGTATTTAAATTGATCAAAATTACACCAAACCATTGCGGCTGACAATATCGTTTGCGCTTATCAGCTAAGCGGTAAATTATTGATTAGAATGGATAAATATACAATATGGGCTGGCAACTGTATAAGAAAACTATAAAAAAGGTAAAAAATTTGGGAACGACTATGGCGGAGAGTCAAGCCTCAGCCGCTCAGGAATATCGTCAGTATCTGAATCTGGAAGATCTTTGCTGCTTGATAACATTCGTTTCTTGTTCAAGGAGGAGCATTACAGTAACAAAAAGGAAGTACGTATCGTTAATCTGCGTTATAGCAAAGATGTTCAATCTTCAATCCAGGTTGATACGGATAGCATTCTGCCCCGTTTTTATTGCGATATCGGAAAATTTGCAACTCAGTGAAGTGATATTTGGTCCGAAAGCGACACGTCGTACAGGAGTGGAAGCGGTGGATTGAAATAGAGAATAAAGAGATTCGACTAGAACAGTCAGAAATCAATTACGGAAAATCATAACTATGGAACTCGGAACCTATCAGAAAAACGCTCTTGAACAGTTGATCTGTTAGGTTAAAGGAACCTGGAGAAACCCGACTGAAATGCGAAAAAGATATTAAAGATCTTCCAGGTTCAGATATTGATGATATTCCCGAACGGCCGCAAAACTACCCTGCTGCCACATGGCAAAACCTGCAAGAGCAGGGAATTCTTCCTGGAACTACACACTCAAAGTCTTTATTCCGAAGCATCGCTGATCGGCATAGTTCTCATAGGGAAATATATACCTGGCATCAGTTACCTAAATAAATGCTTGACATACGAAAAAACTCTGCGTATTATCTGAATATGCTCACCCAGTCAGGGCGTTTTCGGTTATAATTTTTCCACCAATAATGAGGAGTAAATATGGAATACATAGGAAAATATGGCGAATATCGGGTTTTAGCGTGTTTGCTTGAACGAGATATTGAAGCATATTCAGCTATAAAGATGAATCAGTCAGACTTTGATATAACTGCAATCATTGATGAAAGCATCATCAGAATACAAGTAAAGTCAACCCATCTACACAACAAATCAACAAATAATTCAATTGATATTGACAGTAACTACAATTTTCTAGTGATTGTAATATATGACGAAAAAAATGGCGCAGAATTTTTTATTATGAGCCGTAAAGAAGCAGAAAAGCTAAAAGGAGAAAGTAAAAAACTAGGCTTAACTCATATGAAGAATGGAAAGCTCCAAACTAAAGAAGATCTAATGCCCTATAAGGATCAGTGGTCTCGACTTCTTGCCGGAGAAGCAAATGAGCCCGGTTCCTATTCCGGGCGAACAGTCAACCTGCCAAGTGATTTTGATAAGGCAGATGCAGAATTATCTGAACAGCTGTAGCGATAAGAAGCACGACAAAATAATCCAGTTATTCATTGATAGTGCCTGTCATATTCCACTTTTGCTATCTTTAAACAGGTAAAGCATCATACCGCCCAAGCGGTGCAGGCAAGCAAGACAAAATATCAAAGATGCGCACCATATACCGGCAAAGAGCGGGTTTTTGAGATCAAACAGCAAACCGGTCATGCCGACACAGGCCAGCAAAATACCGGATGTGAAGCCCCAGCCCACACACAACTGTGCAGGATCAACATAACAGCGTATTGTGGTGCCAGCTAATATTGCTAAGGACACGCCAACAAAGCCCGCCGCAATAGCACCGAAAGTGATTGTCGCGCTTAAGAGAGCCACTTGATGGTTCTCGAGTGCCCCGTCAACCGACCAACAGACCATGCCACTGAGCACGGCAAACACTTGCGGGTAATACTTCCACACAAGAGCACTGTCATTAGGCAAAGGCGCCATGAGTACCATTAACGCCATCCACTTATATCGCTTGGATTTTTTTACCATCTCTCTCAGAGCTTCACTACTGCATGATTCTCGAACCACTTGATACCGGACATACATAATAATTAGCGGTTTTATCGACCCTTTTCATATTATGCAATAATACGCCATATACTATACTTATTCATATATTCACAGGAAAATACACCTTGCCATGCTAAAGGGGTCTGAAAAATGGTTTGCAAAGATAGCCGTAGTACTCAAGTCCGACAGGCTGCTAGCCATCAAAAGACCTGATTGTGAATTGGGCGAAATGTGACAGCTTTGAATCGGTCCTACACAGAGAAGACGGTGAAGGTATTGTTTGCCTTGAGTGGTAACCAGTGTGCACATCCGGACTGCACAAATACTGTCATTGAGCCTGCCACAGAAGATTCAGATGCTTACGTCCCTGCTCATATTTGCCACATCTATGCAATCAGTGAAAACGGGCCAAGAGGAAACCCGGCAGGGTTAACCCAACAGAAGTTGAATTCAGCAGAGAATCTCATTCTGCTTTGTCGCCATCATCATGGAATAGTTGATGGTCAACCTGAAACATACCCGGCGACATTGCTCAAGGAGTGGAAGCGGGAACATGAAGCAAAAATGCAACAACAACTTTCCAAAAACTTAACAGCAGTTCAAGCAGACGTTTTTTCACATCCATACTTTCCTATTGCGCTTGTTGACCAGAAGATCGTGGAGGAAATTGAAAATCTCCGTAAATCGCGCTTTTTCGTAGAGATTGATCATGTTGTTAGATCATCCTTGGCACTTGGGAGGTGCCTTAGTGAACGCGAGCTTTCAGGCGGATCTGATGAGAAAAGGCGCCAAGGGTTGGCATGGTGCGCCAGATTACTCTCTCGTTCAGACGCTCTCAATAAGGCAAAGGAATTCTTGGAGCTTGCAAAGACCCCGGGAGATAGTCCGGAGATACGAATTGCGGAAGCTTTTATTCTTTCCCAGAAAGGAGACAAGGCAGCGGCACTTCAAGCTCTTGCCGCTATTGACTCGAATGCCTCTCGCTCTGCCGGTTTGAGCATCGTTGCGCATCATGATGACACTAAAGGCGCGGTGCAGTGGATGAATGATACGCGATACACGGCTGATGACCTAGATGCAGATGGTAAAAGTCTGCTTCTGCGCTATCAGCTTGAGCTTGGTCATTGGGATGATGCTGCCAAGATAGTTAATTCTTTATCCGAGTCCGATTTTGAGAAAAACCCCATTCTTCATCGCTTAACGGCACTTACGAAGCTGATCATTGCTGTTCCGTCCGATTTTCGATCTGTTGTTCTGACAGGGGTGCCTTTCGATGTAGTGGGGTTTCGTCTCGCCTCGGATGCGGTTGCCATGGATGCGCGCCGTGCATCCCGTAAGCACTTTCTTGAGGGGGTTGAGGCCGCAAAGCAATTAGGTTATCCATACGCTGAACGGAAGGATGATGAGTACGCACTTTGGCTCGAACTCCGCGACCCGGAGCTAAGTGCCCACGGAAAGAGTAGATTGGAAACCAGGCTCCGCGATCCGAGCACTTCGCTCGGTTTCGTTCATTATGCACTTCGGTTCGGAATCAAACTGGATCTGGATGCGGTTGAGCGAGATATCGAACGGAGTATCGCCATAAATGGCGGAATAACGATTGATGCTGCCATTGCACGCTTTGCACTTGCTTCTACGAAGAAAACCTATGAAGAGATGGCCACCTATATTGACCTTCACCATGATCAACTCGCTGCTCACATCGACCCCAACCTGATGCGCTTTCGCCAAATCGAGATGCTTTTATATGCCGGTTCGATAGATCAAGCGAACTCGGTTTTTAACCAGCTTCTTGAAAAGGGAATCCCTGCCGAACAGGAAAACAGTCTAAGGCGGCTCATTTCAGATGCTCAAGGAAGTAGTGATCCGGTTAAATCTTATAAAGAACAATACATGCCAACGGGCGACCTTGCTGCTCTGATTGGCCTTGTCACTATGCTGGAAAAACATCAGCGCTGGAATGAACTGTGCGAATTCGGCAGGCAGCTATTTGAAAAGACACGTGATCTAAGCGATGCCGAACGCTTGGTAAATGCTTTTAACCGTACACACAGCTCAGAGGCATTGGTCGATTTCCTAAATGAAAACCCCGATCTGTTGGCGCAATCCGAGCAGCTGAAAATGTCCTATGCGTGGGGGCTGTATAATGAGGGGGCACTCCTTGAGTCTCGTGCGGAACTTGAGAAACTCAGTGATGATGCGGCTAGTCGGAGCTACCGCGCCTTGCAAGTCAATCTCGGAATCACAATGGGAGACTGGGCGTCCCTCTCTGCCTATATTGCAAGCGAATACCAGAACAGGCAGGATAGAAATGCACGCGAATTGATGGACGCTGCACAACTTGCACTCCATATCGGATCATCATCGCATGCGAAGAGTCTCGTTTTCGAGGCCGCGGAGAAGGCTAATGATGATGCCGATATACTGACTAGATCGTACTTGGTTGCAACAAGTGCGGGTTGGGAAGACGATTATTGTGTCTTCCAATGGCTGGAACGGGCGGCCGAATTGTCAGACAACACTGGTCCCGTCCAAAGAGCGAGCCTAAAGGACATACTTGACCTGCAGCCTGAATGGGACCGCAGGGAATCGGATACATCGCGACAGCTCGCACAGGGACAGATACCGATATTTATAGCTGCTGAATTACTCAATCAAACGCTCATCAGCCTTACGACCTTCCGGGCGTTAGCCAATCTCTCCGAAACTGATCCGAGACGCAGAAATGCAATTCCTGCTTATAGCGGTGAGCGTGTATCGCAGCAATTTGATCTCAGAGGAAAAAAGGTTGCTCTGGATGCAACCGCACTGCTTACCTTGAGCTTTCTGAAAATACTTGATGTGGTGCTTGACGCGTTCGAAACCGTATACATCCCGCATTCAACCCTTGGATGGCTATTCGAAGAATGGCAGAGAGCCACCTTCCATCAACCAAGCCGTATGCAGGACGCGCGTAGGGTCCGGGATTTGCTGGCAACGGATATGCTTGAAAAGTTCTCTCCAAGCACTGTTGCGAGCAATGACATCGCGCTGCAGGTCGGTGACGAGTTGGCCGCATTGATCGCAGAGGCAGAAAGGGTGCGCGAAGGTGATGATATACAGCATATCGTCGTCTGTTCTTCCCCGGTTTATCGTCTTTCCAGTTTGATGGAGGAAGAGGCCGACCTCACTGCACATGTCACGGTATTAAGCAGTTGTCTCGCTGTTGTGACCAAACTGAAGCAGAAAGGGCAAATTTCTTCTGACGAAGAGAAACGAGCGCGTGCTTATTTGCAATTGCACGAAAAACCGTGGCCGAATCAGCCAAAAATTGCGGACGGAGCGACTCTCTATCTTGATGATCTCGCGATCACCTATTTGTCGCACTTGGGATTGCTTGGCAAGCTTAAAGGTGCTGGCCTGAAAGCGGTGGCTTCACCAGGGGAAGTTTCCGAAGTGGATGGACTTATCGCTTATGAACGTATTTCTGAGGAAGCGAAGAATATCATTGAGGACATACGAGCATCGTTGAACTTGCGCATAGAATCTGGGAAGGTCAGAGTAAGCGGTAGGCGAAAAAATGAGGAGGATGAAGAAAAATCTATTCCGGTTCACCCCACAGCCGACATCATTGCCCTGTCTCCTCATTGCGATGCCGCGATTGTAGACGACAGATTCATCAATCAGCGCGCGAGTATTGGTAGCGGCGGTACGCAAGTGCCGGTCCTGTCTACTCTGGATTTGCTGGACGCTCTCGTATCTGGTGCTGTGATCTCCGATGACGATTGGCTGGAGTATCGCACAAGGCTTCGCCGTGCTGGCTATTTCTTCGTGCCTGTCAATGAGAAGGAACTTGAACAGTGTTTAATGGCATCAGATGTCGTTGACGGAAATGTGCTGGAAACTGCCGAACTGAAAGCCATAAGGGAGAACATGTTACGCGTTCGGATGAGCGACTGGCTTCAGCTGCCGAAGGAAGCACCGTGGCTTGATTCAACTCTCAAGGTATTTATCCGAGTCCTGAAAGGTTTATGGGTGGAAGGAGAAGATCTTTCCGTCATTAAGGTTCGTTCCGACTGGATCCTGACTCAGGTTGAAGTTCGTGGTTGGGCTCACAGCTTTGAGCCGGGGAATGGAGATAATTTTGTGAGGCTCGGTCGGGGCGCATATATTCTGCTGTTTACGCTGCTTACCGACGCCTCACAGGAGATGAAGGCTGCTTACGCGAACTGGGTCGAGGATAGAATTCTTTCTCCCATTAAGGAGCAATTCCCCGACCTTTATTCCTGGATTGTTGAACAGCACAGAAAGCAAGTTGCAAAAGTGGTAGAAACGGAACTGACGGAAGGAGTCCCGGATATGAGCAATACCCCTTACGTCAGGTCCGCGATAGCACAAGCCGTATTGGAGCTAATACCACCGATAATAGGTAATACTTTGCTTGAAGATCGGGAATTTCGGGAGGACTACGGAATTAAACTTGGTGTCGCTATTTCTTCCGGTGATTCAAGTCTGGAGATTCAATGTTCCACGCTTTTCAATGCCATTCGTGAAATTCTTTCGGGGGCAACCGAACAGCGGGTAAGAGATACCGATGACCGAGAGTGGATTATAAAAAATGAAGCTGAAAACGGCGATTTACCGAAGCTGGTGATTTCTGCAGATGAGCAGCGACTCCCTCTCTCTAACTTCGTCGTACTCTCTCCTGATTCAGCGATACGTCTTCGTTCGTTAGATGTGGTGGCATCTGATGTGAATTTACCTGCCAGCGCACAAGCAATCTGGAGAAATGCTCTCTCCGAGCGCGCCCTTGAAAATGAAGAGATTGATCAGTTCCATAGCGAATTTCGTGATACTCCCGTCCATATGGCACGTTCTATCCCTGGTAAGATTGAGTCCGGGCGGATCAGTATTATGTCTCTTGTCCCGACCTCTCGAAGATACTACGAACGGTTGGTTGGCGTTTATGACGGAAGTAAGTCAATCAAAGACTATGCAAGAGGAGTCAGCAGACAATTTATTGAGCAGCTATTAAAATGGAGTCCGTATGATGGCTTTCTGCATAGTCTTTATCTGTCATCGCATTCCTCAATAACTGATGAGATCACTACAAATCGTTTGAGCAGTAAAGACATTGTATGTGCCTTTGATTTCCTCGAAAAACAAGGTGATAGTCTCTCTCAATTGGGTGCGATTGAAATTGGCTTGCGCATCCTTCCTGAAATACCTGAAATAGAGCCATCTGTTACTCGTCTTGTTGAGAAAGTCCGAGATGATAATGTGGAAGGTTCATCGAAAGGATTGAAGCTTCTCTCGGCACTGTTCACCCTCGTAGACGGCGAACTATCCAGAATCCGGCTGATGTCCACAGAACCGCCTTTCTACAGAAGGCTGGCATCCCTGTCACAGGCTGCGCTCATTCATCGTCAGCTTGTTACCTCTAGTGTTGACGACACCAAATTTTGTGAGTGGGCGTATAGCAATCAAGGTGAGCAGTATTACATGCAAACGCTCGCAGATATGCGTCTGGAACCGCGATGGAATCCTGAACTTGCAGTGGCGTCACAAATAAAAGCGGATTTCTTCGGTCGCATCATGATTGCGGCCAAAAAATATGAGAAGAATATCAAGAACAGCGTACTTCATGGCCTTATTCTTGGTGCAGGATCCGACAGCTTGTGGTCACTCTCTAAACTTCCCTATCCGTATTACTACCTATCGGGACCTTTGGAGGGTGCTGAAGATTATCCAGACACATTGCCTACTGATCTTTCGGAGACAATTGCGACTCAGATCAACACAGAGGAAATCGGACCGTCGTCTTTTATCGCTCTTATAAATTCCGCGATGACTTTCAGAGTTGATACAGAGCAGGTGGAATTGGCGGCAAAAGCTCTCAAGCTGGCCAACTATCGACTTGCTAATTTGGAGGACAAATCGCAGCTTCTTGTTATATTGGATGGATTGGCTACTGTTGCCGCTGCCTCCAGGAGCCTTGCGCTCGCCGATGAATTGCGAATCCTTGTCCGTAGATACAGGCGAGATGCTCAGTATGGTTTTCCGCTCGAAAATGAGATGAGAATCTGCCTTGTGGCCTCTGCAAGTCGGGAAAACTTTATGAATTGGCGAGAGTTCGTTGGAGATTGGTTGACCGAGTTGGCATTCAGAGAGTTCGAACCTGATGAGGCAAATGTGCTCCATTCACATCTGAGATGTCTTTGTCATGCCGTTCCAGATCTCTGGGTAAGCTGTGCAAGAGCCGACGCAGCGTTGATGGCCCTCAATGGCCGCAAGTAATGAGCAAGCCTGGAAAGTACGACCGACTGAGTATGATTCAAGAGGCCACGGATGATTCACGGGCATGTTCAACGCGTGAAGTGGGTCAGTAAGGCCCGGCACCCCGACGAGCGCGAGCAGGTACAGGTTAACCACATATGAATCTATCCTTTACGGAGGGTATGATCTGCAAGGAGTTTAAATCCATCTGCCACCCCCCGGTTAGACCAGTATGACCGTACCTGACCGGTATAAAACGAGGTTGGCTGTATGAAAAGAGATTGATGACCGTAGAGGGCAGTCGGTTAAAATGGGTGGATTGAGATCCAAGATAGTTTTAGTCACATACGTTGCGCCTAGAACATACATATGAGGAACTCTCTTCCACCAAGCCACCATTTTCCTACCTTTTCGCTGAGACCGTTTCGGGCGCGGCCCCCGTTGACCGGGCCACAGAATATCCTTATAGCGCAGCGGTTCATTAGCGATTCCCAGCCGCATAGCGGGTGTTTTCCCGTCTTTCCCGATCAGGATAAAGTTACTCACCACCCGGAAGATCGTCAGATACGTCTGCACCATGACCGGATTATGGTTATCTTTAAACAACAACTTTATCCATAGGAAATGTCACACTAGTAATTGGATATCCAAAAGGTCACTCTATACTTCATGGCCTCAATAATCCCTTCAATTTCTCGAGAATTTTGTCTTCCTCGGTTTTAAGATATTGAGGAGGCATATAATTGTAACCTGCTACAGTTTGTAGGTGCTGAGTGAAATTGAACTTTCGAATTTCAGATTTTGCATCAGCATATTTAGCGGTATCAATTATCCCCGAGAGTGAAATTGCATCGTTTTTGATCATTGTGCAGGCATAGTCCAGTTCATCAATGGTAATGAAGTATATATTCTCGGGTGGAATGACAGGCAATCCATCGTATTTCTGATAAATCTCATCCATCGCATCCCGGGCGACGATCTCGTAGTAACTACGTCCGCTACCGAGATAAAATTCCTTGTAGGTGACGACAAGAAGGTAATTGACATCGTGTTTAGTGATTCTGCAGCCAGAATTTTCTTCCAACTTACGAACCACATCGTGAGCCTGCTTAATCGCCTTCAATATTGATTTCTTGGTTTTATCTTTTAGGAAGGAGGTCAAATGCGTCACATGACCTTGGTACGCCATCTCTACGCCTTTAGTGTCAATGAACACGTTTGATCCGTTTTCATGCACGATAAAGTCGATCTGATTGCCTTGGTCCCCTAGTGCATCTTTCGTCTGGGCCTCGGTGCTGTAAGACAAACCAGCATAATCAAGTGCCTTTTCGGCATAGCGCTCAAACATGCCACCAAATTTTGCCATGAACTTCTCGGCATCCCATTGGCGCAAGCGGTCGTATACGTAGTGCTCAATGCAGCGAAACAGAATATGAACTTCCGTAATGAGGTATCCACCTGGCACTCGAAGCATTGGAAAACTAGCGAAAGGAGTAGGTTCGTAATGTTCTATCGATCTGCGACGCCCATCATCGGCACTGCATAACAACTTTCTACCTTCGTTGATCTCAATGGATATAGCCTTAAGGTAGTTGTCGATGGTGTCGGCACCATACTCGGGTTTAAGGCTATCAAACCAGCCATTTGGCAAATGTGTTTCCGAGCCGGAGATGAAACGAGAAATCAGAACCCACGATAATTCCAAGAAGTCCTTAACACCGACTCCTGTCAGTTTTTTAAACTGGGTCTTAATCAGATGATTATCGGGCAGTTCCGAGAAGAGGATTGCCTGCCTTGAAAGGTGCTTATATCCAAAATCGAACTGGTAAGGAAATTGTTGGTATGCGATGCCTCTAAGAAGCAGCGTGGAATGATCGTATTCGTCCGGCATCCGCAGTTTGTCTGCCAATTCATACACCGACTGTAGAAGAGCCTCCAGGTCGTCATCGGTGGCAGTTTTTCCACCCTTGTTTGGGTAGTTGTCGTCGAGTAGCAACCATTTTACAAACAGCAAGATCAGCCAAGGCCTGCGTTCTAGAAACTCAATTTTTGAAGGCGCAGGGGCGTGAAGATACTCGAAACATCTCTCAACCAACTCAGGGTAGCAAAATTTCCTGAACCGATTTCTTATGATTTTAAAGTCTTTGTAGTAGCAATCCTCGCTGAACATAAGCACTTCTCTGGTTTAGCACTTTGAACTTAAGCATCTGCTCATGTCAGAGTCAAGTTGCACCTTTACTCATTCGAGTAAAGGTGTTTCTGGAATCCATTAAACACATCCCTGGTCTGAGCGGGCGGAACAAGTTCATCGGTGGTATCTGCAACTGAGTGATACTTTAAAAGAGGCGCAAAGGAACTGCTATTCTCCCATCAAGCCACCATCTTCCTTCCCTTCCGTCGTGATCGTTTCGGCCATGGCCCCCGTTGACCGGGCCACAGAATATCCTCATAGCGCAGCGGTTCATTAGCGATACCCAGCCGCATAGCGGGTGTTTTCCCATCATTCCCGATCAGGATAAAGTTATTCACCACCCGGAAGATCGTCAGATACGTCTGCACCATGGCCGGATTATAGGGCGCATAGCCATGCCAGACGGTGTTATGCCCGGAAGAGATGCCGACCGGCCGCTCAAAGGCATTGAATAACCGGCGGGTCATCTGAAAGACATTATCAATTCAGGCTAGTCCCGCATTCAGAAACCGATCCGCCTTCTCGTCATCGGAGAGCCCGGCCATCGGTGTAAGTGAGCAGACGGCTTTCTGCGGTTCGTTCATGGTGAGTAAGGGGTAGTCTGTACCACTCGTCCTTCCATTTCCCGTAGACGGCACCGTTGGCAAACTGAGCCTGCATCATGGCACGTGATACGGCCTGTGAATCACCCTGTACCTCCATCGGCAGCGTCCGGCGAAAAGCCGCCCGTTCCCGGCGGTTTTCCTCCATGAGGCGGCGACGCTCATCGACGGTCTGGTGCTTGGCGTGACGGACATAAAACCCGTGTGCCCGTCCTTGCAGCACTTCCTCGGCAAAGGTACACAGAAAGCTGGCTCGGCTCATGGAGTCAATATCCATGCTCGCCTGCATCGTGTGCACCCCGGCACCATTCAACAGTCGGTGCGGCAGAAACCAGTGGGCATAGACCGTATAGGGCATATGCACCTGCATGCCACTGCGCAGGTGTGGGGTACACAGTTTAGCATCCATGTGCTGCAGCTCGATGTTCTCGGCATCGTCCTAGCAGCTCGCTGCCGCATATAAAGCGATGACCTGTCGAGCCAGTTCCTTCCGCTCATCCGGGTACTGCTCTGCCAGATTCCCTCCGGCTTTGAACTCATCTCCGACCAGCCAGTAGCGGGCATGGCGGCGGAACGGCTCATGGAGGTCCATATCACCATTGCGGGCCGCGTCCTGATTAATGACAAAGGGATTGATCCCCGCATCAAAGTTAGCGTGCATCCCCAGAATAAAGCGGGAATCGTTATCGACCGTGCAATAGCAGGACAGCTTGGCATTGCGCCGGTCCAGGCGGCTGGGCCAGTTCAAGGTGTACTCCTGGGCATCGGATTCCAGGATCATGTCAGACGGCAGCCGTACCAAGCCGTCTATCACCAGTCGATCAATGTGTCCGGAGTAGGCCCGGCAACGATCACGGATGAAAGAAAGAATGTGGTAGACTGCGCACGGTGCCACGTAAGGGGGATTTGTTGGCAATACGGCTCAAGATATCCACGGCTAGTCGTTGATGATTATCACGCAGCCGGATCGGACTGGAGAGCAGAAACCGGCTGCCACAGGCTTTGCACTGATAGCGTTGACCGCGCCTGCTAATATAATCTTTTTTACGGTAAAGATGGCGCCATTTGGCCACAGTGCGACCGTGGTTTTCGCATTCGGTCTTACGGCAGCCGGTGGTCACTATGGTGTAGTGCGGGTCCCACCCCTTGGACGGACCGGGTTTGGCATGTCGGGGACTGGCCGGAATGCCGAAGTGGCCACAGTCGGGTATCCGGCAGTGGTTGACCTGAAGGGTGCGCTTTCGACTGACTACGGCGGTCGTGGCAGGCAAGGGGGACTCTTCGGTGTATCTTTCGTGTTTTTCATCGCCAAACTCCTTTAATCACCATCAGGAGCGTGTAATAGCGTGAAG
>JAPYNQ010000068.1 GCA_028289815.1 Gammaproteobacteria bacterium | reverse complement strand
GGCATTCCTTGTTTTGCTATTGTTGATACATGAAAGAATTTCCTCTCATCAGGATTGGACCATTTTTTAGGCCATTTTTTTAAATATGGTGATGGTTCTTGATGATATAGCAGTGTCCGCTTTGGATTATAGTATCGAAATGATTTAATACCTCCCAATGAATGATCCGTTATAAGATAGTAGTCAGCATATCTATCCAGTGTAAGCTCTATATTATCCAAATATTATCCAATCCTTTTTCTGTATTAAAGAGCTTTCTGAAAGCGGAAAAAATATGCTCGTGTGAGCATTAATCACAATTTAAACAGTTCGTGTATTTTTATCTACAGGAGGTTCTTTAGGTTTATACATCCAAAGGACTAGCAAATAAGCAACTAATGCAGTTGCTCTCCATAGTTTATTTATTTTGGATTTACTCAGAATGAGCTTGATTTTTCATAGCATATTGAGTGACATAAGTGAACTACCACGGTGGTGTAGGGCTTGTTGATCTGGAGAGAATCTATCTCAGAGTCATCTTAAGTCCGTACCATTCCACTCAATGAGACACTCTGGCTCTGATCACCATGGTTAGCTTGGATTATTTGCGCCATTCCTCCGGTGTATCTCGCCATCAAAATATATTAAAATATGCTAATTTACTTGAATATCATCCATACATTATAGTGAGAATACACCTTCCATAGCAAAGGCTCGTTCGCTCTATCACACCCTCGCAAGAATAGAGGCCAATACAGATTTCCAAAGTGAACCACCATGTCTGAATTATCTATCGAAAAACAGGCGAGAGGCCACAAGAGCAGGCGATGGTTCGCCGCCAGCGTGTTTCTGGTTGCTGCCGTCTATATGCTAACAGTGGTACCCACCATTGAGATCGCTTGGGTAACAACTATCCTGCTGCTAACGATCTATCTGTTTGCCTTTGAGGTGGTAAGCGTTGACGTTGCCGCAGCCACGGTGATGGTATTGCTGGGACTGACCTCACTGTTTTACCCGATCATGGGTTTGCAGGGAGGGTTGGTCGATACCGCGTACCTGTTTGATGGTTTCTCCTCCAATGCGGTCATTTCGATTATTGCAGTGATGATTATTGGTGCCGGCCTGGATAAAACCGGTTTGATGAGCAAGGTGGCGGCGTTTATCCTGAAAATCGGCGGAACCACTGAGACACGCATTATCCCCATTATTTCCACCACGGTCGGTTTTATTTCTTCATTCATGCAGAATGTTGGCGCAGCTGCCTTGTTTTTGCCGGTAGTATCTCGTATTTCCGCACGTTCCGGTTTGCCGATGTCGCGTCTGCTCATGCCAATGGGATTTACCGCGATTCTCGGTGGCACCATAACCATGGTAGGTTCCAGCCCGCTGATCCTGCTGAACGATCTGATACTAACTTCCAACAAGGCCCTTCCGGTTGATCAGCAAATGCAAACCTGGGAACTGTTTTCAGTTACCCCCGTCGGCATCGCACTGGTTGCAACCGGCATTATTTACTTCGTTATCGCCGCCCGATTTGTTTTACCGGCCACCAAAAGCGAGAGCAGCACCAGCGGGCAGGATTCCATGAAATACTTTAACGAAGTCTATGACGTTGATTACGCCATCCACGAAGTCTTCATAAGAGAAGGAAGCGAGATTATCGGCATGAAACTTGACGATGTCGAAACACTCTATCGCATACGGGCAATTGCCAGCAAACACGGTGGCACGGCAAGGGTGGGGCCAGGAGCTATTGATCGTGCGGTAGAAATCCACGAAGGTATGGTGCTTGGAATCGTCGCCGACCCCAATGACCTTGCCATGTTTGTAAAGAAATTCAAACTGAAGCAACGAGATAAGATGCGCACCTTCGCCGAACCATTATCTGCAGCGAAGGCCGGGATTGCCGAAGTCGTCATTCCGCCAAGCTCAAAGCTGATCGGCAAAAGCGCACGCGATATCTGGATGCGCAAAACCTATGGCCTAGCCATGATCGGCCTGCACCGTCATGGCGAAACACTGCGTGAAGGAGATAACATTCGTAGTATCCCGTTGCAAGCAGGCGATACCTTGGTGGTACATACAGCATGGAGCGCTCTGGAGCGTATTGAGGATAACCGTGACTTCGTTGTAGTCACCTCAGAGTATCCGAAGTCAGAACAGTTGCGCCCTGAAAAACTGCTGCCCGCCGTAATTTTCTTTAGTATCGCCCTATTTATGGTTCTGCTTACCGACATCCTCTTATCGGTCGCCCTGTTGACCGGTGCCATGGGCATGATTCTGTCTGGCGTACTCAGCATTGATGAAGCCTATGAGGCGGTAAGTTGGAAAACGGTGTTTCTGCTAGCTTCACTGATCCCGCTTGGATTCGCAGTTGAGACAACCGGAACCGCAAAGTGGATAGCCGGACAGGTTTTGTCTGTTGTCGGCGATATGCCAATCTGGGTGATTCAGATGGCCATCGCCGTACTGGCGACATTCTTTACACTGGTCATGTCGAATGTCGGCGCCACAGTGTTACTGGTTCCCTTGGCCGTCAATATCGCCATCGGCGCAGGCGCAAATCCGGCGGTGTTTGCATTAACGGTAGCGATTGCCACATCCAACTCATTTCTGATTCCGACTCATCAGGTCAACGCTCTGATTATGGGGCCCGCCGGCTACCGTGTGACTGATTTCATCAAAGCAGGCAGTATTATGACCATTCTGTTTCTGATAGTAACAATCAGCATGATGAGTCTGATTTTCTGATAGATAACCATGGTCTGCGGAGTATATACGCTGCTCTGATGGTACTGATTGAATGCCCTGACAACCCCTGAGTTTTTACCAGCAGCTATAAGGACGGCCCCACCCGGAATACTCCTTAATCAAACCGGATTTACTAGGTTGCCGGCATGTCTCAGTATTTTCTAAAGTCGGGTTTGTTGCAGGCGGCCCCATATGCCCTGTCTTTGCTGCCCACAGATTTTTTGGTCAGATCAGACAATTATCAGGGCGATCATGATAACTGGTTCTGAAGGATAACCCGGCCATCCGGTACAACCAGTGCCCGGTTTTTATTTATCATGGCTTCAGAGAACCCGCCCATTCTGCATGAATCTCCAATCTTCTGCGCAATCGCGCCCTGAAGAAACCGAATCATACAAAATCGTTATTTTCTACCACAGCAAATGCCTGAGTCAACATATTGCACGATATGTTTCCCCGATGACATCGTATTGTGTAGCGTTTGGCCCGATTTATCCCGTATCAGTATCGCATTTCCCGCTCTTGCTCGGTCAGGCTGCGCTGAAAGGATGGGCGCGCAAAAATGCGCTCAGCGTATTGATCTATGACTCTGGCTTGACGCGGCAAGTCTATACGATAGTACGGCAGTCGCCACAGGATAGGGGCTACAGTACAGTCAACCAGGGTCATGTCATCATTGAGGAAGAATGTTTTGACGGAAAATATATCAGCACAGGATGCGATGGCCTCGCGTAACTGCCTCTTGGCAGTAGCAGCTGCCCCACGATCTTCAATCCGGATGTCAGGCAGCAGGCTGTACCAATCTTTGAGTACTCGGTGCAACGCCAGCCGGGAAGTCGCACGAGCAACCGGCTCGGCAGGCATCAGCGGCGGATGAGGGAAACGCTCGTCCAAATATTCGCTGATGATTTTCGTATCGTACACCACAAGGTGACGGTCTACCAGAGTCGGTACATTACAATAGGGACTGACCGAAGCCAGCTCCTCCATCTGGCCTTTCATATCAACATCAACAGTGTCGACCATGATATTTTTCTCGGCCACCATCAGGCGGACACTGTGAGACAGTGCGCAAGTCGATGATGAAAACAGTATCATCACCGAACGGCGGTTAGCAACCACACCCAAGTGGTCGGATTTGCTGCTGACTTGAGAGAAACGGGGCACTAGTGGACATCCCGCCAATATTCGTGCTTCAAAGCGTATGAGATCATGAGTAACACGAACAGGAATGCCAGTACCCAGAATCCCAATCGATGCCGCTCCAGTTCGGCCGGTTCGGCCATGTAAACCATGAAGGTTACCAGATCGCGTATAGTCTGCTTGAACTCTTTGGCAGTCTGCTTGCCAGGTTCCACCAACTTCATATCAACAATGACCCGCTCCTGATCACCTTTGGCATTCACGCGGGTTTCGTAAACCGGATCCTGCCAACCCTGTAACTCCCATAATATATTGGGCATGGCCGTACCGGGGAATGTGGCATTATTCACACCAATCGGGCTTTTTTCGTCCCTGTAGAATGTCATAAAATAGTTGTACAACCATTCACGGGTACGAGCTCGCGCAACTACGGACAGGTCGGGAGGCGGTACACCAAACCAGCGTCTGGCATCATCCGCTTCAATCGCAACAACCATGCCTTCGTGAATTTTGTCCGATGCAAACATCAGGTTTTTCTTCATAATGTCTTCGCTGATACCCAAGTCATCTGCAATGCGCTTATAGCGCATGTACTCGGCCGAGTGACAGGTGAGGCAATAGTTGATGAAAACACGCGCACCACGCTGAATAGCGGCCCTATCGGTTTCGTTAATATGCGGCATGGTGTACAGCAATCTGGTACCGGCGGCAAACAACAACTCCGGGGCAAGCAATAATAAAATAGTCAGGACAGTTTTCTGAGTCATGTTATTATCCACTACCCGGTCACTCTTTCTGGCACGGGACGGTTTTCATCCTTGTCCATTTTGGTATACCAAGGCATCAGCAGGAAGAATGCAAAATATACGGCGGTGAAAATCTGTGCCCAGACAGTATTGTTAAACAGGAATAAGTCGGTTTCCGTAGGAGATTTCACTCCTAGGTAGCCGAGCACCACAAATGCCAGCGCAAACGAGTACAGCGCACAGCGAAAATATGGTCCTCGATAGCGTATTGATCTCACAGGGCTGCGGTCCAGCCAAGGCAGAAAGAAGAATAGCAGCTGTGAAGCCCCCATTGCCAGCACACCCCAAAGCTTGGCATCAACACCTAGAAACGGATAGGTAAAGGCACGCAAAATAGAGTAGAACGGCGTGAAGTACCACAGCGGCACAATGTGCTCGGGAGTACGCAGCGGATCAGCCGGTATAAAATTGTTGTGCTCCAGAAACCATCCTCCCATTTCAGGCGCATAAAATACAACCGAGAAAAACAAGATAAGAAAAACGAGTACGCCTACTATGTCCTTAACAGTGTAGTATGGATGGAAGGGTATACTGTCCAGCGGAACACCATTTTCATCCTTGTGCTCTTTTATTTCAATGCCATCTGGATTGTTGGAACCGACTTCATGCAAGGCGATAATATGAGCGGCCACCAGCACCAACAGTGCCAACGGAACAGCGATCACATGATAAGCAAAAAAGCGGTTGAGCGTGGCATCGGAAATTGTAAAGTCACCACGAATCCATTCCGCCAGCGGTGCACCAATGCCGAAAGGCATGGCCTCAAACAGGGATACAATGACCTGCGCACCCCAAAAGGACATCTGCCCCCAAGGCAGCAGATAACCCAGGAAGGCCTCGGCCATCAGAGTCATATAAATAAGCATACCCAGAATCCACAGTAGTTCGCGCGGCTGCTTGTAAGAACCATACATCAGGCCTCGAAACATGTGCAGGTAAACTACGATAAAGAAGGCAGATGCACCGGTGGAGTGCATGTAACGAATCAACCAGCCATAGTTTACATCACGCATAATAAATTCAACGGAAGCAAAGGCTTCGGCTGCGGACGGCTTGTAATTCATCGTCAGAAAAATACCAGTTACGATCTGAATAACCAGCACCACCAAGGCCAGAGATCCAAAAAAATACCAGAAATTAAAATTCTTGGGCGCATAGTAATGCGCCAGATGCTCGTTCCACATTCTGGTCACCGGGAAACGCCGGTCTAACCAAGCCAGCAGCAACGCGGGAACGACAGCTACTTTACTCAGTACGTTATCAATCACTAGGTGTTCTCCGGGTCAACGCCTACCTCAATCAAGGTATCGCTTATATATCGGTAGGGCGGAATTTCCATGTTGGCAGGGGCCGGTACGCTCTTGTACACTCGACCAGCAAGGTCAAAGCGGGAACCGTGGCAGGGACAGTAAAAACCACCCTTCCATTCCGGCCCAAGATCTTCCGGAGATACTTCCGGGCGATAGGTCGGCGCACAACCAAGATGGGTACAAAGACCGATCATTACCAGATACTCATCCCTGATGGAACGATAGGGGTTTTGCGCATATGAGGGTTGCTGCTGACGCTTTGAATTGGGGTCAAGTAACTTGCCCTGCAGGGCTAGCAGGTCTTCCAAGTTCTGTTTGGTACGGCGTACCACCATCACCAGCTTACCGCGCCATTCGTCACGATGCAATGCACCGGGTTCGATTTTACTGATGTCAATCCGCACAGGCGCCCCTAGCGCCTTGGCTTTCTGACTAGGGAGCAGTGAGGACACAAAGGGAGCAGCAGCAAATGTGCCACCAACGCCACCAACAGCCACAGTTGTTGCCGTTAAAAAGCGCCGCCTGCGCAAATTCACGCCGTCACTGCTCATAATAATATCTCCGAAACTCAAACATCCTGGTTAACCCCTGCCGACAACCACCATGACCCACTGTAGATTCAATCCTGTTACCAAGGCGAGAGACTATAACAGAGCTGCGCCATATTTGTCTATCTGCAATTGGGAAAACTCAGGCTGAGCCTGAACCTGAAACCTATTCAGGGCATGGACTATGCCCATGACGAAGATTCTGATTAAATCAGATCTTCTTTGCCTTGTTCGCAGGAAAACTCTGGCTTGAGCACGGTTTCCTCAGTGTAATAGACAGAAGTCCGGCAGGAACGTATGAAAAAGATCGCACAATTTACATTACAGCGGATAATTGTCGGGTTGACTATCGCCTTTGCTGTCCTTTATCTGATTCCGGGATTTGTCCCGCAAGCCAGAGTTGTAAAGTTTCTTGAAACATCTGATAAACCGGGCGAGATCACTAGCAGTCACCTGTCCGTTGGGCGACTGAAAAGCAAGTCTAGCGATACCGTAAAGGGTGCCGCCCCAGCAATGATTTATACCCATGCGTCCCGCGTGATCACGCAGCAAGCCCGTCTTTTTATGCAGGATTTAAGTATTTCAGAAGTTCTTTAGCAATGATTCCGGTCAGCCTTGGCAACAAGCTTGAGACGGAACTGGATTCCGGGGTCATCGTCAGCCCGCAGGACTATGTACTCACCAACTATCACGTCACTGCTGAAGCAGATGAAATCGGGGTGCAGCTGAATGACGGTCGAGATGTGATTGCGCGCATTATCGGTGTCGGCCCCGAAACCGATCTGGCAGTCCTGCAGATAGAGCTCGAGCGATTACCTGCTATTGAACTCGGTCAGTCAGAGATGCTCGAAGCCGGCGATTCAGCGACCGCCGACGCTATCTGGATGCCGGCCTGACCTCGGATCCCTTGCCCATCTTTACCGATGCAGGCGTGAAGGTGACTACCGGCTTGCAGCAAAGCGTACAGGCACTAAGCGGCCTCTTTGAATCCAAGAGCAGGACTTATGTATCAGGAGGATTAATTAAGAGAGGGTAAGGAGAATATTTATGAATATGAACGACATAAGCGCCGCTATAAATGGGTGGGGGATCTGCCACGCTCGAAAAACTTCAAGCAGAACTGAATTCCCAAGGTATATACTTTCTTCCTTTCAAAGTTATGGACCCAATCCAAAATCATCATCCGGGTCTTGCTCCCGGTTCTCACCCAACATATACGCCTGAATCGCCTGTATCCAGCACCCCACCATCCATTTTATCAAGTATATTGTCCCCCTGTTTAACTATCCGGAGGATATCCTCAAGGCCATTTACACCACTAACGCCATTATCGAGTCACTCAACAGCGTGATTCGTAAGGTGATCAGAGAGCGCGAGCTCTTCCCCTCTTACGATTCGGCAAGGAAGGTGCCATATCTGGACATACAGGAGGCTTCGAAGAAATGAATCATGTTGATTCAGAATTGGAAAGCAGCATTGAATCGTTTTATGATTGAGTTTGAAGATCGGTTCATAGACCTTGTTTAACCAAACGCCGTTACACAAAATTTATTACAGACTCGGCTATTGATCTAAGGAAGTACTCGCAACCATGGATATCGAAGAACACATCCGGGAAATTCGCTCGGATATCGAAGCGCATCGGTTTGCTAATGAGGCTGCCGTAACCCTGGGGGTCGTCTTGCGTCTCCTGAGTGTTCTTAACTGGCCATGCTGGAATACTCATGTGGTTGCGCCACAGTATGCGATACAGGGGCGGCGAGCTGACTTCGCCTTATGCCATCCGATTGACCAGCCAATCGCATTGATTGAGGTCAAGCAGCCCGGTATGTCTGGCACTGCCTCCGAACAGCAGTTATTTGAATATGCGTTCCATGCGGGCGTACCGTTGGTTGTGCTAACGGACGGGCAACAGTGGGATTTCTTTCTCCCTGCCGAACAAGGCGATTATGGTGAGCGCAGAGTTTACAAACTTGATCTTCTTGAGCATCAGATCGATGAATGTCTGAACCGGCTTGTGCGATATCTTAAGTATGAGGCGGTCGTCTCTGGTGCCGCAATTAAAGCCGCCCGGGAAGACCACCATAAAGTAACCCAAACCAGGCTTGTTCAGGCTACACTCCCTAAAGCCTGGCGGAAACTCGTTGAGGAGAAAGGTGATTTGCGTGATTTGCTGATTGAATTGATAACTGATCAGGCCGATACCCTGTGTGGTAATAAACCAGACCCGGAGACAGTTGCACATTTTCTCCGGGAGAGTCTCACGCTTACTGAGCAGCCTGCTTCTGACAGAACTCACTCCGTTAAACCATCTAGGTCAGCAGCGTCTCAAGTATCCCCTCCGAGGCCGGAGCCGGAGCCAAGATATCGTAAAACATATCGAGATATGCTTAACAGACCGAACAACCAACCCTCAAGGATGCTTGAATATATTCGTAAAAATAGCCCTTTGTCTTTCGCTGATTTGAAGAAATACCTGGAGCAACTTGGCTATAAAGTCGAAAAATCCGGGAGCACTGCTGCATCGTTGAACGCCCTTAAATGTAAGGGTTACGTGAAAATTGATGGTCGGGGTGATAGTAAAACGATCACTTGGATCCGATCTTCAAAATAGGTTTCATTTATACCATTACAGACTCAATCCGGGATCATCCTCCGGTTCATGCGCCTGCCGAACCACTTGTGTCCCGTGCTCCACCATCCATCCGGGTTGCCTTTGCAAGGACGGGGCTTCGTACCGCAGTTTGCCGATCAGGTCATCAAACACATCGCCTAACTGTGTAAAGGCATGCGAAATTTGCGGTGTTATTCATACGAAACATGGCTGCACATCGGTGCTGATATAGTCAACACTTTGTTGATTTTCAGTTGTGCGGGGACGACACACGGGGGGATGGTCTCATCGACTGGCGGCTGACCGAGTGCTCGTAACCCTCG
>JAPYNQ010000067.1 GCA_028289815.1 Gammaproteobacteria bacterium | reverse complement strand
GTAGGAGGAGGTATTGCAGGATTACAAGCAGCATCGTACCTTGCTGACAAAGCTGTTTCAGTGATATTGATTGATGATAGAGCTTTTCTTGGAGGGCAAAGTTATTTGCGAAATGAGCACATTGAAAGCAAAAAGGTCAATCAATGGATTAGGGAAAAACAAAATGAGATAGTGCAGGCTACAAACATAAAGATTTTTACTAGAACCACTGCTCTGTCAATACATGATGGTAATTTATTACAAGCTGTAGAGTTAAAGCAGGATCATCTCCCTCTAGAAAAAAGAGATGTAAATCAACCAAGACAAAGTATGCATACCATCAGAGTCAGATACATTCTGCTAGCAACGGGTGCACAAGAAAGACACATAGCGTTTCATAATAATGACTTACCAGGTGTTATGTTAAGTTCAACTGTAAGCAGTTTAATTAACGAATATGCCGTTATTCCTGGAGAGCAAGTAGTCATTTTTACTAATAACAATTCTACTTATAATTTAGTAGCACGGATGATTCAGGCTGAAATTGATCCAGTGGCAGTAGTTGATAGCCGTGAAAAAAATAGAATTGATGAGAAATATGTGAAATTACTGGAGGATAACAATATTCAGGCATTTTATGGTTCTGCGGTAATAGCAGCCAATGGTAGCAAGCATGTCACTGGAGTGCAGATACAATCAATCCTTTTTGAGAATAAGCAATGGAAGTTAGTGGGTAATGATGTCAAAGTTATTAAATGTGATATCTTGGCCGTTTCAGGGGGATTTAATCCCATGATTAACCTTGGGCATCAAACGGGTTCTAGACCGCTTTGGGACGATGTAAGACTAGCCTTTTTAAGCAAAGATAATGACAAGATTAAAATTGCTGGCAGCGCTGATTATTATTTTAATACTGATGACTGTTTGGCAGATGCAAGCAATAAAACCAAAGATATATGTGTTGCCTTGGGTATTGAAAAAGCATTAAAGCTAAGTAAATGTAGTAAGCATGATTTTGCGGTCGCACCCTTATTTTATGTTCCCTCAAATCTTAAGTACGCTAGCAATTCTAAAGCATTTGTAGATTTTCAGAATGATGTGAAAGTATCTGATATTAAACAAGCCATCCAAGAAAACTATCAGTCTATAGAGCATATCAAACGGTATACAGTGATGGGTTTTGGGACAGATCAAGGCAAGGTTGGTAATGTAGTAGGGATTGGCATAGCTGCACAGATGCTCCAAAGACCTATAGAGGCCATTGGTACGACAACCTTTAGACCGCCTTATTCTCCAATTAGCCTTGGATCTCTGGCTGGTTATAAAGTCAAAGATTTGTATGAACCTAAAAGATATACGCCTATGCATTTTTCTCATCAGGCTAATGGATGTGACTGGGAGTGTGTAGGGCAATGGATGCGTCCTTGGTTTTTTCCAAAAAGCAAAGGTGAGGATATGCATGCAGCTGTGCAAAGAGAGTCTCTATCCGCCAGGACAAGTCTAGCTATTATGGATGCTTCTACTCTGGGCAAAATTGACATTCAAGGACCAGATGCCAGGGAATTTTTAAATCGTGTTTATACCAATGCGTGGAGTAAGTTGGCCGCAGGTAAAGCTAGGTATGGTCTTATGCTGGATGAGAATGGCATGGTTATAGATGATGGAGTAACGACCTGCTTAGATGAAAATCACTTCTTGATGACTACAACTACTGGTGGTGCTGCGAGAATTTATGAATGGTTAGAAAGATGGTTGCAAACTGAATGGCCAGAATTAAAGGTCTATATTACTAGTGTAACTGACCATTGGTCAACAACTGCTTTAGTGGGTCCAAAAAGTAGGGAAGTAATGCAGGAGTTGTGTCAAGATATTGATTTTACAAAAGATGCTTTTAAATTTATGGAATATCGTCAAGGTACAGTGTGTGATGTGCCTGCAAGAATTATTCGTATTAGCTTTAGTGGTGAATTGGCCTACGAAATAAATGTACAAGCTAACTATGGCAGATACATTTGGGATAAATGTTTAGATGCAGGTAAAAAATTTAACATTACCAAATATGGAACAGAAACCATGCATGTTTTGAGAGCTGAAAAAGGATATGTGATAGTCGGTCAAGATACGGATGGTACTGTTACTCCTGTAGATTTGGGAATGCAGTGGATAATAGGTAAAACGAAACCATTTAGCTTTATTGGCGAACGATCTTTGCAAAGAGAAGACATATTGCGTAAAGATAGAAAGCAACTGGTAGGTCTTTTAACCCAAGATCCTAGTATTGTTCTAAAAGAAGGAGCACAACTCATACAGTCCTTGGATTCCTCAATGAGTGAGGGCCATGTTACTTCAAGTTATTTTAGTTCTGTACTAGGACGTTCTATTGCCTTGGCTTTAATAAAAGGAGGATTGAGTAGAAAAGATGAGATCATATATGCTAGAACCGCAAAAGATAAAGAAGTAGTAGCAGCCAAGATAACTGGTAGTGTTTTTTATGATATTGAAGGAGAGAGAAGAGATGGCTAGCTTGCCTGTTTATGAAAGTGCTTTAGAACAGTTTGATTTGAAAAGTCAACAACAAACTAGCGAAGCCTATTTCGCTAATGAGATAAGAGATAAAGGATTTGTAATTTTGCGAGGTAAGTATGATGACAAAGACTTTATAAATATTGCTAATGAAAACCTAAGCATAGAAATACCTGTTACTCCTTTAAGTGTAAACACCAGTAAAATCTGGCAAGCTCAGGTACTTTGGCAGTCTCCAGATGAGTTCTTAGTCATACTGCCACTCAGTAAGAAAGATGCTTTTTTTCAAAAAGCACAACATGCATTTAAAGGTATTTTTGCAGCTGTAGTTGACATATCTGGAGGATTTGTGTGCATAGAATTATCTGGTACAAGATACTTGGATGTGCTTCAAAAAGTAAGCGAATATGAATTTAACAAGCATAACTTTCCTATGAACAAAACAGTTGTCACTTTTCTAGGGGAGGCGCTTTGTATTTTTTTACGAATAGATCCTGAGAAGATACTTATCTTACTGCGATTCTCTTTTGCTGACTATTGTTGGCGATTATTAGAGCACGCATCCAGAGAATATGTAAGTTCTATTTCAAACGATACTTCATAATGTGTGGGTTTATGAGAACCTATTTCAAAATTTTCTAAGCGGTATATTTACGGCAGTCAGCTGAACAAGGCCTAAGAAATTGGTGGCATAATATCCCCACCGAATTTGACTTTCTCCTGTTGTGATCACCCTGATGGGATCCGTGTTATGCTTGTCTCTCCGGACTTTAGCGCGATTAACCGTTCAAGCACAACTCGCTATTGTGATCAATGGTTCTGATGCTATCATACTTTGGTGACCAAGATACATGCAGACTACCGCCCGGTACATACTACACCGATCACGTCTGACCTGTCACGAGGACCAGCTCGCCTTTGAGGAGAAGATGAACAATTTTGCCGGCGCAATCATGCATCTGGCGAAAATTCAGTACCGCAAGAGATAGAATTAAAGCTGAATCGTCTGTCAGTTTCGATGGTCGGTTTCAGGTATCCCGGACCTTTACATGACGGCGAATCAGTTTGTATTGGGGTGTACTCAATAATAATCTTTACGGTCATACTCATTGTCCGGCAATATATGATTTTCAGTCTGACGATATCAGGATCACTCGTATTATTTTGATAACGGGAGCTATGAGGAAGAGCTCATAAAGATTGTTTTTTCTTTGCGCAGTACAGTAACTATAGTAATCCCTGTTCCAGCTAAGGAAACTGGTCTTATTATTTCTCTTCTGTACTGCTACTATCGGGATCTTGTATCCTTCCTAGAATAACTTTACTAGATGCGGAGGAGCGAAGACATCTTTTACGAATGCGAATCCTTTCGGGCTTACTGAAATCTCTCCGCTGGCGCGGTATATCCATTCGGTTTCTTGGAGGCCTGTAGTTTCTGCTCGATACAGTCCCAGCCTGTTGCCCGAATGCATACACCAGATATCTGCTAGGCTGCCCGATTTCCACCTCGACACAGATTCGAAATCCTTGAAAGGAAGCGGCTAAAGCTCGTCGATCATTTCCGGTGCGCTCTGGCGAGATATTGAGCGAATAGGTGAGAGGGGCAACGGCAAGACCATTGCCTAAGCTGCGTCCTTCCGGGCATGTTCACCTCTCAACTCAACCGTGTGCCTGCGGGTAAGGTGCAGCTGTCGGCCGCTATTTCAGATTGCGAAGCAGCTTGCCGTCTGCACGCTCGTGGCTGAAGGTCTCTATCAGGATTGTCTCGTGCTCGGCGTGTAGTTTCCGCTTCCACTTCATATCCCGGTCGTACTTTTCCTGATCGACGAAGGACGCGGTACTACCATCTACATCGAGCCCGAAGTGCTCGATGTAGATGTCATGCTCAGGCAGATGGAAGTCGGGCTTGTACTGGCGTTTTACCGAAGTTGCGGTGTCGCGCTGATAAGGTGCTTCGTATTTGTATTCGATTCCATTGAGATAGAGGAAATTGGCAATCTCACATTCCTCAAGGCTTCGGACAGTCTCTCCCTGTAGCGAGCGAATGTCGAATTTTCGGATGTAATCGTGGTACTCACCCCAACACTTGAACTCGTGCTCGCTCTTGTAGGGCACGAACTCGCCCTGAAACCAATCTCGCAAGATGGTAGAAATCCTGGAGTCGGCGAACAGGTCGGCGATGATAACCTTCAACAATTCGAGTAGCCCCCTCTTGTCTTCGGCAGCATGAGACAGGGAAGGGCGCTTGCCTTCGACTTTTCCGATGATTGCCATACCAAGAGCATGGAAAGTGGTTACCGTGATTTTATGAGCTATTGCAGTGTCGAAGCGAGACTTGATCCGTTCTTTCATCTCGTTGCGAGCGTCCTTTGCAAAGGTTAACAGGAGAAGTTCGGACGGTTTTCGATGGCCTCTATGGAGAAGCCATCCCACCTTGGCTACGATGACCGAGGTTTTGCCGCTTCCAGCCGCCGCGACCACCAGGTTTCGATGTTCATCAATTACAACCGCCTTTCGCTGCTCTTCTGTTAACGGTCGATTTTCAATCGTGTCCAGTAGCTTGTGCGAGCGGATTAATTCACCAGCAATGTATATGTCGTTAGCCTTGCTGCGGGCATCTTCCGGCGCTTCCAGGAATGCGAGGATGCCTTGGAGCATTTGAATCTCCGGAGTATCTGCCAAGGCCTTTGGCCAATTCCCTTCGATTTGGCTGACGGCATTCTGTGCTTCAAGTTTGAGCTCTCGCATCTCCACCAAGGTAAAATACTTGGGCAGATTGGAAAGGCCGGAAATTCTGGTTCTCTCAGAACTGTAACCAAGGTGCAGGCGGGACCAGATTAGACCTTCAGTGACGGGGCCGCTTCCTAAACATAACTCGGACGGTTTCAGAGTCCACCGATGCTGCCTTGGCATCGCGGGGCCGAAAAATCGCAAACAGGAATGGGGTAAGGCCAGTGCGGCCGGTTTCGAATGTCACACTAATTATGGTTCCTGGGTAAGGACTTTACTGTAAGAGTCTATTTTGCTATATGTAATATGTTGCAGTGCTTTTTATTCCCACTCAATGGTTGCCGGCGGCTTACCGGATATGTCGTAAGTTACTCGGGAGATGTGCGGAATTTCGTTAATAATGCGGCGTGATAAGTGTTCCAGTAATTCATAGGGAAGACGGGCCCAGTGTGCCGTCATGAAGTCAACGGATTGTACTGCCCGTAATGCCACGACATAGTCATAACGACGGGAATCTCCGGTAACACCAACAGATTTCACCGGCAGGAAAATGGCGAATGCCTGACTTACCTTGTCATACCATCCTGAATTGCGCAGTTCCTGAATAAAAATATCGTCAACCAGTCGTAAAATATCCGCATACTCCTTTTTAACTTCTCCCAGGATACGCACGCTCAAGCCCGGGCCGGGAAAGGGATGCCGGTATATCATCTCCGACGGTAATCCCAGTTCGACACCAAGTCTGCGTACTTCGTCCTTGAATAGTTCGCGTAACGGTTCGACCAGTTTCAGTTTCATGTGTTTGGGCAGGCCGCCAACATTATGGTGAGATTTGATGACCTCGGCCTTGCCCGCTGCGGTACCTGCAGATTCGATCACATCCGGGTAAATCGTACCCTGCGCCAGCCATTTTATATCTTCGAGTTTTTTCGATTCCTCTTCAAATATTTCAATAAACAGGTTGCCAATTATCTTCCGCTTGTCTTCGGGGTCGGTAGCACCCGCGAGTTCGGCGAGGAAGCGATGCTTGGCATTAACCCGGATAACCCTGATGCCCATATGCTCGACAAAAGTTGCCATAACTTGGTCGCCTTCATTCAGGCGTAGCAGACCGTTGTCAACAAAGACACAAGTCAGATGGCCTGCTATTGCCCGATGCAGGATGGCCGCAACCACTGATGAATCAACTCCACCGGATAGCCCTAACAAGACCCGGTCGCCACCTACCAGTTCGCGGATCTGCTGTATGGAGTCTTTAATAATGTTTCCCGGCGTCCATTCGGTGGCGCAGCCACAAATATCATGAACAAAACGACTCAGGATGCGTCCGCCCTGTCTGGTATGTGTGACCTCGGGATGAAACTGAACACCATAAAATCGCCGTGACTCGTCAGCCATGCCGGCCAATGGTGCATTATCGCTATCGGCAATTACGTTGAAGCCTTGTGGTAGGGATTCAACTCTGTCGCCATGGCTCATCCAGACATCAAGCATGCCGTAGTCTCCCGGAGTCACTTCGTCCTCGATATCTTTTAACAACTCGGAGTGTCCATAACAGCGGACACGGGCAAATCCGAATTCACGTTTCCGGGTACCGGCAACTTTGCCTCCCAGCTGCACCGCCATGATCTGCATCCCGTAACAGATTCCCAATACCGGGACACCGACCTCAAACAACCATGAAGCAGCGCGTGGCGTTTTATTGTCAGTGGCTGTCTCTGGCCCGCCTGAAAGAATAATTCCTCTGGGGGCAAAGTCGCGGAGGCGCGCCACGTCGGTATCCCAAGGCATTATTTCACAATAGACCATGGCTTCACGCACACGGCGCGCTATGAGCTGGGTATATTGCGAACCAAAATCAACGATCAGAATGCGGTCTGCGTGGATGTCACTCATTGTGGGTACCCCTGAGAAAGAATGGGTTTAATTTTTATGGTAGTTCGGTGCTTCTTTGGTGATGGTTACGTCATGTACGTGACTTTCCTCCATGCCGGCGCCTGTGATTTTGACAAACTCAGGTCGGGTACGCATTTCATCTAGGGTCCTGCACCCCACGTACCCCATGCTGGCACGCAGACCACCAATGAACTGATGGACTATCGGGATAAGCGAACCTTTATAGGGTACACGACCTTCGATACCCTCGGGCACAAGTTTTTCCGCCTCAACGGAGTCTTGGAAATAGCGGTCACTTGATCCCTCTTTGTCGGCCATGGCTCCCAGCGAACCCATGCCGCGATAGGACTTATACGAACGCCCCTGATACAGTTCGACTTGGCCGGGGGCCTCTTCCGTACCGGCGAACACGCTTCCTACCATCACCGTAGAGGCGCCGGCAGCAATTGCCTTCGACATATCTCCGGAATAACGGATGCCGCCATCGGCAATGACCGGAATGCCTTGGTGGTCCAGTGCCCGAACTGCTTCCGCTATGGCTGTTACCTGGGGGACTCCGACGCCTGCGATAATACGGGTGGTGCAGATTGAGCCAGGTCCTATGCCCACCTTGACCGCATCCGCACCGGCTTTGGCAAGTGCCAACGCGCCATCATGGCTGGCGATATTGCCGCCGATGACCTGCACATCGTGGAATTTGTGCTTCACCCAAGTAACATATTCCAGAACACCCTTCGAATGACCGTGGGCGGTATCAACCACAATCACATCGACGCCCGCCTCCACCAGAGCCTCAGCACGTTCTTTTGCATCTTCCCCTGTACCGACGGCTGCTCCCACACGTAGCCGTGCTTCGCTGTCTTTGCTTGCCATCGGCTTTTGGCTGGCTTTTTGAATGTCCTTGACGGTAATCATTCCGCGCAGCCGGAAGTCGTCGGTCACCACCAGAATCTTCTCAATGCGGTGTGCATGCAAGAGGTCAATTACCTCAGATCGGTCGGCACCTTCCTGTACCGTTACCAACCTGTCTCTGGGTGTCATAATCGTTGCCACAGGTTCTTCCAGACGCTTCTCGAAGCGCAGGTCTCGACTGGTTACAATGCCGAGCAGCTCATCACCAGCAACTACGGGCATTCCGGAAAATCCCTTGTCTCGGCGCAGGGAGATAACATCTCCTATTTTCATATTTGGAGTGACCGTGACCGGGTCCGTGATCACCCCGCTTTCAAATTTTTTGACCAAACGGACTTCCCGTGCCTGCTGTTCAATCGTTATATTCTTGTGAATGACGCCTATCCCGCCCTCTTGTGCCAGTGCGATGGCCAGCCTGGATTCTGTTACCGTATCCATCGCAGCAGAAATTAGCGGGATTTGCAGATGTATGTCGCGTGTCAACCGGGTTGATAACTCAACTTCGCCGGGCAGTATCTCCGAATAGGCCGGCAATAACAAGACATCGTCGAATGTCAGGGCTTCATGGGAAATACGCATCTGCTATCGGTCTCCTGTGGTGTGACGTGGTGGGATTGGCCCGGTATTATAACCACTCAATTTATCCGAAGTCATATCAGACAGGGATACGCTGTCCAGAATAATTTTCCATGCGCCATATCTATACTGTGACTGAAATCAATAATACTGCCAGGACCATACTGGAACAGTCGATAGGGCTGGTGTGGATTGAAGCTGAACTATCCGGTATCGCCCGTCCTGCTTCAGGGCACTTGTACTTTTCTCTGAAGGATCCTTCGGCCCAAATCCGGTGCGCATTTTTCAAACAACGCAATTATCTGCTGAGTTTCAGACTTAAGGACGGTATGAAGGTATTGGTTCGGGGCAGGATCAGCCTTTACGAGCCACGCGGTGACTATCAACTGACTGTAGAGCATATGGAACCCGCCGGTGAGGGTGATCTGCACAAGGCATACGAGTTACTCAAAAAAACCCTGCAGGCGCAGGGACTGTTTGACCAAAGTCTGAAAAAAGCCATACCTGACATGCCGAAGTGTATCGGTATCATTACTTCACCTGCCGGTGCAGCAGTCAGGGATATTCTGCACATTTTGAAGCGGCGTTACCCGGTGGCGCAGGTCATCATCTATCCCAGTGTTGTACAGGGCGGTGACGCAGCAGAAAATCTGCGGACAATGGTCGAGCTTGCAGACAGTCGCCAGGAATGCGATGTGCTCATCATCTCTCGGGGCGGGGGATCGTTGGAAGATTTATGGTTATTTAATGACGAGGCCCTCGCCAGAAGCATACTTCATTGTTCACTGCCGGTAATCACCGGTATCGGTCATGAGATTGATTTCACTATTGCCGATTTTGTTGCCGATCTGAGAGCACCCACGCCCTCGGCAGCTGCTGAACAGGCCACACCTGATAGTGAGGAAATGCTTGTACATCTGCAAAGCCAGATGTTCAGACTGTATAAGGCGGTGGACAATATGCTGCGACAATACTTTCAAAGCCTTGACTGGCAGGAGCAGCATCTGGTAAGGCTGCACCCGGGACAGCAACTCAAACAAAAATACCAATCGCTGAACACTTTGCTGATGCGTACAGATCACAGCATTGAGCTTATTATGTCGATATTCCGGTATAAATTGAGGCAGCTGGGTATCAGGCTCGAACAGCAATCACCTATCCGTGATCTTTGCAGAAAATCTGAACAGTCCGGTCTGTTGCAATATCGGTTACTTAGGGGTATTGAATATCGTCTCAATGTGTACAAATCCTGGCTCGCTACCAGTACCCGTTCCATGCACACATTGAGTCCCATGGCTACCCTGTCAAGGGGATATACGCTGACATTCGATCAGCGGACGGGTCAGCTGCTGACCGATAGCCAGCAAACTGCATCCGGCAAGACAATAGAGACCCGATTGTTTGAGGGCAGAATTATTGCACGGGTTGAAGCTACCTATGAATCGTGACCGTTTATATCTCGATTTGCAGACTACCGCCGGAGTGGGCTTTTGATATACACCTCGGGCAGATCGTCCATCCGATAAAATTTTTGCCCATTAATATCAGCTTGATCGATCCGGGAGCTTTATTAGGTGCACTCTTGTGACGGTACAGCAGGAATCTAAACATACTTTTTAATTAGATACGCATATTTGTTTTGGTGTGCCAGTTAACAGCGATGATTTTGCTCCGTTTTTTGGCGAGTTAATGAGTATTTGCTCCAAGATGTTATGACTCAGAATCATGGATGGCACTCTCGTTGTCTGCCAGTGAATTGTAAATAACCATCTTTTCTAAACTAATCGTATTCAACTTTTTGGGAATTATCCGCATTAGCATCGGTTATAAATCTCATGTGGAGTGCGAATAGTCCACTGGTTTTGCGCTGGCACCGATCTTCTTGTTCATTGCCATTGCGGTTTTCCAGGCAGTCAGTTCGGCGTAAGTCAGGCATTTACCGCACATCCCGACAAAC
>JAPYNQ010000066.1 GCA_028289815.1 Gammaproteobacteria bacterium | reverse complement strand
TCGTTATTACTTGCTGCTACATGCAGGGGGGTCTTCCCGTCTTCCGCCCGCGCATTGATGTCCGCGCCCGATTGCACCAGCGTCCGGATGATTTCAGGGCTCTCGTTACTACTTGCTGCCAAATGCAGGGGGGTCGATCCGTATTTCGTCCGCGCATTGATATCCGCGCCGGCGGTCAGCAATCGCTGTACCTGTGACAATGTTGCAGTTCGCCACCAGTCTGCGCTTGCAGGAAATTCGGCGGCCTGCACCCGGCCAAAGCCGGATAAAGCTGCCGTCAGCAGCACCAGCGTGAATATCTTGCCGGGTAATGTCATCGGTATTCTCCTGTGGGTCAATATGTCGCTCAGGCCGCTGTACGGCCTTCCGCCCGAAGTATCTCTCCGGCGAGGGACAGATAGGCCATAGCGCCGCGAGACTGTTTATCATACAGCAGGGCGGGCAGCCCGTGACTCGGGGCTTCCGCCAAGCGTACATTTCTGGGGATGACTGTGTTATAGACCTGGTCGCCAAAGTGTCTGGTGAGCTGTTGTGAGACCTGCAGCGCCAGATTGTTGCGGGGGTCATACATGGTGCGCAGCAGTCCTTCTATGCGCAGACCGGGATTCAGCAGCTTTTTGATTTTTTTGATGGTATCAACCAGCGCACTCAATCCCTCCAGCGCATAGTATTCGCACTGCATGGGGATAATGACCGTATCGGCAGCTACCAGGGCGTTGACTGTCAGGATGTTCAGGGCGGGCGGACAGTCTATAAGGATGTAGTCGAATCTGTCACGCACGGCCTCAAGCGCACCGCGCAGCCTGACTTCCCGACCGATTTCTTCCAGCAGGGCAACCTCGGCACCGGTCAGGTCGCTGTTTGCGCCAATTAACCAGTAGCCCGCTGCTTCGACCTTGCGGACAATTTTTTCCGGCGGTGACTCTTGCAGCAATAATTCAAATGACGATGACCGGAGTTGTTTTTTGTCTGTTCCGCTACCCATCGTGGCATTGCCTTGAGGGTCCAGGTCAATCAGCAACACGCGGCGTTTGGTCGCTGCAAAGGATGCCGCCAGATTGACGCTGGTGGTGGTTTTGCCGACGCCACCTTTCTGGTTTGTGATCGCGATTATTCTGGCCATTTATGTCAGTACCATCATATGCCGTTGCCCGATACTGCCGAAGATCTGCATCGGGGTTATCCGTACCCGGAGGCCGGCCTGCTGTGCCGCGGCTTGCTCGCGGGGGTCCATTCTGCCTTTCATGGCAACAATGCACCCACCGTCACACAGCAGGTGTCGGGTCATTTCAATAAGGCCGGCAACCCGACCACAGGCACGACTGATAACGGTATCGTAACAACCCTGTGGAGAGTAATTTTCTATGCGTTGTTGTACCACAACGACATTTTTCAGTCCAAGTTCCATAACAGCCTGCTCACAAAACCGGGCCTTTTTGCCGTTGGCATCCAGCAGGGTCCACTCTCTGCCCGGCATTGTAGCAGCCAGCAGCAGTCCGGGGAGTCCCGCACCGGTACCGACATCCATGAATCGCTCACCGGCAATACAGGAGCGGGCCGCCAAACTATCGAATATATGCCGGTCCAGCAGGGTTTGATCGTCCGTTGCAGCAATCAGGTTATAGGCCCGGTTCCATTTTTTCAGCAGCTCGATATATCGTTCAATCGGCACGCTGTACTGTTCCAGACCGTAATAACGCAGTCCCCGCAACAGGGGGTCCCGCACGGATTCGGACATCTCAGGCAGATTTTTTCAGCAGGTGCCGATGCTTCAGGTGCACCAGCAGCAACGAGACGGCTGCCGGAGTAATACCGGAGATACGCGAGGCCTGGCCGATGGTGGCCGGCCTGTGCCGGCCCAGCTTTTCCATCACTTCGTGAGACAGGCCGGCGACTCCGGTGTAATCCAGGCTGGTCGGCAAACGGGTTTCTTCATGGCGGCGGGTCTTTTCGATCTCGGTAAGCTGTCGCCGGATATAACCTGCGTAGGTCGCCTGAATTTCTACCTGCTCGGCAACCTGCTCATCTTTGACCGCCGGCCCGACTCCGGGCAATGCCGTCAGGCCGACATATGTCACTTCCGGGCGGGCAAGAACCTCTATCGCCTTGTGCGCCCGCGACAAGGGATTTCCGCTCCATTCGGCAATCCGCCGGCCTGCCTCATCCTGCGGACGAATCAGTACTGCGGATAACCGCGCCTGTTCATCTGCAATCATTCGTTGCCGGTGCTCAAACCGCCGCCATCGGGCATCATCCACCAGGCCCAGTGCACGACCCCTGGAGGTCAGTCTCAGGTCGGCGTTGTCTTCTCTCAGGAGCAGACGATACTCGGCACGTGAGGTAAACATGCGATACGGTTCGCTGGTACCCCGGGTGATCAGGTCGTCAATCAGCACCCCGATGTAGGCTTCGTCTCGCCTCAGAATAAACTCTTCTCGCTCCTGCACCTGTAACGCAGCATTGACTCCCGCCACCAATCCTTGGGCTGCTGCCTCTTCATATCCGGTTGTGCCGTTGATCTGTCCGGCCAGAAACAGTCCTTTCATATGGGCGGTTTCCAGAGTTGATGCAAGATCACGTGGATCGAAAAAGTCATATTCAATGGCATAACCGGGCCGTGTGATGACGGCGTGCTCAAAGCCTTCGATGCTGTTGACAAGACGCTGCTGGATATCGAACGGCAGGCTGGTTGATATACCGTTCGGATATATCTCGCTGGTGTGCAGGCCTTCGGGCTCTATGAAAATGCGATGCTCATCACGATCAGCAAATCGCTCCACCTTGTCCTCGATTGAAGGGCAATAACGCGGCCCGGCACCCTCAATAACCCCGGTAAACAACGGTGAACGCGAGAAACCCTCGCGGATGATATCGTGGGTCTTTTCATTCGTGCGGGTAATCCAGCAGGAAAGCTGCTGTGGGTGTTGTGCGCGCAAACCCATAAAAGAAAAAACCGGCCTCGGTGTATCGCCCGGCTGCTCTGTCAGCCTTGAATAATCAATTGATTTTCCGTTGATGCGTGGGGGTGTGCCGGTTTTCAGTCTGCCGATACTGAAGGGCAACTCCCGCAAACGGTACGCCAGACTCGAAGACGGCGGGTCTCCGGCACGACCACCGGCATGATGATCCGTGCCGACATGTATTCTGCCGTCAAGGAATGTACCTACGGTAAGGACGACGGTACGCGCCCGGATTTTCAGGCCCAACTGTGTCACTACACCACACACCCTATCCTGCTCGACAATCAGGTCATCTGCCATTTGCTGGAAAATGGTCAGGTTCGGCTGACTCTCCAGAATGCCACGGATCGCCTGCCTGTACAGGGCACGGTCGGCCTGGGCGCGAGTAGCGCGAACAGCCGGTCCCTTACTACGGTTCAGAACACGAAAATGAATTCCGGCCAGGTCGGTCGCCTGCGCCATAGCACCGCCAAGCGCATCAATTTCCTTGGCCAGATGCCCCTTGCCTATGCCACCAATTGCCGGATTACAACTCATCTGCCCCAATGTGTCGATATTTTGTGTCAGCAGCAAGGCGGACGAACCCATGCGCGCCGCTGCCAGCGCGGCCTCTGTGCCGGCGTGACCACCACCAACGACGATGACATCAAAATTTTTCACTCAGGCTGAAACATTGTAATAATCGGTCGCGCATATTAGCATTAAACATCTTTGCATATGCGGTTACCGACACTCTGGCACCGTTTCTTCGCAACCAGGAAGGATTTTTAATGCCCATTGAAAAACTACTGCGACTGGCCGTTGTTTTCCCGATGATAATGCTGGCCGGCTGCACCGCTCTTGCTCCGACCGATGAACGCGACCCGATTGAAAGCCTTAATCGCGCTGTCTTCAAGTTTAACGAAAAGGCCGATAACGCTATTTTCAAGCCGGTAGCCAAGAGTTATCGGGCAATCGTCCCTGATCCCATTGACAAGGGTGTCAGCAATGCCCTTGGTAATATTGAAGATATCGCCACGGTATTTAATGACCTGCTCCAGCTTAAGATCGGGCAGGGTGGTCGGGATGCCACCCGGGTTACGGTCAACAGCACAGCTGGCCTGCTTGGCCTGATGGATGTGGCCGGCAATATGGGGCTGCCGAAACATCGTGAAGATTTCGGTCAGACACTGGGGTACTGGGGCGTAGGGGCCGGACCCTATCTGGTGCTGCCGTTCCTGGGCCCAAGCACGCTCAGAGATACCGTCGGCATGTCAGTCGATCAGGTCTTTGATCCGGTTTATAGTATTGACCATACTGCAACCCGCAACAGCCTGCTTGTTACAGAAGCTGTCGACAGGAGAGCCGACCTGCTGGGTGCATCAAACATTCTGGAAAAGGCTGCTCTGGACCGTTACAGCTTTCTGAAAGAATCTTACTTCCAAAGACGCGAAGCAGCCATCAATGACGGTCAGCTGGCCTTCCCGGAATTTGAGTAACCGGGTTATTGCTGCTTCGCCCGAGTGCTGGTCTTCAAAAACGCAGAGACCAAACCGACTACCCCGGAAACACCAATAAGGCTGGCCGGTATTGGCTGGTTGAAATGAGCGCAAAATCCCGCGCCAAGCAAAGCAGATAAACCGATGAGAAAACCAAGATACTGTCCTCTGGTTATCTGTTTATTCGCGTAAGCAACCACCTCTTTATCGCGACATCGGATATGCTCCGAGTCCTGTTCGGCCATTGTCAATATTCTATCCGCTGCCCCCGGCAATATAGCATCATACTTCTCTAATATATCAGGGTGCGGGATAGGTCCTGAGAAAGAAACCGCTCTCTCCTCAGTAACTACAGGCAGAATTTCTTCGGTATCCGAATGCCGATTTTGCGGCCTGTTAGCCGGGCTGCTTCCCTTATTTTTCCGGGATTGTCGACTTGTACTCATCTAATGCCTGCCACATGGCACGCCCGACTCTCTCCCAGGTATTTCGCATCCGCTCTGCCGGGTCGGTGACAATCAGGTCCTCGGTTCTTATTTCAGGATACAGATCCATAAGCGACCCCATCCCCTTGAGCATCAGCTTGTGGGACCGCATCTTACCCATGTCCTTCATTCTCCTCTCCAAGTTGTAGCCGCTAAACTATATAACAACAATAACAACAATTAGACATTGCTACTACACTAAATACCGCGAAAATACGAAAAACGGGATTTATATCCAGCGCGTCTCGGGGCACTTTTAACAATATTGCAGTACATTGACGATGATGCCAAGGAAGATATGCTGGAACTTCGCACTCTACCCCACTCGCCACCTGTTCATCTTTCGCTATCTGTCTCGTGTAGACCCCGCAAGGACACTAAAGTATTGACTTACTTGCCGATACAAAACCCTGTAAATATTTTTCCAAGCAAGTCGTCGGTGGTAAATTCACCGCTGATCTCATTGAGCGTGTTCTGTGCAAGACGCAAATCTTCGGCCAATAATTCACTGCCACTGCCTGTATTAAGCTGTTCTTCCAGCTTTGTACGCGCCCGCAGCAGATAAGTACCCGTTTTTTCCAACGCCTGTAAATGACGACGACGTGCGGAAAAATCATTCTCCTGGTAACTCCCAACCCTGGCAGCCCGCAAAATTTCCTGGCGCAGCAGTTCAAGGCCCTGTCGCGTTTGCGTACTGAGCGCCACCATCGGCAAACCCTCTTCCACCTGCTTGCCTGGCGAACGGCCCGATCTGTCAATTTTATTTCTTACGATAATCAGGGTGTCAGCCTGATACTTTTCATACTCATGCCGGCGCATATCTGTCGTATCGTCGTGGACCCATAACACCAAATCGGCACTAGTCAGAATATCACGCGCACGTCGTATACCTTCCTCTTCAATTTCCCGGGCACCTTCACGAATACCCGCCGTATCATGAACCTGAACAGGTATGCCGGCTATCACAATATGCTCGCGGATGACGTCACGGGTGGTGCCCGGAATATCCGTAACAATGGCTGATTCACGCCCGCTAAGGGCATTCATCAGGCTTGACTTGCCGGCATTGGGCCGCCCCACTATCGCGAGATGCAGGCCCTCTCTCAATACGCATCCTCTGCCTGCAGAAGCCGTAATTCTATCTGTTGTAGCCACCAAGCCGTCTAGCTTCGCCTTGATATCACCGCTTTGTAATAACTCGATTTCCTCATCAACGAAATCAATTGACGCTTCAATATATGTTCGCAGGGAAACCAATTCCTCAAGAAGGGTACGGATCTGTCCTGAAAACTCCCCTTCAAGAGTACGCAGCGCGGCTCTGGCCGCCTGTCTCGAACCGGCATCAATCAAATCCGCGACTGCCTCAGCCTGCACGAGGTCAAGTTTATTATTGAGGAAAGCACGTTCGGAAAATTCCCCTGGCCTGGCCATACGGGCACCTGCCTGTAGCACAGAATTTAAGATCATGTCACTTATAACAACCCCGCCATGTCCCTGTAACTCAAGAACATCTTCTCCGGTAAACGAGTTCGGAGCAGGAAAATAAAGTGCAATCCCTTCGTCAATAATATTGTTCGCTCCACTGGAGCTCGAAGCATCCCGAAAACGGCTGAGGGTTGCGTAACGTGGGCCGGGACAAAAGCCCGCTACGGCCTTCGCAATAGCCCTGACATCCGGACCGGAAACACGAATGACGCATATTCCTCCTCGTCCGGGTGGCGTAGCAATCGCCGCTATCGTATCAGTGGACACAAACCATGTCCTGGCAGATCGGTAATGGTATCAGGGCTTCCCTTCACCCCGATCTATGCGGCGGGTAATAATCCACTGCTGCGCAATGGAAAGCACGTTATTCACCACCCAGTACAGCACCAGACCGGAAGGAAAGAAAAGGAAGAATATCGTAAACAGGACAGGCAGCACTTTCATAATCGTCTGCTGCATTTCATCTATGGGTGCCGGATTGAGTTTCTGCTGAAAGAACATGGTTGCACCCATGATAATGGGCAGCACAAAATACGGATCTTTTTCGGATAAATCATCTATCCACAAAATAAACGGCGCATGACGAAGCTCGACACTCTCCAACAGTACCCAGTACAGTGCGATAAACACCGGTATCTGCAGCAAAATAGGAAAACATCCGCTCATTGGATTAATTTTTTCTTTCTTATACAGATCCATCATGGCGCGCTGCATACGCTGCTTATCATCACCAAAGCGTTCTTTCAGCGACATCAGCTTAGGCTGAACCCGCCGCATATTGGCCATAGAACGATAACCGTATTCGGAAAGTTTGAACAACGCCAGCTTGATCACCAGTGTCAGCAGAATAATGGACCAACCCCAGTTCCCCACAACATTGTCATGGATGAACGTCATTAACCAGAATATCGGTTTGGCGATAATGGTTAGCCAGCTGTAGTCGACACTAAGCTCCAGGCCGGGTGCCAAATTCTCTAACACCTGCTGCTCTTTGGGTCCGGCATAAAAGCGACTGACAAATTTTCCGCTCTGGTCAGGGGGCACCAGAATTTCAGGAGAAATCATTCCTATCGCGACACGATTTCTCTTCAGGGTGCGGGTATAAAAGTTGTTGATTTCACTCTGGTCAGGTATCCAAGCTGACAAAAAGTAATGCTGGATCATGCCAATCCATCCACCTTTAATGTCCTTGGATAACGGATCATCTTCAATATCAGCCAAGCCAATCTTCTCAAATTTGTCTTGTTCGCTGTAGTAGGCCGCACCGTTAAAAGTGTACATCACAATATCCAAACCGCTTCTTTCCGCTAGCGGTGTACGCACAATCTGGCGATACTGATTACCCTGCCAAGGCTGATCAGAATGATTAGTGACATCATACTCAACATCAATGACATGACTGTTACGAGTGAAAACGAGCGTTTTGTTTACCTTGATACCGTTATCCTGCCAGCCAAGAGGGACTCGCAATTCATCAGAACCCTCCTCCATAAGGTATGCCGCTTTCTCCGCCTGAAAATCAGCCAGATGGCTTGGTGCACCTTGCCGACTTAATAAGCCTGATTGAGCTACATAGTAGCGGTCACCTACCTTCAGCAACAGAGGAAACGGTTCGTCGGGTTTGTCCAGAGCTATCGGGTAGGCACGCAGTGAAACCATACTGATCTCCCCACCTTTTGTATCTATCCAGACATCCAGCAGATCAGTAACAACATGTATTTTACGATTTCGATCTGTCTCAGCCACTCCGCGGCTCGCAACATCGACCGGAGATATGCGCTGTAAGGACGATGAATCAGACAAGGAGGGTAGCTCGCCATCGTTTGCTGCCAAGGCGGATGCAGGGTCCGAAACACCCACCGGCTGAGCTGATCGCCCATCTGATATAGCCGACTGTCGGGATGCGGGACCATAGTCCTCTTGCCACGCCAACCACATTAGCATCACGATGAAGCCCAATGCGGTTATCAGTACGAATCTTGGATTACCCATATAGAAACAGCCGTTTGACCCGATCAGATATCAGAAAGCGTCGAACTTCCCCCATTAATTTTGTCGAGGATACACTGCCAATGCCGTGCAAGAGACTCACAAACCTGTGCACTACTGCAATGTTTCAACCCTGACCTGTTCATAACCACAATATCCAGCGATGTGAGAAATGGTTGCTGCTGATAAAAGCTTTCACGTATAAGCCGTTTTATGCGATTGCGATCAACTGCCCTAGGAGTATGCTTGCTGGATATCGCCAAGCCTAAGCGAGAAAAAGGTTCCTGATTCTCCCTGGCAAGCACCAGTAGTAATCGGTCTCCGCATCGGCAGTTTTCCTCAAAGATCTTCAGAAAGCCGTTTTTTCCTAAACTGACGCGACACCGGGAAAAACAGCGCATGTGATTCGTTATCCAACACCGCGCAACGGTACTATGGTCTTGTAAAGATGATCTTTCGAGATTCCCATAAAGGTAACACGGTCAGCTTATATTATGCCTTCAGTAATCTTCCGATATTTAAGGTGACCACTATACCGGCGTCAACCGGGCGCGGCCTTTTGCACGACGGGCCTTTAATATACGGCGCCCCGCTTTGGTAGCCATGCGCGCACGGAAACCGTGTGTGCGCGCACGTTTTAAGCGGCTGGGTTGAAATGTTCTTTTCATAATTTTAAGCCTGAAGTAACGCTAAACCGCGCCCCGAACCATTCTGAAACACAAAGGTGGCGCAGCATACGGAAGCACCGCACAGCTGTCAACTGCCAGCTGACCGGCTACCATAATCACAGGAACTTTGCGGACATATTTGTGTACTGGCGTCGTACCGAAAAGTAAAGCATTATTACGTTATTATGGGACATGCACCGAATACCAAGGTGATGATACAATTCAGCGATCAGTAATTGTAATCATCTTTAGCCAACAAAGTTCAGAACAGGGGGCACTATTCAAATGTGGGATCATTGTCGCAGCAGACTACAGTCGGAATTACCAGAGCAGCAGTTTAATACCTGGATCCGGCCTTTACATGCAGTTGAAAACAGTGAAAACCTGAAATTACTGGCACCTAACCGTTTCGTACAAGACTGGGTAGAAGAAAACTTTATGGAACGCATACGTGAAATCGTTCTTCTTAAAAACACCGATCTCACAGTTTCCATTGAAGTAGGTTCACGGGGGGGGGCGAGAAAAGAGCAGCCCCGGACCGCTACTACGTCCCGGTCGAAACCTACGCGAAGTAATCTTAATTCAAACTTTACTTTTGCGACTTTCGTTGAAGGAAAATCTAACCGTCTGGCCAGAGCCGCATCACTTCATGTTACCCATAGCTCGGGGGGAACTTACAATCCGCTTTTCATCTATGGCGGCACCGGGCTTGGCAAAACTCATCTCATGCAAGCAGTTGGCAACGCTATGCTGAAAAACCAGCCGGAGGTAAAGATCATCTATCTTCATTCCGAACGCTTCGTTTCAGAGATGGTCAGTGCACTGCAGCGCAACACCATCAATAATTTCAAACACTTCTACCGCAATGCCGATGCTCTACTTATTGACGACATTCAATTTTTCGCCGGCAAGGAACGTTCTCAGGAAGAGTTTTTTCATACCTTCAACAGCCTGTTGGAATCCCGACAGCAGGTCATTCTGACATGCGACCGCTACCCCAAAGAAGTAGAAGGGCTGGAGGACCGACTTAAGTCCCGTTTTGGCTGGGGCCTGACGGTTGCTGTTGATCCTCCTGAACTAGAAACACGCGTAGCTATCCTAAAGAGCAAGGCCGAACAGGCTCAGATCAACATTCCTGACGAAGTGGCTTTTTTCGTTGCAAAACAGATTCGATCCAATGTCCGCGAGCTTGAAGGAGCATTGCGCCGCTTGATTGCCCGTGCCTCATTTATCGGGAAGGCAATCACTATGGATCTGGCACACGAGGCACTGCGCGATCTGCTTGCCATGCAAGAACGCATGGTAAGTATCGAAAATATACAAAAAACGGTTGCCTCATATTATAAAATCCGGGTTTCAGAACTGCATTCGAAGAGTCGCAGGCGATCAATTACCCGGCCAAGACAAATGGCCATGACTATGGCTAAAGAACTTACCAATCACTCTCTACCGGAAATAGGCGATGCATTCGGTGGGCGTGACCATACAACTGTACTCCACGCCCACCGGAGAATTGGAGAATTGAAAGAGAGCAATAACCGTATTCAAGAGGATTATCGAAACCTGTTGAGAGTACTTACAACTTAATGTGAATAAGTTGTACAAAATTACCGATTAGGTAACAAGCAACGAGTTATACACATTTTATCCGAGTGATGATGATAAATTAACCACAGTAACAGCATACGAGACATAGGTGTAACCGACTAATAAGTAAGCACTTTTGAAAGTTATCCCAGTATGCTGTCAGCTTAATAACTATAGTAAATAGAGAATATATACTTTTATTACAGAGTAACCAAATCATGAAATTCCAGATGCCGCGCGACGTGATGTTTAAGGTGCTCCAACAGCTTTCCGGCGTTGTGGAGCGTAGACAAACCCTGCCCATTTTAGGGAACATACTGGTCAAGGCCGAGGATGAAACCGTTACTCTGGTCGCAACTGACCTTGAAGTGGAACTAATAGTTAAACAGTCCTGTGAAATTGATACCAATGGCGAAACCACAGTATCTGCGAGAAAGTGGCTTGATATCTGTAAGAGTCTTGCAGACGATGTGATAGTTACCGTCAGCCAAAATGATGACCGTGTTACTTTACAAGCGGGACGCAGTCGCTTTACGTTATCGACATTACCACCGGCTGAATTCCCGATGATCGAGGAAATAACTGCGCAGACCCGCTTCAGTCTCACACAAAGCGATCTGAAGAAGGTACTTAATGCCACACATTTTTCTATGGCTCACCAAGATGTCCGTTACTACCTGAACGGTTTGATGATGGAGATGACCCCTGAACGTCTGCGTTCAGTCGCAACCGATGGTCATCGATTAGCCATGAAAGATCTGGTTGCGGACATTGATGTCAGTGAAGAAAGCAGACAGGTTATCGTACCCCGCAAAGGTGTCCAGGAACTTATGCGCCTCCTTTCCGATTCTTCTGATGATGAAGTATCCGTCATCACTGGCAGCAATCATATGCGGCTGATTATGGGAGAGATGACATTTACCTCAAAACTGATTGATGGGCGATTTCCTGATTACCAGCGTGTGATACCGGAGGGCGGTAACAACATTATACTTGCCGATAAGGAATCACTTCGACTCACGCTGACACGCGTAGCCATTTTGTCAAATGAGAAATATCGTGGAATCCGCATGATATTAAAGCACAACAATCTCCAGTTTAAGGCACACAATCCGGAGCAGGAAGAAGCGGAAGATGAAATAGGTATTGAGTATGGCGGTGATGAGTTTGAAATGGGGTTTAACGCCAACTATCTCCTGGATGCTGTCAATGCGGTGCTCAATGAGCAGGTCAAAATTATTCTGACTGATTCCGACCACAGCTGCCTGATTCAGGCGGCTGGTGATGATTCTGCCAATTATGTTGTGATGCCAATGAGGTTATAAGACATATTGTCCCGACGGGGGTGGGTTATGCCCCTTTACCGCCTCGAAGCCTTTCAATTCAGAAATCTCGAAAATGTCCGCATTGAGCTTGATGCGGGTTTACAATTCATCTATGGAGATAACGCTTCAGGCAAAACCTCCTTGCTTGATGCCATTAATGTTTTATGTTCAGCGAGATCTTTTCTGGGAGCCTCACCCCGCAAGATGCAGCAATTTGGTACCACCGAGTTTTCATTGAATGGTATGGTTTCGCAAGAGGAAGAGTTGTTCCTGCCCATACAGTATCGTTGGCAGAGTAATCAAGTCCGTTTAAATTTGGGTAACAAGCAGGTCAGAAGATCTTCTGAGTATGCATCATTACAACCTGTTCAGGCGGTAACACCGGTTAGTTATCGATTGCTGGATGATTCCCCGGATGTCCGCAGACGTTTTATGGATTGGGGTGTGTTTCACGTGAAACATGACTACGCAGGTATCTGGCACCGCTTCCAACGCAGCCTTGCACAGAGGAATGCCATGCTGGTATCCGGGAAAGATCCGCACACACTTTCCGCTTGGAGTCAGGAATACGTACGGCTTGCTGAATCACTGGATAAATACCGGGCCGATTATGTTGAATTACTGGTTACTCAGGTCAAGCGATACATCCAGGCGTTCTTGCCCGATTCATGTCTTGATATTCGTTATCAACGTGGCTGGGATGCCGCACGTAGTCTGGATGAAGTACTGAGTAGCAATTTCCAGCGCGATCAGGAGCGTCATTTTACTTATCACGGGCCACAACGGGCGGAACTGGTTTTAAAGCTTGACGGGGTGCTCGTCCGGGACTCAGCCTCACGTGGCCAGAAAAAACTTATTACGTTCGCAATTTATCTGGCACAGGCAAACCTGCAACGAGAGTTAGGGCGTCATTCGGGCATATTACTTGTCGATGATTTACCGAGCGAGCTGGACCAGGAGCATATATCGCTGGTAATGGATATTCTTCGTAGCATCTCAATGCAGGTCGTTATTTCATGTATTGATATATCGCGGTTACCTCGGAAACATCGGTACTCGGATAAAATGTTTCACGTGAAACAGGGTCGGGTGAAAGAAGTGTTACAATAGAAAAACGATAACAACGATACCCCTATCTCATGGATAATTACGACTCTTCCAATATCAAGGTACTCAAAGGGTTGGAAGCCGTTCGCAAGCGACCGGGCATGTATATCGGCGACACGGATGACGGAACCGGCTTGCATCATATGGTCTTTGAGGTGGTTGACAATTCAATTGACGAGGCGTTGGCAGGCTATTGTTCCGGAATTAATGTGGTGATTCATAGTGATGAATCAATTACTGTGACGGACGACGGGCGTGGTATACCGGTCGATATTCACGAGGAAGAAGGTCGTTCTGCCGCCGAGGTTATTCTGACTGTACTGCATGCCGGCGGCAAGTTTGATGATAATTCCTATAAAGTATCCGGTGGCCTACATGGTGTGGGTGTTTCCGTAGTCAATGCTCTATCTGAAGCCTTGAAACTGACTGTTCGCCGTCAAGGCAGGGTTTATCAGCAGCGCTATGCCCTGGGGGAACCTCAAGCGCCCCTGCAGGAGATTCGTGACACGGAAAATACGGGTACCGAGATTCGCTTTAAACCCAGCACAGAGATATTTTCAGATACCCATTTTCATTATGATGTCCTGGCGAAACGTCTGCGTGAGTTGTCTTTCCTGAACTCGGGTATCCGCATTTGCTTAACCGATGAGCGCAGCAGCAAGCAGGATGTCTTTGAGTACAAGGGAGGGATCAGGGCCTTTGTAGAGCATCTTAATCGAAATAAAGTGCCACTCCATCCGACTGTCATCAATATATCGACGCAGAAAAGTAATATCGGTATTGAGGCCGCACTTCAATGGAATGATTCCTATCAGGAAAATATTTTTTGCTACACCAATAATATCCCGCAGCGGGATGGTGGCACCCACTTGGCCGGTTTTCGCGCTGCTCTCACGCGCACCCTTAACAACTACATGGAATCGTCCGGCACAATCAGGAAAGACAAGATTAATGTTGTGGGGGATGATGCCCGTGAAGGCCTGACAGCGGTACTTTCGGTGAAGGTACCTGACCCGAAATTTTCATCCCAGACAAAGGAAAAGCTGGTCTCTTCGGAAGTTAAGGGTGCTGTTGAATCTGCCTTTGCTGAGAAGCTGAGTGAATTTCTTTTAGAGAATCCGCTCGAAGCTCGAGCGATTACAGCTAAGATTCAGGAAGCAGCGCGTGCCCGCGAAGCGGCGCGTAAAGCCCGCGAGATGACACGCCGCAAGGGCGTACTTGATATTGCCGGGCTTCCGGGAAAACTGGCGGATTGCCAAGAAAAAGACCCGGCCCAGTGCGAACTCTTTATTGTCGAGGGTGACTCAGCGGGAGGTTCTGCCAAACAGGGTCGTAACCGTAAATACCAGGCTATCCTGCCGTTGAAGGGAAAAATTCTTAACGTGGAAAAAGCGCGCTTTGACAAGATGCTGTCCTCGGCCGAAGTAGGCACACTGATTACGGCGCTTGGAACAGGTATCGGCAAAGACGAATTTAATTTGGCCAAGCTACGTTACCACCGTCTGATTATTATGACGGACGCAGATGTTGATGGTTCACATATCCGTACCCTGCTGCTGACCTTTTTTTATCGCCAGATGCTGGCCCTGATTGAACAGGGACATGTTTACGTAGCGCAGCCTCCGTTATACAAAGTCAAGAAAAGCAAGCAGGAACACTACGTGAAAGACGATGCTGAACTGAACGATTATCTGCTGCATATCGCCCTTGAAGGCAGCACCCTGCATACCGGTACCGAAGAGGGCGATATCAGCGGTGTTAAACTGCAAAATCTGGCATCACAATATATGAACGTCATGTCAATTATTGAACGGCTGCAGCATCGTTACCCGGCTGGAGTCCTGTCGCATATGATCTATTACCCCCTGCATCCCGGCGACGATGTACAAAAATGGCTGCAATCTTTTGAGCAGACACTCAATGCAAAAGGCAACGAGCGATACGGTTTCTCATTCAATGATGACGAAGATACCGGCTACAAAATCCATTTGCGGATTACTCACCATGGTATAACCGTACATAAAATTATTGCGGAAGAATTCTTTGAAACGGTGGAGTACCATAAAATTCGTCAGTTTGGTGAAAACCTTTCCGGATTGCTGGGGGAGCAAGCGATCATTTGGCGTGGAGAACAATCCCGTTCGGTGAAGACCCTTGAAGAAGCTATAGACTGGCTCCTGGAACAGGCCAGAAAAGGTCAGACTATCCAGCGTTATAAAGGCTTGGGTGAAATGAATCCGGATCAGCTCTGGGAAACCACCCTGGACCCTGAAACGCGTAGATTATTACAAGTCAGAATTGAAGATGCGATTGCCGCCGATGAAATTTTCACAACCCTGATGGGCGACCAGGTTGAACCGCGCAGAGACTTTATTGAAAGTAACTCATTATCAGCCGTCAACATTGACATCTGAATAAAGGTAATCTCGAAAGGCCACAACGGGCGGTACCGGAGCAAGGCACTCGCTGCACAGCCGGGTAGCCGCAGTTTATGGATCGATACCAGGTACCGCACAATGTCGTTAAGGCGCCATACAACAGTCTCTTTCCCCTGCCGGCGTGGTTTCCTGCACCGGATGATGGCTTCGGTCGGGGGTATGAGTTTTTCCGTTGTTGGTTCTGTGTGCTTTTACCTTATACTGGCGTCTTTTTATATGAATTGGCGAGAATGTTGCGGATGACCGGATTTGTCAACACATCGGATTATGAGCATGGCAGTCCGGAGGTTACCGGTATTTTGTTGACAAATCTAGGCACTCCTGATGCCCCGACCGTTGGTGCGGTACGTCGTTATCTCGGCGAGTTTTTATCTGACCCGCGTGTGGTGGAATTTCCGCGCCTTTTGTGGTTGCTTATTCTGCACGGCGTGATTTTGAATATCCGTCCGCGTCGTTCCGCCGCGGCCTATGCCAAAGTGTGGACCGATAAGGGTTCGCCGTTGCGGGTCATCGCGGAAAAACAAGCGGCGGCGATTGAGGTTGCCCTGCAGGAGAAGATTGACGGACCCGTTAAAGTTGAGCTGGCGATGCGTTACGGTCACCCTGCAATTGCCGACGCTCTGAACAGTCTGCGTCAGGCGAATTGCACCCGTCTGCTGGTATTACCGCTTTATCCGCAGTATTCTGCCAGCACTTCGGCTTCCACCTTTGATGCCGTTGCCGATGTTCTGAAGGGCTGGCGCCGGGTTCCGCAGCTGCGCATGGTTATGGATTATCACAGGCATGATGTTTGGATAGAAGCTGTTGCCTGCTCCATCCGTGATCATTGGCGGGAACATGGCCGCAAGCAGCGACTTTTAATGTCATTCCATGGTCTGCCGAGGCGTTTTCTGCTGAATGGCGACCCTTACCATTGCCAGTGCCATGCCAGTGCCCGTCTGATAGCAGAAAAACTGGTACTTGCCGATGAGGACTGGCAACTGGTTTTCCAGTCCCGTTTTGGCCGCGAGGAGTGGCTGAAGCCTTACTGTGATCATACTCTGGAGGAACTGGGAAGGAGCGGTGTCACCAGCGTTGATGTAGTGTGTCCGGGTTTTTCTGCGGATTGCTTGGAGACATTGGAAGAGATTGCCATACAAAATCGTGATATATTTCTATCCGCCGGCGGTGATCAGTATGCCTACATCCCGGCCCTCAATGATCGTACGGATCACATTGAGGCGTTGGTTGGGCTGATTGAGCAAAGCTTGGCCGGTTGGGATTTAAGGGGCAGGTCTGTCGAACAGCTGCAAGCCGATCGTCGTCGTGCATTGGCCTTCGGTGCGGCAAGGTAGCAGGCGATATCGAATAATTTATGGGACATCATTTATGAATGGCGAGGAAAAAATCGGGGCCGGTGAGCTGCTTGATGAAGGCGGGGTTTCCGGGCGGGGCGTACATCCCCTGCTCGATTCTCTGGATTTGCGTACGGGTTACAGTAGTAGCATCCTGGTCCGCATGGCCATCATCGCGATAGTGATTACCGGGGTAGTGATCTGGCAACTTGACCTGATCAGGGATATTTATATCCGCCACCAGATTGAAGGCATCGGCCCGCTGATTAACAGCAGTATTCTGGTATTGTTTGCTGCGGGGTTGGTCAGGTTGATCGTGATGTTTATCCGTTATTCGGGGGAGGAAGCTGCGCTCAAACGCTTTATCCGCAATGTCAGCAGAGACTTCACGGACCCACTCAGGCGGGTATCGGCGAATTCGCTTATCTCGCGCCGCTATACGTTGATGCGTGCTATGTATGAGCAGCGCGTATTGATTAACCATAGTGCACTGGCTTCTATGTTGCTGGCCGGTGAAAGCACCCGTACCAGTATGGCACGGTTTATCAATAATATTCTTATCCTGGCTGGGGTGTTCGGTACGATTGTTTCACTGTCTGTTGCATTGCTGGGAGCATCTGATCTGTTAACCGGTACGGGCGGCACGGATGGCATGTCAACCGTGCTTTCCGGAATGTCAACAGCGCTTTCAACCACCATTACAGCAATTGTGTGCTATTTGTACTTTGGTTATTTCTTCCTCAAGTTGCGAGACGTGCAAACCAATGTAGTCAACAGTATTGAGCAAGTTACTGCGGCACTGCTGATACCGAGGTTCGGCCTGCGAAGTGAGACGGTTATGCAGGATGTCGCCGCTCTGGCGTACAAGATGCAGAAGCTGGTTGACAAACTGGAAGAGGCGCAGGCACGTTACTCGGCTTCCGGGCAAAAGCTGCTTGATGCCGTCAGCAGCTACGGTATTCGTGGGCAGAGCATTGCCGCAGATATTAGCACTATAAAGCAGCTGCTTCGTTCCGGGTTCAGATTGCATGACGATGAAGGCAAAGCATAGTCCCGCACGGGAATAAACAGGGGCGCATCCAATGTTTTCCGACAGTTTCTCTGACCTACGCATGAATAACCAGTCCGGCCAGGGCGATGACAGCTTCTGGCCGTCGTTTACCGATATTATGACGGTAATTGTGATGATCTTTCTGCTGGCCATGGTGGTTGTGATGATTCGTAACAGCGAGCTGATTGTAAGGCTCAAGACCACTATGGAAGCCGAACGTGAGCAGGCCGAACTGGTGCGCAAAACCGCTTCGGAGAAAGAGGGGCTGGCTATTCGCCTGATTGAGGTTGAGCAGCTGGTGTCTGTGCTACGTCTCGAACAAATGAGGCTCACGGAGCAGCGTGACCTGGCGCGCAAAAATCTGGCAACACGCAGCGCTGAGCTGCATCAGGCGCGTTCCGAACTGGTTACGGCACAGGCATCGCTCGAAACTACGCGTAGCGAGCTTGCACAGACCAGCGAAACTTTACGGCAGACCAGCACCAGTCTGGAGCAGATCTCAGAGCAACGCGATACCCTGACCGCACAGCTGGCCGACAGTCGCAGCAGATACGCCAGCCTGCAAAGAGACTACCAAGAGCAGGAGCAGCAGCTACAATCCGCCATGCTGGACACCGAGAATATCAGCAGTAAGCTCGCCGTACTGGGGGGCGAGTATGACGAGTTGAAGGAAAAATACGATAAGCTGGTCAGGCCTGCCCGGACGCCACGCGGCAGGACCGTAGTTGAGGTTCGTAAAATCAAGATTGACGGCAGTGAGCGGATCGATATTAAGCTGCCGGGCGAAAACAGCTTCAAAACCGTCAGCGAATCTCTCATGCATAAGGAACTGGTCGCTCTCAAGGAAAAGGTTGATAAAAAACTCTATGTGAAGATCATTTTTCCGGAAGACAGTGGCCTTTCATATAACGAAGCCTGGAGCTTCACCAATCAGCTGCATAAAAAGTACGATTACTACTTTCAGGAATAATAGACGGCGAGGCGGTTGCCGCCGATTATAAGTATCTCCATCATGAAGTTATTACGCTGGATAATACCCGGTATTTTTTTACTGGCGATAGCCGTTGCGGTTGTGCTGATTATTACAAAACCCAAGGCGAGTACTGCAGCCTACGCTGAGGCTGTCCGTTTGGTTGATGCGGTAACTGTCCAGCTGGATATGCATGTGCCGTCAGTGCCGATATTCGTTAAGGTATCCACCCCAAACCATGCCAGACTACGTGCCGCCGTCAGCGCTGATATCAAGGAAATTTCTGCGCTTGAGGGGGCTCGAGTCAGCAAGGGTGAAACGCTGTTGTTGCTGGATGACCGGGAGGCAGGGCTGATGGTTCAGCAACGCCGTGCCGATGTGCAAGACAGCCAGTCACAGATTGATGCCGAAATCCTCAACCATAAAGATGAGATGTTCGTTATACGCAACGACGACGGTGAAAATGCCCGACACAATCGTGAGCGTATTGTTGAGAGACATAAAATTCGTTTACGTGGACTGGAGGCTAAAAGGCTGCGTGCCGAGACCGCTCTTGAAGTTGCCATGCTGGATCTGCAACGTACCATTGTTGCCGCACCATTTGATGGACAGGTTACACAACTACATGTCTCGGTCGGTGATCGCGTTCGACCGGCGGACCGCTTGATTGATATTTATGACCGCCGCTCTATGGAGCTGATTGGCGCAATACCACGCCGCTACCAGTCGATATTGCAACGGGCTCTGGATAGTAACGAACGGCTGGCCGCCTTTGCTGTTGACTCAGGAACTGTCATTCAGGCCGAGCTTATGCGTCTGGGAGGAGAGGTTAATCCGCGCAGTGGCGGAGTCAATGCGATATTCAGCATCACACAGGGTGGCGAATCTCTATCCCTGGGGCGTAGCCTTAAAGTTCAGCTGCAACTTCCTGCCGTTGCCAACAGTTTTGTCTTGAGTGATACAGCCATATATGGCACCGATACTATTTATCGGGTCGTCAATAACCGTTTGCAGGCTGTTAAGGTACACCTCCTTGGTGATTATATTGATGACGGTCGGTTGGTCGGAACACTGTTATTCAGTGAGGATGTACGTGCGGATGATATTATTATGACCACGCAACTTCCCGATGCTATTGAAAATTTACAGGTAAAAATCAGTAGCCCGAATTGATGTCGGATTTCAAACATCGCAGTAGCCTTATCGGCATATTCGCGCAGCACCGGGTTGCTGCTAACCTGCTCATGGTGATTATGATCATGTGTGGTGCCTGGGCATTGGTTTATCTCAATACGCAATTCTTCCCAAGCTATACTTTAGAGAATATTAATGTGCGTGTCGTTTGGCGTGGCGCCAGCCCGAGAGAGGTCGAAGACGGCCTGACGAATCGCATAGAGGAGGCGCTACGCACCCAGGAAAATTTGCGGAAAATTACCTCGACCTCGGTTGAAGGTGTTTCCTCAATCACGCTGGAATACGAAACCGGCACTGACATGTCACGGGCGCTTGACCAAGTGAAAGAAAAGGTTGGCCTGATCCGTGATCTGCCCACCGATATCGAGCAGCCTGAAATTATCCGGATGACCATTTATGAGCGTGTCGCCAGACTGTTAATCTGGAGCGAACAGGACCCTCATGCCCTGCCCGGATTGGCGCAACGCTTGCAGCGAGAACTGCTGGAACGCGGCATATCCAGCGTTGAGATGACGGGGCTGGAGGAGCAGGAAATTGCTATCCGGTTTACCATCGAAGATATGCGGGAGATGAATATTTCCCTGGATCGGCTCGGCCAGCATATTGCCCGGCTGAGTACAGAAGCGCCAGTCGGTAATATCGACCGCGATCAGCTAAGCCGGCAGTTACGCAGCCCGAATAAATTCAAGCGCGTTGAAGAATATAACGAGATACCATTGAGTTTTGCAGGCCAAATCCTGCGTCTGGGTGATGTCGCTGATATTGAGCGCCGCACCCGCGATAACCAGACCTCGGTCAGCTACCGGGGGTATCCGGCCATTGAATTACGTCTGTTGCGCACCGAGGGTTCCGACAGTCTGAAATCGGCACGCATTCTTGAGCGATGGCTGGCTGAAACCCGGCCCACATTACCGCCCGGAATAGGTATCCAGACTTATGATGGGCGCTGGCAGTTTATCATGCAGCGTATCAACCTGCTGCTGGAGAATGGTCTGACCGGCCTAGTGCTGGTTGTTGCTATTCTGTTTTTCTTTTTGCGCGGTCCGGTGGCATTCTGGGTTGCGGTCGGTATTCCGGTTTCCTTTATGGCGGCACTGGCGGCACTGTACGTATTTGGCGGTTCCATCAATATGCTCAGCCTGTTTGGCCTGATTATGGCGGTGGGTATTATCGTTGATGATGCCATCGTGGTCGGTGAAGATGCCATGACCCATTATCAGATGGGTGAGTCGCCATTGTCTGCCGCCGAGGGTGGTGCCCGACGTATGTTTGCCCCGGTGATTTCTTCGTCATTAACTACAGTTGCCGCCTTTATCCCGTTGATGATGCTCGGCGGCTTTATCGGCAAGCTGCTGTTTGCCATCCCGCTGGTGATTATATGCGTCATTCTGGCCTCGCTGATCGAGAGTTTTCTGATTCTGCCTGGCCACCTGCGCTACTCATTTGAACGTATGCGTGCAGCCGGGGAAGTATCGGGCCGACGCAAACAGATTGAAGACTGGTTTGATCGTTTCCGCGAACGGCGTTTTCGCCGCTGGGTTGAAGCCAGCATCGTCCATCCCTAGCATACCCTGATGATTTTATTTGCTGTGGTCATCGTCACCGTCGGCCTGCTGGCCGGCAAACGTATTCCGTTCACCTTTATCCCACAAACAGAGTCCGGTCAGATATCGGCAAATATCCAGTTCACTGCCGGTACGCCGCGCCATGTCGTGCGTGACTATGTGGCAACCCTGGAGCAAGCACTGGATGACATGAACGAGGAATTTCCCGGTGTTATCCTGCTGTATTCCAGCCGTCTGGGCGAAAACCCCGGTCGTCACCGTGGCAGCTCGCAAAGGGGCGACCGTTACGCCAGCATCCTGATTGAGCTGGTTCCTTCCGATGAGCGCGATATGCGTAACCCGGAATTTATTCGCCAGTTGCGTTCGCGTGTCAGCGAACCGGCGGCACTGGAAAATTTGCTCATCACCAGCCAACAAGCCGGGCCGGGGGGTCGCGACCTGACATTTCAGCTGACGGGTTCATCGCCACTACAACTCAAGCAAGCGGCCGAAGTGCTGAAAGAGGTTTTGCGGAATACGCCTTCGGTATTCAGCGTTGATGATGACATGCCATACGGCCAGTCACAGCTTATCTTCGAACTCAACGCGCAAGGCAAAGCCCTGGGTATTACCACGCGGGAAATCGGTCGGCAGTTGCGAGCGGCCTACGATGGCTTTGTTGTGCAGATTTTCCAGGACGGTTTTGACGAAATTGAGGTCCGCACAGTCTTAAATGATCGTCAGCGCAACGGCTTTGCTGTACTGGAATCGCTACCGATTATCCTGCCGGACGGCGAACAGGCCGCTCTGGGTTCGCTGGTTGATTTCCGTCATCAGCGCGGCTTTGAAATACTGCGCCACGAAAACGGTCGCTTGTCCCTCCGGATTTCAGCGGATATTGATGAAACACAAGGCAATGCCAATGAAATTACCAATGAAGTAATAACGAATGTGCTGCCCGGTATCGCCGCACGCCATAACATTGAATTTGCCGCTGTCGGCAATACCGCCGACCAACAGCAAACCTTCAGCGAAATGAAACTCGGCTCTCTGTATGCGCTGGCGCTGATCTATCTTATCCTGGCTTGGATATTTTCATCCTATGGCTGGCCGTTGGTGGTGATGGCGATTATTCCATTCGCCATTATCGGTGCCATACTGGGACACTGGCTTACCGGTATAAATCTGACCATCCTTTCACTGTTCGGCCTGTTCGGGCTTGCCGGCATCGTTGTCAATGACTCCATTATTCTGGTGACGTTTTACCGGCAGCTGCGCAAGGAAGGCATGCCAAGACAGCAGGCCATTGTTGAGGCCTCGGTAAGACGCCTGCGTGCCGTACTGCTCACATCACTGACCACGATTGCCGGACTGATACCATTACTGTTTGAGACTTCGGTGCAGGCCCGGTTTTTAATCCCTATGGCTACCTCAATCGTTTTCGGATTGGCATTTTCCACGGTCCTGGTTTTGATCCTGGTACCGTTGTTACTGAATGCGTATGAAGCAATGACAGAGAGATTGGGTGGGCGGGCCTCAGTGGAGGCGGCGGTGAATTAAGATATCTACCGGGGATTAAACCGATGTGCCACTATTATTTTATGAGATGGCAGAATAGAAATGGAGTAAATCAGTAGATCGAAGCGCATCAAAAATACCAAAGGACTACGCCTGTGGCACAGTTCTTGAGATTGACTTCATGCTTTGGATAATGACACTTTAAATTTAGGAGATAAATTACGAAAGTTGTCGGTATAAGCGGCAGTTTAAGGCAGGGCTCGTATAGCACAAAACTGCTAAGTATGTCAGTTTGACTTTTGCTGCTTATCGTATTGTGTTCCGGGTTTTGGACCGGGGCGCTTTGGAGCCGGAGTTGCGGCATCGATCAGTCCCACAATCCAAGTCATATCATGCACCGTATCCGACAGGCCGGTCTTCATAGCCGGTGTGACCTTATGAGGGTTGCAAAGGCAGCACTTATATGTTTTTCTTATCTCATGCTATAATAGTTACATGGCGGTCTTGCATGAAACGATTGATCTGGCCTTGGAACATTATTCCGAACGGGTAGCCCAGCTGTTTAAAGCAGATGTTTTTTCATTTATTGGTGGGATAATACTTGAATATCTTTCGCCTTTCCGTGCTCAAATTGAGCATCTTGTCAATAGAAAAGATAAGCCAGATAACTTGGCATTCTTGTTGTACACACCGGGCGGTGTCACCGAGGTGGCGGAGAAAATGGTGGATATTATTCGCTACCACTATAAAGAGGTTTGGTATGTAGTTCCTGACCAAGCGATGTCAGCTGGGACTGTTTTATGTATGTCCGGAGATAAGATTTATATGGATTATTCCTCGGCTCTGGGGCCTGTTGATCCTCAGATTCTTGCTAACGACGGTCAGCTTGTGCCGGCATTAGGCTATCTGGACCAAGTGAACCGAATGACTCAAAAGTCTGAAGATGGAACGTTAACTGATGCTGAGTTCGCAATTTTGCAGAATCAGGACTTGGCAACGCTGCGAAAATATGAACAGGCAAGAGACTTGTCTGTTTCGTTACTTAAAGATTGGCTTGTTAAATACAAATTCAAAAATTGGAACACCCATTCAAATTCCGGAAAGAAGGTATCGGATGATGAAAAGCTCCAGAGAGCCCAAGAGATTGCCGAGGCATTGAGTGATCATACGAAGTGGCACTCACATGGTCGAATGATCGGGACGAAAACCTTAACTGATGAACTGCATCTTAAAATTGAGGACTATACTGGCAATAGCGAACTAAAATCGGCTATCAGGCAGTACAGTGATCTGCTTCTGGATTGTGTACAAACCGAGAATAGACGGCATATGTTCCATGTTCATCGTTATATAAAGTAAAGGTCCGTATCAGAGGATATAGGAGAAATTAATGACTCAAGTTAGAAAGAAATTGGAGAAGGTTCTTGCTGCCAAGCCCGTTAGAGATAGTGATAAATTGCAGGTGCAGCAAGCGTATTACCAACGGCTTAGAAAGGCAGGAATCGCTAAAAAGCAAGCCTACAAGCTGAAACCTCTTTCAGCTATATAAAACACGAGCCTGTAATAGATTTTGTGTAACTGCGGTTAGTTAGACAAAGTCTGTTAATCGAACTTCATGGAGAAACAAAGCCAGCTGACGTGGAACGCTTTTTGATAAAAATCAAGAGTGCCTCCACGGTATTATTTTCTACACCAGAATTTAATCATAGCATACCAAGTGTCCTGAAAAGTGTCATTGATTGGGTTTCATGCCCAGTTTTTCGGTCTCCGCTTTTCAACAAACCATGCGGTATTTTAAGTTCCTCAGTGAGCTCTGTTGGTGGTGCCAGAGCACAGACTCACTTGAAAAATGTACTACTCAGTACCCTGAACCGTTTATATCCTGCTGTTGATTATCTCCTTCCTGATGCACATGAAAAATTTAATTCCGAAGGGCAGTTGATTGATACGGAGGCACTGAATCGACTGCAAAATTATGTAGATGGACTAATCATTTGGGCAGAGAAAATAGAGAGTTAGCAGTACATACCTGTATCAAAGAATAATCGATCCAGCAACAGATATTTCTCAGGCAGAGCACCGTTTCGTATGCGTCAACCCGGTAAAGCGGTGTAATAGATTCAGGTAGCCGGATACTTAATTTTCCGATTGAATGATATTGCTCATTTCTTCACGCCAGTTGTTCTCGAACAGTATTCTATAGGTTGCCGGAGGTTCGCCGATGGTTTTCATTTCACCTCGGTCAATAGCGGATCGGTATGTGTTTTCAATGGCGTAAAGCAGCCTTTTCTTGTAATTCGTGTCTTCATTGCCTTTCAGGTGAATCCCTTTGGTTTCCAGAATCAACAGCTTTTTGTCTGTTCGGCAGGCAATAAAATCAGGATACACCTTATGACGCCGCCAACCCTGAATGGCATACTCTTGTTTTGCGGCTATCCTGTGCCACCAGGATATGGCTTTTTCCCCATCCAGATACAGCGCGAAGTCTTTTTCAAGACGGTTAAATCCGCTTTCAAACACATCCTCAAACAGACTTTGCTGAACCGTTTTACCTTGGCTGGAAAGCGGCTTTTCATCATCAGTGACCAATATCTCAAGGGTTTTGCCAAGCTCATAGTTCAATTTTCTATCGGTAACCAGATGAAAATGAATGTCATTGTCACGGATTTTGCTGCAAAAAATCCGTTCAGCTTCTTTGTCCACTTTATCATCAACCCTTTGCCGCAGTACCTCAGCGAGGTAAATACGATTTTGCAGAAGCCTGGCATCATCTTTTTTCTGCTTTTGCAGGAACTCATCGGCTATACGGGCCGCCTGCCAGGGATTGGGGATCGTATCCATTAAACGGCGGACAAAATAATCCAGCGTCAGGCGGTTACCGGTGACCGTGTCCGACTGCAATGTTTTGCCTTCTCCATGTAGCCCGACTGCAACAACAGTTAACGCCATCTTATCCCGGTCATCGAGGCTAACGGCTTCTCCGGCATGGATATCGTCCCAGTTCAGGCTGCCGAGGATGTCGCGGTCATAATCCAGCGGACGCCATTGTCTGCCATCTTTATGCAGTACCCGAGGCAGGAAAATATCCAGCTTCCGGTAACGTTTACGTCGTTTGATTTTTCGGAGTGTCGCACCCTGTCCGTGGTCATCACTGATAACAGAGGTCCCCAGTCCGGTCAGCCCCTCTTTTTCCAGTCCGGTTTTAACCCATTCAACTGTTGTGCCGACGTCCCGGTTATAGCAATAGATATAACACTGGTTGAGCAATGCACTGTCATTAACCGCCCTGGCCTGCGGTTGGCGCATAACCCGCCCGACCATCTGGGTAATGGCGGTCTTGGCACGGGTGTTATCAAGCAGTGCCAGCAGGTAGGCAAATGAACAGTCCCAACCTTCCTTGAGTGCATCTTTGGTAATAATCCAGCGCACCTCATTCATCTCGCTGAACAGCTCCTCGCCTTCAAGCCCCTTGTGTTCCGATGACTGAACCCGCACCTGCCCTTCCGGCACGGCCAGGTTTTGTATCAGATACTTCTGCACATTCTGTGCATGAATCATTCCGGATTGTTTCTGTTCCTTGCCGGTCCTTTCCACTCTGACCAGGGCGATGGGACGAATATAACGATTCTCGTTTTGTTGCAGGTGTTTTGCCTCTTTTTCGAGTTCCTGTAACTTTTCTTTTGTCCGGGCAAGTGTGTCCTTCCAGTCCGAATTGGTCAGGCTGTGAATTTTAATCGGCAGCTTGATCATTTCCTCGGCATGAAGCGCCTGTCCGCCGATATTGACCAGAATATTGCTGATACCGGTTTTCGGGGTGGCGGAAAGCTCCAGCACAAAACGGGGGTTCAGGCGATTGACGGATCGGACAAAATCCTGATTGTCGCGGTCATTCCTGCCATAGGCCTTGTGTGCCTCATCCAGGATAACAACGGGCCTGATCAGCTTCAGAGTATTGATTAAACTGTGCTTAATCCAGTCGCCCTTTTTATTTTTTTTCAGGTCGGGATGCTGCTCAAGCAGGCTCTGGCTGGTGGTAGCATCATCCTGTTCTGGAAAGAAGGACGTATAGCCGCTGCTGTCACGAAAAATTTTAAGAAACTCCTTGCCTTTCTGCCGATTGGCGGAAGGCAACATCAACAGCATAATGCACAGATAATTGTCAACATCCTGCCGGGTAAACCGGCCGTCTTTTTCCAGCAGCCTGACCCTGCCGCCGGCAGCATATTCAAGCATTTGCCGATAGGGATGTTCACGGGTCCTGAATGCCCTGATGGTCTGCTGATAAATCGCCTTGGTCGGCACAATCCACAACACAAGCCCCCCTGTTTTCGACCAACAGGTCTGCAATCGCTCAAGGGCGGCCACCCCCAACAGGGTCTTGCCGCCACCGGTTGGTACCTTCATACAGACATGCGGAATCGGCTCGCCGGAGGTGGCGGTCCTGCTGATGTAATCGGGAACAATCGTATCGCCATCCTGTGTAATTCCGGGAAGAATGCCTTGCCTTTTGAGGTTTTGCCAGGCGGCGGCGGGGTAGTTTGCCATATCTCCGGGAACGGGTTTTTTTCGTTTTGCATAAAATGCTTTCGCTTCTTCTCTGTCTTTTATGGCCACTTGAAGCGCCTCAACCCAGCGGTCCAGCTGTTCAAGGGCTTTTTGCTGGTAGGTTTTGAGCTGCATGGCTATGGCCTGAGAAGTATAGAGGAAAGCTGATACACGTTAATCTATCATAAAACCCTGAAGAAACACTTGAAAAGCGCTTAAAGGTGGGGCTATTCTGCAAGCAAGCAGGCTGAGCAGGTGGCTAATCGGTGCCAAGGCGGCCTGTGAAACGCAAGGAACCGTTGAATCTGTCAACACTAAATGCTATTCAGGTGGTTCTTTTTTGTCCACGATATCATCCTTCGGGATGACCCGAAAGGAGACAGTGAGATGAACTCAGAGGAAGTACGAAAAGCTCAAAAGCAGGTTGATGAGAATTATGCCTTTTTTAAGACACAGATTGCCGAGTTGAAAAGAGATTACCACAATAAATTTGCCTTATTGCATGATCAGCAAATCAGCAACTTTTTTGACAGCGAGGACGATGCCATCAATATCGGCTTTGAGAAATATGGTGAAGGTAATTTCTCGGTACAACAAGTGAGAGAGTCTGTGGTTGACTTAGGGTATCAATCCTGTGTCCTCGCTCAGGCGACGGCTTAAAGATATAACCGGCTATGATTTTCCGTACTTGATTTGTGATCGTTCTATTCTAATATTTCTATTCTGTTCTTTATTCTGCTCTGTAAGCCACTGTTTCCATTCCTGAAAATGGGCTGCCCTCGGGCCAAGTATCACCTCGTTAAAGCGGAAATTATCCGGGGCCTCGCAATAGAAGCGCGGGGGGATGGTGTCCATATCAACTTTGATTACTGATTCGGCAGATTTATTCTCTTCACCGTAACGCAACTGAATGACGCGCACTTCATTTTCTTCACGGTAATGTCTTTCCTTGAACAGAAAGCGGATGCTATCCAGCAGTTCGCAGACAAGCCGTTTCAAAGTATTTTTTGTTTTTTCTTCTTCTTTATTTATGATCTCATGTATGTTTTTGAGTTGACTAGCTACCTCTTTCAGTTTGTTTTTTAGGTCATTATTGTTGTCTTGATCTCGGTAGTAAATTTTATATAAAGCCAGAAACTCTTGTATATGACCGTCGCTTGAATAACTCAAAAGCTCATTCATGGCACCAATTTGGTGTTTTCGATTTTCTACAAAGCATTTTTTATTGAAAATCAGACAGGCACCGGCGGCTTCTTCATTATCATGTTTTCCATAGGTTCGCCATAAAAACAGTTCATCTTTGTATTCCTCATTTCTTCCCTGTGTGTCTTCTTTGTCACGCACAAAGCTGCCGATATAGGCAGGTGAACGATAGGATTGTTCTTGGTCTTTATAAAACCGATCTTCTATTTTCCAATCTTCTTTTTTTGTTTTTTTATCTTCTTCATCTTTTTTTATTATCTCTTCTATTATCTTGAAAAATACCTGACCCTCTTCCGGGTCATTCATATATTTTGCATTATAAAGACGGAAGCATTCTTCTTTGGAAATAGCCTTAAAGACATGCAGAGAGGTGTAATGGGCAAGTTCTAATTTCTCTGCACAAAAAAGGTCATTTTGTATTTCGTGGACAGCCATATATAGTTTATAATAGACTTTGAAAGTCAAAGTTGTTTTCTCTACTCCAAAGACTTCTGGAATCTGTGCGGCAATATAGATGAGCGGGCTTATAAATTTTAGGTTTGGATTCTGTTCGATTGCTTCATTAAGGGCATTAAGGGCATCAAAGGCATCTTTATGTTTGCCCTTTTTGTCGTAGGCAAAACAAAGATTATCATATATTTCATTATCGTGTTTTTCGGCAATCCCATGTTTTAACTTAATCGCTTCTCTGCAATCTGCTATAGCCTGATCATATTCACCCTTTTGGTTATAGGCAAATGCACGTTTACTGTATGCTTCTCCAGATGTAGGGCCTAGTTCTATCGCTTTGGTATAATCCTCTATTGCGTAGTCATATTTATCTTTTTTATTATGGGCGTTACTATGATTTTCTTTGCAGTTTACATAGGCAATACCGCGTTGGAAGTGAATATTACTTAGAAATGCAGGTTCGGACCTCAGTTTTATCTCTAATTTAGGCGTGGATAACAGCTCTATTACTTTGGTATAGTCTTTTATTGCTGGGCAGTATAGGCCCTTCCAGCAATAAATATCGGCACGACCAAGATACGCATATAGATATTCATGATCTAGCTTTATCGCTTCGGTATAATTTTTTATTGCATCATCATACTTATTATTCATCCTAAAGAACCCGGCAAGATGGAAGTATCCTTTTGCATTCATGGTAAAAGCACTCCTGTCAGTCTCCAGTCTGTTGCTATGGCAGACTATAGGGCAGTCCGCAGAATGTGATGCCCATTGCTGACAGTTCCTTCTGGCCCATAAATTTATGCGTGGCGAAGACCACGGCGGTTTTGCTTTCGGATTCTCGCGCAATGCGTTTGGCGCGGGCTTCATTCAGGGCGGAGGACTTGTCACGCAGAAAGCTCAGTTCGGGTTTGTAGATGAGATAGTAGCGTTTATCTGCCGTTTCATAAAACAGGCCGTCTTTGCCGCGTCGGGTTTTCGGATTGATTTTGTGCGGTGATCGGCCGGTGGCGGTCCAGTACAGATGACGCGCCAGGGTTTCATAGTCGGTCTTCGCATTCCACCAGGATGAAGCGGCGGTTGCCGCCGTCTTCTTTATTTAAGGCCAGTACGGCATGGGCGGTGGTGCCGGAACCGGCGAAAGAGTCGAGGATGATGGCGTCTTTGTCTGCCGCTATGGTGAATATCCGGTGTAGCAGCCCTAATGCCTTCGGGTTGTCAAAAGGTAACTGCCGGTCACTGAATATCTCTTTCAGGAGTTTGCGGGCACTGTCCGTATGCCCAACCTCGTCGTAAGTCCAGACGGTGAGAGGGACAATCCCCTGCCGTCTCGTCCGAAGAAAATACGGTTTTCTTTCAGCCATACCTGCATTTTTTCTCTGCCTGTCCGCCAACATGTCCCTTGCGGTGGTTTATACTCCTTTCCAGTCTTTGGATTGATGACCGAATAGTCATATTCTGGTGAATAAGATTTGACGCTCAAGTCTCCAGTACGCCAAGGGCCTCTGCCATCCTTGTCGTCATGTTTATAGAGCTTGTCCTGTTTTTCGCTGCGTGGGAGTAAACGCCGTTGCCAAGCTGTTGCTTCGCTGTTTTTTCCATTGCTGCGGTTTTTGGCATAACATATAACAAAGTCATGGTTGTCGGAAAAATACTTTGCATCGTTTGCCGGGGCATATTTTTTCTGCCAGATAATGTTGGCAATAAATTTTTCTTCCCCAAAAATCTCATCCATCAGCATCCGAAAACGATGCTGCTCGTTATCGTCAATAGAGACAAAAATCACCCCATTCTCTGCCAGCAGTTCGCGCAAGAGTTGTAATCGGGGCCACATCATGCAGAGCCATTTGTCGTGGCGCTCCAGGTCTTCGCCATCGATCGGGTTTTTGTTTTGCAGCCATTCCTGCATCAGCGGGCTGCTGACATTGTCGTTATAAACCCATCCCTCGTTGCCGGTGTTATACGGTGGGTCGATATAGATACAGTTTATTCTGCCACCATAGACCGGCAGCAGCGCCTTGAGCGCGTGCAGGTTGTCGCCGTGAATGATGAGATTGTCATCCGGCGTGGTTCCTGCTTTTGCAGGCTGGCGTGTG
>JAPYNQ010000065.1 GCA_028289815.1 Gammaproteobacteria bacterium | reverse complement strand
TGATATATGTTGGCAGAAATTTTGAAAATTAAAGCTATGATAAAAAATTTATAATTTAATTATATCTCACTATACTGAGGTATGCGATCATACTCTCTATTGAATGATGTTACGGGGTATTGATTGGATAACTGCCCGCGCTCGACTGAGCTGGTTTTCTGCTTGCATAGAGATAGCGAGGGGATAACTGCTTGCGCAGGCAGATTCTAGTTTTACCATGTAATGAAATTGTCATTTCTGCAGAAGCGGAAATTCAATCTAACTTAACCAGAGTGATTGTTGGTGGTGGATCATCTTTAACGGCCAATTATCCATGTTAATTTTTTTATAGTCCGGCATTATGTCGGTCATGCTAATATTCTGTCAGAGTTTCATTGATTCCATCAGTTTAGTTAGTCTTTGCATGGTGGATTTAAAGAAGCCTTTGTAGAGCATTGCTTGGTTTTCAGTAGACAGAGATTCAAGTGTCTCGAAACTGACATTGAGCACCTTGGTAGGTTCAGCTGTTCTAATGCTCGCTGTACGGCGGGTATTATCGGTAATGTGCCCAAGTTCACCGAAGCTGTCCCCGGCAGACATTCTGGCGACAGTATTGGAGTACTTAATAACATCCGCAGAGCCTGAGATGATGGTGTAAAAGCTGTCAGCAAGCTCACCTTCAGTTACGATCAGCTGGTTAGCCTGATAGGCTTCTATTTTTCCAACTTTGACCAATTCTTCAATCAAGCTGGGTGAAAAGTCTTTGAACCAGCTATTATCGCGCAGGAATACATAATCCTCGTTTTGTGAGACTTTCCTAGATTCACCAACACTGATTTTAGCTCCTGACTTTTTATTGGACAGGCTATCAAGCAGACTCTGAATGGAGGATGCAAATTCGAGAGCGGTATTGAATCTATCCCTTGGTTTTTTGGCCAACGCTCTGTTGACGATATTACTGAGTTCTTGAGGGGCATCAGGTCGATAATGCTGTAATGGAATTGGATCGTTATTTCTGATGTTGGCTATTACCGTGCTTACATCATCGCCTTTGAACGCAGGTTGTTTTGCAATCAGCTGATACATAACTGCACCCAAGGCAAAAATATCTGTTTGTGCTGTTAATACGCTACCTTCCTCAAAGTGCTCGGGTGACATATAGAGTAGCGTACCTACGCTTTTGATATTTTTGTAATTTATCTGGTCAGCTATCCCAAAATCCATGAGTTTGACTATAGGATAGTTAGGGTTATACATAATATTGCCGAGCTTGATATCACGATGAACAATTTTATGGAAATGGATGTAATCTAGTGCCTTACAACACTCAAATATGATTTGCAAAATTTCCCGATACTCAATTTGCTCAACTTGCTTGATATATTCCTTTAGCTCGATACCAGCAACGTATTCCATTACCAGATAGTGCATTTTGATGTTCTTGCTTTGCTCGCGCACTCCAAGGTCATAAACAGTGACAATATTGGAGTGCCGAAACTGGGCACCGATACGTGCCTCGCGGTGAAATTCTATGATGAGCTTGGCAAGTTCATCGTCACTTAATGTGAGGGAAGGAACTTTGATTGCTACTGCCCTATCCAGAGCCGGATCTCTGGCTTTATAAACGGTACCGAAAGCACCTTCTCCGATTTTGGATTCGATTTCGTAGCGACCAATTTTATTAGATGCCATTTTTCGTTCTCAGATTAAAGTGATGGTTTTGGGTATTTTGGCTAAGCGTATGTATTTATACTCGAAAACACTCTACGGAACAATACTATCGAAGTTCCAGTCCGGTTTAACAGAATTAGCTTTGTACGCTGTGTAAGCTCACCACATTATTCAGTGGAACCCTTGCCAGTGGTAGTGGCGCAACCACGGCGTGAAATGCCGTGTACGCTGTTCATAGTGATAGAGGTTAGGCATAAGTCCATTCATGCAGTGTGGTCTGGACGTGGTGCTTCACCTTGTCACTAGAGCGCGGGATGTAGGGATGGGTTTTGATGTGGCACAGTTTCAAGCGTCGGTATAATTGCCGGAGGCGCTTTACTTTTAAGTGCCAGCAGGGGTCGTTGTCGGTCATCACGTAGGAGAAGTTGATACCAAAGGGCCGGAAGCAGTGCGATGCATGTGTAGTTACTTTCTTTTGAGTCGGGCAGTGATAGAATCCGCTTCCTGTTTACTTAGCGCCGGTCAGGATGTCATCAGAATCAGCAACAGATACTCCGTCTAACTTTATTCGTAGCATCATTGACTCAGACATCGCGACGTCTGGAAGCACCGGTCAGGTGATCACTCGTTTCCCACCGGAACCCAATGGCCACCTGCATATCGGCCATGCGAAGTCAATCGTCCTGAACTTTGGTATTGCTGTATCCTATGCGGGCAGATGCAATCTACGATTTGACGATACCAATCCGTCAAAAGAAGAGCATGAGTATATTGAAGCCATCAAGCGAGATGTTACTTGGTTGGGCTACGATTGGTATGAGCTGCATTTCGCTTCAGAATATTTTGATGGGCTATACCGGTTTGCGGAACAGTTAATTCAAGGTGGAAAGGCTTATGTCGATGATCAGAGCGCAGATGAAATTCATCAAACTCGCGGTACCCTAGCTGAGCCGGGTACCGAAAGTCCTTACAGAAATCGCTCAGTCAAACAAAACCTTGACCTGTTTCGTCGTATGCGGGCAGGAGCATTTGCCGATGGTGAATGTGTCCTGCGTGCAAAAATTGACATGGCTTCGCCGAATCTGAACATGCGCGACCCGGTTCTGTACCGTATCAAGCACGCCAGGCATCATCAAACGGGAAATAAATGGTGCGTCTACCCGATGTACGATTATGCTCACTGTCTTTCAGATGTTATGGAGGGTATTACTCATTCACTATGTACCCTAGAGTTTGCTGATCATCGGCCGTTATATGATTGGGTGCTGGATCAGCTCGCCACACCCTGTCACCCGCAGCAGATTGAATTTGCCCGCCTCCAGCTTGAATATGCCATTACCAGTAAACGCGACCTGAATATGCTGATCAAGAAAGGCATTGTGAGCGGTTGGGACGACCCGCGTATGCCGACAATCTCTGGTATGCGCCGGCGCGGTTATCCACCTGCAGCTATCCGCGATTTCTGTGAACGCATCGGTGTCACCAAAAAAGACAGTACTATTGAGATGGGCGTGCTGGAAAACACTGTTCGCGAATATCTCAACGAACGTGCCCCACGTCGGTTGGCGGTCCTCAATCCGCTAAAAGTGGTTATAGAAAATTATCCTGAAGTACACGAAGAGCTGCTTGAAGCTGCTAACCATCCGCAGAAACCTGAATTTGGTGTTCGCAATATTTCTTTCAGCCGCGAGATTTACATTGAACGTGACGATTTTATGGAGGATGCACCGAAGAAATTTTTCCGCCTGTCACCCGGTCGTGAGGTGCGTTTACGTTTCGCCTACTATATTACTTGTACCGCGGTAATCAAAGACCCTGCCGGCCATATTGTGGAGCTCAGGGCAACCTACGATCCTGAAAGCCGCGGCGGCGGTACTGCCGACGGGCGTAAGGTCAGAGGAACTATCCACTGGGTCAGCGCCAAACAGGCTGTTGATGCCCGGGTAAATCTCTATGATCGGTTGTTCAATACGCCTGCTCCTTGGACCGCCGATGATATACACAGCCAGCTGAACCCGGATTCACTGCGCATATTACAGGGCTGTAAGCTGGAGGTCGGCTTATCCAGGGATGCTGCTGATACTGCCTTCCAGTTTGAGCGGCTCGGATATTTCACCTTGGACCATGCTCCCGAAAGCGGCGATACTCCGGTTTACAATCGCATCATCAGTCTGCGTGATAGCTGGGCGAAGGCCGGCAAATAAAACCGGTCCGCCATGTCTCGTTATGAAATAAAATCACTGCTGATCAGCCTGTTTGCAGGTTTGTTTTATCTGTTTTTACTCAGACTGGGATTCTATTTCTACTTTGTTCCAACCGGCGCAGAGCTGGACAACAGTCTGCTGGTAAAGTCCTTATACATTGGTGCCAAATTTGATTTACGCCTGCTGCTGTTCATCCATTTGCCGCTGCTTCTCCTGTCTGCTGTCATCGGTTTTAAGCCGACGCACAATGTCTATGCCCTGTATTTTTGGCGCACCTACTTTCTAATATTCTTCACGATCATATCGATAAGCTACATCGTGGATTTTGCCTACTACGCATATCTGGGAACGCGTCTTGATGCGTCAATTCTGAGATTTGCCTATAACCTTGATACCTCACTTCATATGGTCTGGCAGACATATCCCGTGCTCCGTATAAGCTTGGGTGTTGTTGCCGTTCTCGCCATCCTTGCCTTTGCCGTCGGCAGGGTATGGCAACTTAGACCACAACAAACATATCCTGCTATTAGTTTGCGTCTCACCGCTAGCCTGATTCTCTCTGTTCTGATGCTGACAGCGGCTTGGGCCAAGTTTTCTTGGTACCCCCTTCGATGGAGCGATGCCTACTACAGTACCAATGAATTCGCATCTCACCTCGCACTTAATCCCGTGCTGTATTTTCTTGATACTATCAAAAACCGCAACGTCAACCATGATGAGCGTAGGGCCAGAAAATATTATCCTCTCATGGTTGAATATCTGGGCATAGAGCAACCGGATATAAAAAATCTCCGCTATATACGCCGGTACTCGCCACAAACCACATTTGCTCGCCGGCCCAATATTGTCATTGTCGTACTTGAATCGTTCGCTTGGTATAAAACCGGATTATCCGGTAATCCGTTCAATCCCACTCCCAATTTTGATGCTATTGCTCAACAAGGAATTTCATTTAATCGTTATTACGCTCCGCATGGCGGTACGGCACGCTCGGTATGGGCACTGATAACGGGTTTACCGGATATAGAAGTCAACAGAACCTCAACCCGCAACCCACTGATCGTCAATCAGCATACTATAATCAATGCCTTTCAGGGCTACGAAAAATTCTACTTCCTAGGAGGTAGTGCAAATTGGGCTAATATCCGCGGATTGTTGACCAACAACATCCCCGGGCTGCACATATATGAGGAAGGCAGCTACCAATCCTCGCGTATGGATGTTTGGGGCATTAGTGATCTGCATTTATTTGAAGAGGCAAACAGCATTCTCAGTCGCCAACACCAGCCCTTTATTGCCCTCATTCAGACCTCCGGCAATCACAGACCCTACAACATCCCGAAAGATACTCGGGGTTTTCAGGTATTATCCCCGGACCCCGATGAAATCGAAAAACATGGTTTCCGTTCTGTACCGGATTACAACGCGATGCGCTTCATGGACCATTCATTAGGTTTCTTCATACGTCAGGCCCGCCAAACCGAATACTATCGGGACACCATATTCGTATTTTTGGCTGACCACGGTAACATGCGCCAAGCTGCGCACTTGCCGGCTTATGTGGAAAGGCTCGGTATTACCGAATTTCAAAGTCCTCTCGTAATATATCAGCCAAGTACTGTACCACGACAAATCAATACCATAATCAGCCAGGTTGATATTTTGCCGACAATTGCAGGTTACGCCTCACAGCCCTATATCAATACCACACTGGGTCGCAATATGCTGGACCCGCGCCATGCACGCCGGCAATATGCCTTTACCATACTGCACGGACGCTTGCCCCGGATTGGAATAATGAGCACAGACCACTACTTCACAATGTATGCCGACGGCAGCAAAAAGCGCCTACATGACCTGCAGGCCGATCAACCGGATAAAAATCTCTACTTACAGCGCCCGATCCTCACGGAAAAATTGCAAACACTGTCACTTGCCCTGTACGAAACCGCAAACTACATGCGCTATCATAATCTGTCACCGGTTGCCCATTCCTTGGTATCTCACTGATCACCCTAGCTGCAATTACAATCTGATGCCGCAACAGCCGCCTTTAAAGACACCGATCTCGCTACATGCATCTCAATGGTGTGTTTACATCATCCGTAACCGCAACGGCGACCTATATACCGGCATTACAACCGATCCTCAGAGACGTCTCGCGGAACACCGCGGAAAAGCCGGCAAAGGCGCAAAATCACTTCGCGGTAAGGCACCACTGCAAATAGTATGGCACCAAAATGCCCAAGACCGTAGCGAGGCATCCAGACTTGAATATCGCATAAAACAACTCACCAAGGTACAAAAAGAAAATCTTATTGCTATGTACAACACTGAAATAAACGGATAAGACAGACAAGAGACATAGTGTCGTGTAGCAGGCTTTTCGAGATTTTCTACTGTTATTCCACTTCTTTCTCGAAACACATCAGATAATTGACATCAACGGAGCGGACCAGTGATGCTGTGCGCAAGATGGGGTTGTAGCGTATACCGGTCTCTTCTACCAATATCAGGCTGGCTTGACGGGCCTGGTGTGCTAGCTCGGATGGTGTGATAAATCGGTTATAGTCATGCGTCCCTTTGGGGAGTAGTCGCATGATGTATTCGGCGCCGAGTATGGCCAGGGTGTAGGCCTTGGGATTGCGGTTAATGGTAGAGACGAAGATGCGCCCACCGGGTTTTACCAGCGCTGCTGTTGCCTGGATCAGGCTGGCCGGGTGCGGGACGTGTTCCAGCAATTCCATGCAGGTGATGAGGTCGTATTCGTTGGTACGAGTTGCGGCGTGTTGTTCCGCGGATGCGTGCTGGTAATCAAGTTCAATGCCAGCCTCCATGGCATGCAGCTTCGCTACTGAGAGCGCCTTTTGCGACATGTCAATGCCAGTGACTATAGCACCGTCTTTGGTCATAGCTTCGCTCAGGATGCCGCCACCACATCCGATATCCAGAATCTTTTTGCCATTGGTGTCGGAGTGTTGTCTGATGAATCTCAGCCGTGCCGGATTCAAATGATGCAATATCCGGAATTCTCCTGGCAGGTCCCACCAGCGGGCTGCTATATCGTCGAACTTATTGATTTCCCGGTCATCGACGTTGGATATATTTTTTTCTACACTCATAAGGCATTTTTTATAATGGGTTGTGGATAGATTGGTTTGAGGAAAATCATCCTATGTTTCATAGCATGTTAATTTTTTGCCGCCAGCTCAAAGCATTGCTTTTTAATTTTTCGATATCCAGTGTTTGCAATATACGATTTTTTAAAAGATTGTTGCCATTACACCAGACGTGCGTAATCTGTCGCCGGTCTGCGGCATATACAATTTGCGATACCGGGCTATACAGCGGTTGTGTCTCCAGTTCGCTCAGGTCAATCGCCGTGATATCGGCCGCTTTGCCAACTTCCAGTGAACCGGTTATATCGTTTATGCCTAGTGCTTTTGCACCATTGATGGTAGCCATTGTCAGTGCGGTCTCAGCGGGCAGGGCGGTGGCATCATCGGCAACGGCTTTACCCAGCATGGCGGTGTATTGCATTTCGGCCAGCATATCCAGATCATTGTTACTGGCGGCACCGTCCGTACCCAGGGCAATATTGATACCTGCATCCACAAGTTTTTGCGCTGGACAAAAGCCGCTGGCAAGTTTCATATTCGATTGGGGACAGTGTATGGCATGTGCGCCGGTCTTACTGAAGCGTACTATTTCTTCGTCATGCAGATGTGTCATGTGTACGGCCAGCAGATTGGGTGTCAGTAATCCGATTTCATCTAGACGGCGCAGCGGACGTGAACCATAATTTTTTATGCCCTGATCAATTTCATCATGAGTTTCATGAACGTGCATATGAATCGGTATTTCCAGTTCATCTGACAGGATGCGCACCTTTTCCAAGGGTTCATTGCCGACGGAGTAGGGTGCATGTGGGGCGAAGGCTGTGGTAATCAGGTTATCCGAGCGAAACTGGTCATGCACTGCCAGACCCTTATCAATATATTCCTGCCAGTCACCTGCCCAGGCAGAGGGAAAGTCGATAACAATCAATCCTGCTGTGGCACGGATGCCGGCCGCGGAGGCCACGGCTGCGGCAACATCGGGAAAAAAGTACATATCGTTAAATGCCGTAGTGCCTGAACGAATCATTTCGGCAATAGCATGCTCTGTGCCTTGACGTATAAAGTCACTGCTTACCCATTTGTGCTCGATCGGCCAGATATGTTCTTGCAACCAGGTCATAAGAGGCAGATCATCGGCCAGCCCGCGCATGAGACACATGGCGGCATGGGTGTGGGCATTGATAAACCCTGGTATCAACGCATGGTCCTTGAGGTGGGTAATTTTTCTAGCCTGATACTGCTCCTGAATGGTGGTGGAGTCATCAATAGCGACAATCCGGCCATCATCAATAACCAGACCATGACTTTCATGGACATTATGTTGTCTATCAACGGTGACGACCCACCGGGCATGGATGATCTCATCAGCCTGTAGTAGACCTTGCGCCGAATTTTTTGTTGTCATGGGCTTAGTGTGCTGTGTTTTCTGTCAGGCATCAATTATGGCATACCAATAGCGAGCTGTCGGCAAGGAAGCCTACTTTACATGCTATTGTGTCAAATACGACTTGAAAATACGGCCCACCGGCTATTTTTTGCGACGTCGGCCTTGGGCGCGATTGACAGCACGTATCAACGGTTCGTAAGGTAGTTTATCCAGATCTGGATAGTGCTCTTCTGCTATAGCGAGCAGCTGATTGATATCGCATATATTCTCTGTTTCAGGTTGACCCAACAGTTCGGCCAGCCCGGTCAGGATTCCCAGTTGTACGCGAATCTCCTTGGCGTGTGGTAGCACACCGTCGAAGCGAGTCAGCTTGAATACAAAAAGCGTCTTTTTGCGTGATTTTTGCAGCAGATTCTGGCAGCGTTGCCGGTTTTCAGTCTGCTGGCAGGAAATGCCTTCTCGTTCCGCCAGACAGAATTTATGCGATAAAGGACATGCGCAATGACCAGCTAGGATAGTCTTTTCAAATGCACACTTTAGTTGGTTGACTTGCCGATAGGTCAAGCGATATTGATCTTCTTCCATTGGCCGGCATGGTTATTTTTCATGTTCCATCAGTATGGGACGTTCGCGTGGAGTCAGGATTAATGATTCAGCCTCACGGCTGTTTTCGGCAAACATAACCTTGACTTTGTAATTACCCTGAACGGTTGTAGCGGCACGGGTATCGCGCGCTAATGAACGGGCCTCTTTGTATGATTCAAAGTCGTTTATATATTCAATCGCGCGGTTTGGAAACAGCTTGTAAACATAGTAGGGCATGATAATACCTCGGTTCAGGGGCGTCTCTAGCAGGTTGTTGAGTCTCAATTCATATATTGCGATACGGTGCTAGTATATTAACCATCCAAGCCAGCGAATATCTGGTCGCGGATGTCATCAACCTTGCCGAGGCCATTGATCCTGATATAGCGAGGGGCACCGTCTTCATCACTTTTACTGTATTTGGTGTAGTATTCAATCAGGGGTTCGGTTTGGTCATGGTAAACTTTCAGGCGTGCTTCTACGGTTTCTTCCCGGTCATCATCACGCTGAATCAGGTCTTCGCCTGTTTTGTCGTCTTTATCTGCTGTTTTCGGTGGATTATATATGATGTGATAAGTGCGACCTGATGCCATGTGCACGCGGCGACCTGACATGCGATTGACGATTTCTGCATCGGGTACATCAATTTCAACTACGGCATCAATCGTGATATTGGCTGTTTTCAGGGCATCGGCCTGAGGGATGGTGCGCGGAAATCCGTCGAACAGATAGCCGTTAGTGCAGTCGTCTTCAGTAACGCGTTCTTTAACCATACCCATGATGATGTCGTCAGGAACCAGACCGCCTGTATCCATGATTTTTTTAGCGGCAGTTCCCAGCTCGGTACCTGTCTTGACATGGGTACGCAGCATATCGCCTGTGGAAATCTGGGGAATATGGTATTTTTCCTTGATATAGTTTGCCTGCGTGCCTTTACCGGCCCCGGGACCGCCCAGCAGAATGATGCGCATCGGGGATTCTCCTGTCTGGTATAAAAGTGCCATTATGTACGGGTTATCTTTTGCCCGACCAGACAGATTCCTGTATGGGGGGATAAATACTTTGGGAAGTTTTGCTTTTATTGGGAAGCGATGATTTTCTGTAATGAACCAACGCTGCGTATCCAAGGGCTGCTTACCCGGACACCGGTCGGGAAATTTTTAATGGTTTGGCGAGCCTGACTAAAGTCTGCATGGATGCCGGCAGCTACGGCATACCATGTATCACTGCCTTTTTTAAAGCTGTAAAGGAACGGATCAATGTTATTCGGTAGTTTTTCCAGGTATTTCGTGGCCCGGTCTTGGTTAGTGGTGGCCATCAACTGAATGGTATAAGTATCTATGTCTTGGGTCATCAGCCACTCGGATTGATCGGTTCCCTGTTGCCTTGTTGCTGGCTTTGCCGAGGGCTCTGGGGCGGGTGTGTCAGCTTTATCCTGCTTTTCTACCAGCTCCTTGCTCAGCACGATGGTGTTATCTGTCGGGGGGTCTGGAAGCGGCTGAGGAGTGTTGTCATGGGTTGCAGTTGTGGATTGGTCGCTTGTTTTTCCGATGACAAGAGAACCGTCCTCCTTATTCAGATTTCCAATATCGACCAACGCCTGTTTGGCAGTTTTATGTCCCTGGTCAGCGGCACGTTGTAGCAGTTTTATTGCCAGCTCCCTGTCCGGGCGAAGAATATGTCCATTCAGGTAAAGCGTACCAAGGTAATACTGGGCATCTGGGGAGTTATTATTGGCGGCCTTGAGCAGAAGCTGTTTACCCTCGGAAACGCTGCGCTCTATATCTTTACCATGCAGTTTCATCAGCCCTAGGTCATACTGGGCCCTTGGATAACCTCGTTCTGATGCCATCGCTAACCAGCGCAGGTGCTGATTTCGGTTTTGGGCGATGCCAATGCCTTTTTCATACATAAGGCCGATGTTGTACATGGCTTCGGTATTTCCCTGATCTGCCGCCTGACGATACCATTTTATGGCAGTCTCGAAGTCCTGTTTGGTACCTATGCCCTGGACATGCAAGTAGGCAAACTTGGTTTGGGCTGCGCCTAATCCGGATTCCGCTGCCTGTTTCCATAGCTCGTAAGTTTTATTCGGATCGCGCTCTACACCCAGCCCGGTAAAATACTTGATTCCCAAGTCATGTTGAGCCTCAGCAATGTCTTGGTCGGCAGCAATCTGATACCATTTTGCCGCAGTGACCGGGTCTTTGGGAGTGGCCAAGCCATTTTCATAGATGATAGCCAAGCCGAGCGCGGCATCGCCATCGCCATTTTCAGCTAGAGGCAACCAGATTGAGCGCGCTGATTCATAATTTCTGGACTGAAAGGCATTCCAGCCGACCTCGTATTCGGTATTGGCCTGCGCCGAAATAGCTAAGCAGGCAAGAAGCAATGAGAGGCTTACGGATTTGATTGACATACCGGTTCTCGGACTAGGCAAAGTTGATCATCTGTATGTTTTGTATAGTGCAACAGGTGTGTTTATAGCAGGATTAGGTTGTTTTGGGAATAGCCTGCCAAGTAGAGTAAGGTAGGTAATATATCAGATATTCAACTTCCTCATTTCCGGGTCCACCTGACTTCTTTGCCAGATATCAGTGAATAGCTTATCCAGCTCTCTGGTTTCCCTAGGATCATTAAAATCTATGACCCCTTCATAGCGCTCAGAATCCCGCCGATAAAGATAGCCCTGTCCATCGACTGTGATGAAGGTCTGACGCAGGGATCGGAATTGTTTTTCCGGGCGGCGTATCTCTATGCATGAGGAAAGTGTACGGGCCAGAGTCACCAGGCGATGACCACGCTGCATGATACGCTTTGAGTCAGCAGCCAGTATTCGGATATGGGCAAACCGGCTATAAAGGGCGATTTTTTTTGCGGCTGTAATGAATTCGATCTTATCAAAGATGGTGGGGTCAAGATTCCTTGAGTAGATATATAGGCAGCGTCGTGCCTGCTTAGCTAGGCATGCGGTGGCAAGGGCATTTTCCGCCCGGTTTTCCAGCTCAATAATTGCTCCTGTTTCGCCGACAATGCCGGAATTAATGACCTCAATAACCGGCTTGCTATCTTGTGTACGCATGAGTTTTTATTTTCAGTGTTTTATATCGCTTTTTGATTACAGCTTTCATCAGACTATTCTCAGACGGCATGATAACCGCGATTAGCATAAAAGGGCAGAATCTAGTATTACCGGTACGTTAGTGTCACAGGGTTGTGCTGCTTGCAAATGATCGATTAGCCGGCTGATATCATTTCCATGGTGCACAGAGTTCAGGAAATCTCCAAAAGCCTAGCTTGCATTGTCATCATGGTATGGCGTGATATCAGAAATCCTCACATATCGACTTATACATTGCAACTACTGTGTGCTGTACACTTTATGCTGAAGTCTCTTACCAGAGATTTTTAGAGACTCTCTCTAATGGCTTTGTTGACATTGATAATGTGAATACTCAAACTGGGTTTCAATTTATCAGGTAATTTACCTGGTATTCATATTC
>JAPYNQ010000064.1 GCA_028289815.1 Gammaproteobacteria bacterium | reverse complement strand
ATATAATTATCTCCTTTATATAGGGTGGAATTTTTCTGAGTCTGAATATATCTTGCGTGTTTATAATTCACTGAAAAAAAACGATTTAGTGAATCAGGTATTAGTTGGCTATGCTATTCATTGGTTTGCTGTTAATATGGACGAAGATAACCAGTTTTATTCTCAGAGCAATCCTAAAGCACCAATAGAAGGCAGGAGTTTTATACGAATTCGGGATAGTTTCTTGAGATCAATGACGGATGCAGGCCCTAGTCGCAGGCTTAGGCGCTTGCACTTGCAGTGCCCTGTGACATTACTAGATACATGGCAATATGGTAAGCATATAGTCCGTTTTGAGCAATACGATTGTCGTATCAAGGAATAAATTTTCTGCTGTATATCAGCATTTCAGCTGCTATTTTCCAAGTGAAGGAAGATCAATAGTTGAGGTGATACGAAAATAACTTTGCAGGATGATTTTCCAAGAGCATTGCATGCTGAAAGCGATTTTATTTGATGTTGACGGAACGCTGTCTGAAACAGAGCGTCATGGTCATCTGGTGGCGATGAACAGAGCTTTCAGAACCGCTGGCCTGGATTGGCGATGGTCGGAGGAGCTTTATAGCGAGCTATTGAAAATAGCAGGTAGTGCTGAACGTATTCAGCATTATATCGCGACATATAACCCTGACTACAGTCATGTTAATAAAGATCCGGATGCTTTGGTAGCTGAAATCATTCGGTATAAAAATGCCGGTTACAGGCGTATTATGGCAAGCGGAAAAATACCGTTAAGGTCCGGAGTGGAGCGTGTACTGCGAGAGATACATTGCAGCGATATTCGCATGGGTATTGCTACGACTACTGCGCGGCAAAACGTTGATGACTTATTGTTAAAGAATATCGGTGGCGATGTGATTGACTGGTTTGAAGTTATCGCAGCCGGTGATATTGTTCTGCATAAAAAACCTGCCCCGGATATCTACGTTCATGCCTTGCAGCAGATGGATCTTCAATCTGATGAGGTGCTGGCTGTCGAAGACTCGGAAAACGGCATACATTCAGCGCTGGCGGCTGGTATATCGGTGCTGGCAGTTAAAAGCGAATATTCTAAGGATCACGATTTATCGGGAGCAAAGCTGCTGGTGGATGGATGGGGCACTGAAGATGTGCCGATGAGTGTTCTACATGGAGACGCCAATGGATATTCCATGATTAATCTACAGCTGATGAGGCAAATAGTCTGCTGATAGTGTCTTTTGAGGCCGGAGGTGTCGGCAAGTTGTATCAGAAATGCTTTAAATGATGGGGTATCCGGAGTCTTAATGTATTGAGGGTATATTGCAGCTGTTATGATCCGTGTACTTTATCCTTGTGCTGTTTGCTCTATGGTTTTTCGGGATTTTCGGCTGATTAGTTGATACTGAAATTAAGCGGTATTTATCGAGGGCAACCACCGCCCATAATATTGTGTCCGCCATCGACATAGGTGATTTCACCGGTAATACCGGATGCTAGATCTGAGCACAGAAATGCAGCGACATTGCCGATTTCTTCTATTGTAATACAGCGACGCACAGGCGCCACTTCTTCAAAGGCATCCAGCAGTTTTTTGAAATTACTGATGCCGGCGGCGGCAAGAGTACGAACCGGTCCTGCAGAGACGGCATTAACGCGGATACCCTGAGGTCCTAGCTGGTCAGCCATAAAACGTACATTGGCTTCCAGACTGGCTTTCGCCAGACCCATGACGTTGTAGTGAGGTACTACACGTTCGGCCCCCAGATAAGTCATAGTCAGTAGGGCACCGCTGCGATCTTTCATCATGGGGCGGCAGGCATTGGCAAGTGCCGAAAAGCTATAGGAACTAATTTCATGGGCTGTCTTGAAGCCTTCACGGGTTACGCTGTCCAGATACATGCCGGCCAGTTCATTCTTTGGTGCAAAGGCAATGGAATGAAGCCCAATATCAAGGTAATCCCAGTGTATTTTTAGCTCTGCAAAGGCGCTGTCGATCATTTCGTCAGAGGCGACATCCAAGTGGATCACAATATCTGTGTCCAGTTCTCTGGCAAATTTTTCAACACGCGCCCTGAGTTTGTCGTTCTGATAAGTCAGCGCAATTTCCGCGCCTTGGCTCTTCATCGCCTTGGCGCAGCCCCAAGCGATGGAGCGGTTACTGGAGACGCCGGTGATCAAGGCACGTTTGTTTTCAAGGAAACCCATAATGCTGTCCTGTTTCTGAATCTGATCGGAATTAAAGGCGCATACCTTAAACCATGTGTCTATAATCGGCAAAGTGAATTTTGGGGCACGATTATAAAAAAGCAGAAGCAAAGGTTTTATCAGGATATGAAGACATTCAGGATGAAGAGTTGATGGAATTACGACAGGATATGTTTATCAGGATTGCAGTCATGTTTATGGTGTTATCGCCGTTCTGTGGCGGCTTGGCCGATAGCAATATCTGGAATAATCCGTATCCATCTAGGGACAGTCATAAGAATATCCTTTACAGTGACTTTGAGGAGCGTCCCAAGCATCTGGACCCTGTGCGCTCCTACAGTTCCAACGAATATGGCATTATTGCCAATATCTACGAACCGCCGCTGCAATACCATTATCTGAAGAGGCCTTATGAGCTGACGACCCTGACGGCAACTCAGATGCCGGTTCCTTATTTCCTGGATAAAGACCGGCGTCGTTTGCCTGATAATGCGTCGGCAGGTGATATAGCATGGAGTATCTATGATATTGAGATCCGAGCAGGGATTATGTATCAACCACACCCTGCACTGGCAAAGGATCCGACCGGTCGTTATCTCTATCATGATATCTCTGCTGATGACATCAAAGATGTTCATGTCTTGTCGGATTTCGAAGAAGTTGGTACGCGAGAGCTGACCGCCGAAGACTATGTTTATCAGATTAAGCGGCTGGCGCATCCACAAAGCAATTCTCCGATATTAGGCGTCATGGCCGGGTATATTGATGGGCTGAATGAGTATTCTGACTCTTTGCAGGTGGCTTATAATGAGCAGGCTGATCAGTCTGCAAGTCCGGTATGGCTTGATTTGCGAAAATACCCATTGGCTGGTGTTAAAGCGACCGGTAAATACACTTACCAAGTCCGCATCAAGGGCAAATATCCACAATTTAAATACTGGTTGACTTTACCTTTCTTTGCTCCGATGCCCTGGGAGGCTGATCTTTTTCATGCCCAATCGGGCATGGAAGATAAAAATCTGACTCTGCACTGGTACCCCATTGGTACCGGTCCCTACATGCTCACCGAGAATAACCCGAACTTGCGTATGGTGCTGTCACGCAACCCGAATTTCCATGGTGAGCGTTATCCGACGGAAGGTATGCCGGGAGATGCTGAGGAAGGTTTACTGGATGACGCAGGTAAGGAAATACCATTCATTGATATGGTGATCAGCAGCCTTGAAAAGGAATCCATTCCACGCTGGAACAAATTTTTGCAGGGATATTATGATGTATCCGGAATTTCTTCCGATACCTTTGATCAGGCGATCAGAATCGGTGGTTCAGGTGACCTGATGCTAAGCGATGAAATGCGAGAAAAGGGCATCAGGCTATCTACGGCTGTTGCCGCTTCCACTTATTATTTTGGTTTTAATATGCTGGACAGGGTGGTCGGTCATCCGGCAGGGGAGCAGGGCAAATATCTGCGTCAGGCTATCGCTATTGCTGTTGATTATGAGGAATATATTTCTATTTTTCTGAATGGTCGTGGAATTGTGGCGCAGGGGCCGTTACCGCCGGGTCTGTATGGTTATCAGCAGGGTAGTGCCGGAGTTAATCCTGTTACCCATGCCTGGGAGGGCGGTAAGCTAAGACGCCGTCCATTATCTCAGGCCAGGTCCTTATTGGTAAAAGCCGGTTATCCTGGAGGGCGGGATGCTGCCTCTGGGGAAGTATTGAAACTTTACTATGATACCGTTGCAAGGGGGCCGGATAGTAAGGCACAAATGAACTGGTGGCGTAAGCAATTTGCCAAGTTGGGGATTGAGTTGATTGTACGTCCCACTGATTACAACCGTTTCCAAGACAAGATGCTCAACGGCACGGCGCAGATGTATTCATGGGGCTGGAACGCCGATTATCCGGACCCGGAAAACTTTTTGTTTCTGCTATATGGCCCGAATGCCAAAGCGGCAGAGAATCATGGGGCGAACGCGAGTAATTACAATAATCAGGATTTCAACAGCCTGTTTGAAAAAATGCAGAACATGGACAACAATGAAGAACGATTAGCAATTATTTCTCGCATGATTGATATTCTACGAGAAGATGCGCCATGGCTATGGGGGATTAATCCTAAAAGTTTCGCTCTTTATCACGGTTGGTATTTCAACTCCAAGCCAAACTTGATGGCGAACAATACCCTCAAGTACAAGCGTATAGACCCAGAGCTTCGTTCTAGGAAGAGGTCGGAATGGAATCAGCCGGTTAGCTGGCCGATCTGGATAGGACTGTTTATTCTGATTATAAGTGCCTTGCCTGCCTTTATCAGCTATCAACGGCGCCAGCGGGCCAAGCCGCAGGTGAATCAGGTATGACGGCCTATATTATTCGTCGTCTGCTGTATGCCGTTCCAATCCTTGTCGGCGTGAACCTGATTACCTTTGTGTTGTTCTTTGTTGTCAACCCGCCGGACCAGATGGCGCGCCTGCATTTGGGGGATCGCCATGTTACCCAGGAAGCCATTGATAAATGGAAAGAACAACGCGGCTATGATATGCCTCTGCTGGTCAACAGTCAAGCCGGTGGATTTGGCATGTTTACCCGCACGATATTTTTTGAGAAGTCAATTCGCCTGTTTATTTTTGATTTTGGTTCGTCCGACAATGGACGAGATATCTCTTATGATATAAGCCAGCGTATGTGGCCGAGTCTCGCCATCGCTATACCCTCGCTGATTATGGCACTATTGGTCAATATTTTTTTTGCCATGTTGCTGGCATTTTTTCGTGGCAGCTATATTGACATCTGGGGTGTCATTCTGTGTGTTATTCTGATGTCCATATCGGCGCTGTTTTACTATATTGGCGGACAGTTTCTGGTAGGGAAGTTATTGCGCTTGGTGCCGATTTCCGGTTATGGCACGGGATTGGATGCAGCCAAGTTTATTGTTCTGCCGGTCATTGTTGGTGTCATTGCCGGTATCGGTGCTAGTACCCGCTGGTATCGAACCTTTTTCCTTGAAGAGGTTGGTAAGGACTTTGTGCGAACGGCGAGAGCCAAAGGTCTTTCCGAGGCCCGGATATTATTCAGGCATGTACTTAAAAACGCCATGATTCCAATACTTACAGGGATTGTAGTGGCATTGCCGTTACTGTTTATGGGTAGCCTGATACTGGAATCCTTCTTTGGTATTCCAGGCTTGGGCAGTTATACGATTGACGCGATCAATCAGCAGGATTTTGCTATTGTGCGGGCGATGGTTTTTCTGGGAGCTGTGCTGTATATCGTTGGCCTGATACTGACCGATATTTCCTATACATTGGTTGATCCCAGAGTGAGGCTGGCATGATTGAGGTTCTCTGGACCGATGCTCTCGTATTTATGCTGGTCGGCACTGTTATCGCCTTCGCACTATATGCCCGCTCGCGGGAGCACCTCAAAGCTCCCTGGCGCGAAATCATGCGAAAGCCACTGGGTGTGAGTGCTCTCATGGTGCTGGTGGCTTATATACTGATTGGATTTCTTGATTCTTTGCATTTTCGCCAGCAATTGGAGAACAGTGGCGGTGGCGAAGTGAAATATGCAGCTACTATTGAAAGTGTGCTGGATATTGTTCTGAACGACCTGCGGGAAAATACGGAAAAAACGTATTCCGCGCCTTTTGCGATTCATCTTTATAATAAAGAGACATCTGAGGATGAGCTAGGAAGGAAAATCCGCGAATATCCGAGACTTGAACACGCAGGTTCGCATCTGGGACAACCCCGGATGCAGGCGCGGGATATAACTCAAAGGTTGATTTTCAGTGTTCTTGGCGGGCTTGCAGCCTGGGGGATGACGGCAGCATTGATTATTGCGCTGGTAGCATGGCGAACGGGCGAATCACTGCCAACTGTAATTCAGGGGATGGCGCGTGGGCATCGCGAGTTACCGTGGCGCAGTATATTTGCCACGCTGGCATTTATCATGCTGACGGTCGCTTTTCTCATGAATACTGCCACCGCTTATCATGTATTTGGTACGGATAAGGTGGGTGAAGATGTTTTATATCAGGCAATCAAAAGCATACGTACTGGCTTGGTTATCGGCACGCTGACGACGCTGATTATGCTGCCATTTGCCATTCTTCTGGGGATTATGGCAGGCTATTTAAAGGGCCGGACAGATGATATTATACAGTATATTTATAC
>JAPYNQ010000063.1 GCA_028289815.1 Gammaproteobacteria bacterium | reverse complement strand
GTTATAAATCAGTTGCTTTATATCTACCGCAAGAGACGGGATATCGGCAGGAAAAATCTCAAATGACCAGAGATTATCAGTAACATTAGTAACAATGTCCGGTTCATCCAGGATCCGTACAGCATCAAGCTCCAATTTTAACAAAGGGGTACCGTGGCGATTAAATACGCCCTTCCCTGCTATCGCTCTGCCAGAAAACCGTACGTCCCAGACATCATTGGCCAATAAACCGGATATGTTGAATTCAGGCAAGCGCCACCTTGCCAAGGTCATATCGCCGATATCCAGATCTAAAAGCACAGGCATAACAAAATTCCGGACTGCGTATCCTTGAGCCAGATTGCTATACCAGTCAATCCAACTATCCAGCTTCAACTTATCCATGCGCCCCCGTATCTCAAGCCCCTGTCCGCCGCCGTGCTCAAGGGGTGCCTGCAGTGCTCCCAGATGCACTACACCGGACGACAGCTGATCGTGTCCGTTAAACTGCATCCTGATATGCGCTCTGTCTCGGAAAGAGGCTTCCAAGGTAGCGAGCGACCCGCCATCCAAATGACCAGTGAGCTGCAAAGGTAATCTGGTATCTCGCAACTTGCCAAATGGCGAGGGAAGACAGATTTCAGTACCTTTCAAATCTGAATTAACAGTCATGCGGCTCAATAACCCCGGACTATCAGAGGTTTGTATTGCAAAATTGATTATCGACTCACCCTGAATATGCTCAGCAAGCCAAGGGCTTGTTTGCGCCAGTAAGCGTGAAAGATCGGCAAGGGCCTGCAGTCGCATATGGGTTTCACGCCTATCATTCGAATGCACCGTCAACACCTCGGAGATTACCGGATGATTGAGGTAGCTGGCAGTCAATCGATCCGCCGCAATGGCATGTTCACTGAAAGACAATTTTCCTTCCAGATCAGATAACTCAATCTGCCAGCTAGGGATGCTTAACAGGTTACGCTTGAAATCCAGTTCCCCATTAAATGTTATTTCTTCATCATAGAGAGGGATCGACATATTCAGAGATAAATCATGCATGCCAGACAGCTTCAGAGCTGACAGTACTTTCTGATAATCACCAGCCAGAGAGGTTTCGGCTAAATATCTCAATAAATCATGTGATGAAGTCTCAGCGGATCCACTAAACTTGATAACAGGGTCAGCAGACAAATTTTCAATATCGACAACTATCTTCTTTATGCTCGCATCATAGATATAGCCTGAAACCGCCTCTATATGAACCCCTCTGCCCAGGAATGACACCTCAGCTTCAATCTCTTCGATGCGTGGCCAATCATTATAGTAATCCAGAATACCATCTCTCAAGTTAAATCGTACTTCAAACCTCCCCTCTTGATTGTCATAGGGAAAATCATCAAGGTTCCCATGCAATACAAAAGTACCATAATCTATGTAACCTGCTACAATGCTGTCATCAAGCCAAGCAGTCGCGGCCTCAGGCATAATTTTTGCCGGCCAGTAAAGCGAGGCATACGCGCTGTCACCCTTTTCAAAATTGGTCTGCATATCCACAAAAGGTGATTCTCCTTTAGCCAGATGAATCGACAAGCGGCTCTGTGTGGCGATATGGGAGTTAGCTGCTTTCAAGTTCGAGGATTCGATTAATAAACCTGAATCAAGTACGGACCAACTTAACTGACCGGTTAAAGTACTTACACCTAGTGGTTCACGAAACAAAGTCGCCATATCCAATAGCGCGTTTTCCGTGTGAAAATCAATCATTCCGGCCCGAGAGGTTGCCACAAGATAACCGTCTATACCCTGTATCCTAGGCATGTCTTCACGGACCTGTATGGAAAAATCCTGCAATCGGGCCTTTGCAGCATAATTCTCCACATACAAACCGTTGCTGGAAATCAACTGCAAACTCAGGTCAGAAACAGAACCCTGAACCTGAAGCCCACGCCACTTCGTATCCACATGCTGATTGATCCATGGCTGCATCATTATTACAGGCAGGATATCATCCATACGTAAATACCGGCTCCTGATATCATACTGATGCCTTTCCCGGTTAAACGTCATCACTAAATCACTTGCAGGCCATTGATGGTTATTACGCGACATACCCCAATCAGCGACCTGAAGCTGCCAACCTTTGGCTGCCCGCAGCCAGCGAAAGTGTCCCCGCGCGGAAGCGATCTCAAAAGGTATTCTCTCGCTATCTTCGTAAGCAAGAGACAGTAGCGAAACATTGCCTGCAATTTTTACCGGTTTGCTATCACGAACATCAGCCCATAACTGTATGTCTGCCGTACCCCGATCCGGCAAGGACATATATTCGGAGAGCGCCTCTCTCCAGAAAGCCGGCGAGGCTTGGCTGATTTGCAGGTAAATCTCGGCAGAGTATGAACTTTTATTGAAGTCAGCATTAGAAAATCTGGCAGATAGCTCAATATGCTCAGCTAATGAGCAGGCCTTAGCCAAAACCTGCAGATCCACAAACCCGGACCGGGTTTGTAAGGACAGGTCGGCATTCTCTAGGCATATAGCTGGAAATCGTGCCTGTCGGTCATTAAATTCGACAACCTCTGCAAAGATATGGACATCAGGCCATTCCAGTATCCACTGTAGATTTTCCGAAGTATCTTCAACATCGCGGCTACCGGCCAAGATATCAAGCCCTAGACTTATCCGACCATCCTCCTGCCTGTAAATACCCAAGCGCCTGATTTTCATGACGACCATTTCAGGCCTGAGCTCTTGATTCCATAAACTGGCAATCAGATCAAAAGAAATACCAAGCTCTTTGATCTCCGTCGCCACATTGCCACTATCCTCATCCCTGATATGTACATCATGCATGACAATGACCGGATTCAGTCTCGACCAAGCCGTGTCTATAGAACCAACCAGAACCGGCTTTTGCAGCACATCCGCGGCAATTGATTCAATCCCCATCCGATAACCTTCCAACAAATGGAAGGTCATTCGAGCAACCCCCATCAACAAACCGAGCAAAACTACCAGCAGAGCAGCCAGCTGCAAGCCCCACTTCATTATAAGAACTCTGATCTTATTTAATTCAGCATATGACATATCATATCTCTACATCAGCACGACATCATAGTTTTCCTGAGAATACAGGCTTTCTGCCTGAAACTGTATAGGACGACCAATAAACTCCTCCAGCTCCGCAACACTGTTTGACTCTTCATCTAGCAACAGATCCACCACCTCTTGAGATGCAAGCACGAGCAGTCTTCCTGCATCATACTGACGCGATTCCCGTAGAATCTCACGGAAAATTTCATAGCACATGGTTTGTGCCGTTTTTACTGCCCCCCGACCATTACAGTTCGGACAAGGTTCACACATGACATGCTCTAGGCTTTCCCGTGTCCGCTTTCGCGTCATTTCGATCAGCCCAAGGCGGGAGATATCGGTTAAAAAGCATTTTGCATGATCTCTTTCGATATGCTTTTCAAAAGCACGCAACACCTGCCGCTTATGCTCTTCATTCGTCATATCAATAAAATCAAGAATAATTATTCCGCCCAGATTCCGCAGACGTAATTGCCGAGCTATTGACTGTGCGGCCTCCAGATTGGTTTTAAAGATGGTTTCTTCAAGATTGCGATGCCCAACATATGCCCCGGTATTGACATCAATAGTGGTCATGGCTTCAGTCTGATCAATAATGAGATAACCACCTGACTTCAGCTGCACTTTACTCTGCAGTGCCTTTTGTATTTCGTCTTCTACATTGTATAAATCAAATAGCGGACGTTCTCCGGTATAGAGCGCCATACGATCATCGAACTCTGGTAAAAATTTTTCGGCAAATTCGTGCATCCGATGATAAGCACTGCGCGAATCCACCATAACCTTAGCCACGTTCTCATCGACAAAATCCCTCAACGTCCTCAAGATCAGATCCAGTTCTTCGTAAACGACATAACCTGGGGCAAATGTATTTTGGCGATCACATATGATTGTCCACAGCTTCTGCAAATATCTGATATCAGCCTTTACCTGTTCTTCACTTATGCCCTCGGCCGCCGTACGAATAATGAACCCCTCCCTGCACTCCTTATCAAGCTGGCCTGCCACGAGATCCTTGAGCCGCAAGCGCTCTTTCTCTCCTTCCAGCTTACTGGAAACGCCCAGATACTTAACCTGCGGCATCAACACTAGATAGCGTGAAGGAATGGTGATCTGCGTGGTCAGGCGAGCACCCTTGGTACCTAACGGGTCCTTGATAACCTGCACCAGTAAAGTCTGCCCCTCTGACAGTAATTCGGTTATGGCTTTTGACTCGTCCTCGGAATCATTTTCTTTGCCAGAAAAAACATCGGAAGCATGTAGGAATGCCGCCCGCTCCAGGCCAATATCAACAAAAGCAGCCTGCATACCCGGCAGAACGCGCCGTACCTTACCCTTATAGATATTCCCTACCAATCCACGCTTCGAACTACGCTCCAGCAACAGCTCCTGCAACATACCGTTCTCGACCACTGCCACACGGGTTTCCTGTGGCGTAACATTAATGAGTATTTCTTCCTGCATAGTGTGTTGGTGGCATCAGGAGAAAAGCGGGTGGATACCATGATTGCGTAAAAGCATTGCCGCTTCAAACAACGGCAGTCCCATCACCCCTGAATAACTTCCCTCAATACTCTCAATAAACTGCGCCGCAATCCCCTGTATGCCATATCCTCCTGCCTTGTCACATGGTTCTCCGGTCTCCCAGTACGCTACGATTTCATCACAGAGCAACGGCCTGAACTTAACCCTTGATGTCTGTAATGTCACATCCTCACCACGACAAGAAACAATCGCAACCCCGGTCATCACCTTATGAAAGCGCCCTGACAGAGACTCTATCATCTGCACTCCATCCCGCCGGTCCTTGGGCTTGCCAAAGGCCATATCATCCACAACGACCATCGTATCTGCACCCAATGCCACACTATCCGGATAGCAACCAAAAGCCAGCTTGGCTTTCTGCAAAGAAAGCCTTTTTACACACTCTTCTATCGGTTCGCCACATCGACAGGACTCATCGACAGCCACAGCACAGCACTGAAAAGCGAGTCCAATTTGCTCCAGCAACTGTCGCCGCCTTGGAGACTCCGAAGCCAGTATAAGGGACGGGCGAATCACAATATCGGCAACGCCTAACACCTGACAACAGGCTGTTAATGCGCCTCACCAATCAGCCACAAACGTTCAAGCTGATAGAACTCTCTTGCCTCGGGCAGCATGATATGTACCACCACATCACCAAGATCAACTAATGCCCATTCCGCCACTGCCTCACCCTCCACCCCCAGCGGGACAACACCTGCCTCCTTCGACTTTTGAATAACACTATCGGTAAGCGACTTCACATGACGTGATGATGTGCCACTGCATATAACCATAATATCAGTTACAGAACACTTGCCGCTTACATCAATAGACAGGAGATCGATGGCTTTCAAATCATCCAGTGCGTCAATGACAAGCTGCTGAATTTTGCGCACCTCACTCATACATATTTTCATCCTGAATCAGGGCCTCAACTGCCGACGGTAACAACGATACCAGTCTTTCTCCACTTCTGATCCGCTGGCGAACTAACGTAGAAGATACATCGGGCACCCCGGCATTCACCCAGAGTATGCTTCCCCGCGACCGACCATTTTCATCCGTTAGCGTTGCCGGCAATTCCGCCACCCGATGGTATCTGTAGTACTTGGCAACTGTGGCGCTTAGCCGATGGTCATCACCTGCTCGACCAATCACCATGATGTGGCTGTAATTCAAAATTTCACTGCCAAGGTGCCAGCCATCAATCTTGCCGAATACATCTGAACCCATAATGAGACAAAGTGTCTGTTGACCATACCGCTGATAAAAATACTCAAGGGTCTTAATCGTCCATGATTTTGATGGCTTCCTGATTTCAAAGTCACTGATGGAATACCGGTCGCAACCGGACACGGCCACCTGCAACAGTCTAAGCCTGCTCTCAGCAGATGCGCGAGCATCTTTCCGGTGAGGCGGATTACCTGTCGGCACAAATATTATACGCTCAACACCAGATTGCCGGCTAGCCACTTCTGCGACACCAAGATGCCCTAAATGCACCGGGTCAAATGCTCCGCCATACAATCCTATTATCACAAGTCGCGAAAACCTAGCTTATCTCTACTGGCGGACAGTCCCATCCCCTAGGACAATATACTTCACGGAAGTCAATCCTTCCAAACCAACCGGCCCGCGGGCATGGAACTTATCGGTAGATATCCCGATCTCGGCACCCAGACCATACTCAAATCCATCCGCAAAGCGTGTTGATGCATTGACCATAACGGAACTGGAATCCACCTCACGTAAAAAGCGCCGTGCCTTGCTGAAATTTTCGGTAATAATGCTTTCGGTATGACCGGAACCATATTGCGAGATATGCTCAATCGCCTGAGCAAGGCCATTGACGACGCAAATTGATAAAACCGGCGCCAGATATTCGGTCTTCCAGTCTTCCTCGTTTGCCGGCAAACAGTCATCGTCAAGAATTTCACATGTCTTCGCGCAACCACGCAATTCCACACCTCTTTCCCGGTAGGCATCGGCCATTCCGGGAAGAAAGTCCCCCGCAACACTGTTCGAGACCAACAATGTCTCCATGGCGTTACATACACCGTAGCGATGAGTCTTGGAATTCAGACAAACATTAAAAGCCTTTTCAGGATCAGCCTCGTCATCGACATAGACATGGCAGACACCATCAAGGTGCTTGATAACAGGGACTCGTGACTTACTACTGATACGCTCAATCAAACCTTTGCCGCCGCGCGGGACAATGACATCAATATACTCAGGCATGGTAATCATATGCCCGACCGCCGCTCTATCGGTTGTTGCCACAACCTGCACACCAGAAGCAGGAAAACCGGCAGACTGCAAACCATCCTGAATGATTCCGGCAATCGCCTGATTTGAAAAGTACGACTCCGAACCGCCACGCAATACCGTAGCATTGCCAGACTTCAGGCACAGTGCCGCGGCGTCAATCGTCACATTCGGTCGGGACTCGTAAATAATTCCCACAACCCCCAAAGGCACTCTCATGCGCCCTACCTGTATGCCCGATGGACGATAATTCATATTGAAAATCTCACCGACCGGATCAGGCAATGTTGCAATCTGACTCAAGCCCTCAACCATGCCATCAACGCGGGCAGCTGTTAGTTCCAATCTGTCCAATAATGCTGCACTAAGTCCCTTTTGCCTGCCTGCATCAAGGTCTTTGCTGTTTTCTCCCATCAGGGTATCACGACCAGCGTCCAGAACATCCGCAATATCCAGCAACGCCCGATTTCTGGCGGCACCATCGGCAGTAGCCAGTAGGCGCGATGCCTCTCTAGCCTGCCTTCCAAGTTCCAGCATATAGCGATTGATTTTCCGACCATTAATCACATATTCGGCCATTTCGTATCTCCCGATGGCAAGTAACAGATACAAATCTCGACAAACCGCGGTAAGCGGTTCCAAGGCACAGGTGTAAATGATAACACTAACAGATGGAGAGTCGAGCGACAAAAACGAAGCCGAAATCAAATAAGGAATAGCCCGGCCTTCAAGGGGCGCGAGCAACTCCAGTGCAACTTGAATTTCGCACCGATGCTGTAGTTGGCAGCGCTTTCATCTTCTGCGCGACGAATCACCTTGATAACCAGCTCCGTGCGCCACCCCGCCCCAAGCCGTTAGCAGATACCAGCCCAGCGCCAAGCCTCTGGCTGGCAGCTCCCAGCTGATACCACCACCCGACTCTAGGCCAACCCCCCCCCGTGAGTGCCACCGCTGTCATAGCGTACGCCTAACTCCAGTTCCGGCACTGTGCGCCCACCATCTGCCTGCCGTTATTGCCAAGACTACTCCGGTCCTATACGGGATCGCCCGGTATCCACCGTCATACTCTCCCTATCGGTGGCACTGTCATCGTCCGCCTCAATGCGCAATACAGTCGCATCCGCGGACCGCACTGCTCCAGCGAATACCACAGCAGTTTACCGCGCACACCCCCAGAGATCGCCACTTGCCTGAGATCGTGCTCAGACTCTAGGTCACCACCAGTCAAGGTCTGCTGCAACTGCAACTCTCCCACACCATAGGCCAACAAATCCCATATCCGGATGTTGTCAAGGTCAACGGTACCGGCAGCACCTCGCCCTCTGCCAGTGCCCGGCCCAGCGTCAAGATAAAGTCAGAATTGGCACCTTCGTTGACATTGCCACTCATGCCCGCCAGAGTCACGTTGGTGGCATCATCGTCTGCGACAACCACCGCAGCCACACTCATAACTACCGGGAATGTAGCTGGTACCGTCTTCAACCGTCACAGTAATGCCGCCGTTGGCCTCGCCATTAGTATCAAACTGGATAGTAACCTCATAGGAAACACTGTTACCAGAGGACAGCGTGACCGTTTGCATTCCTTCATCACCGGTATTCACAAAATCACTATCGGTAGCATCCGACACACTCAGATTGATGGTACGGGCGCTGGTCACGACACGTGAGGCTTGTCAATGTGAAGATGCCGGTTCGCCCTCGGTAACCGCCGCTCCGCCGCTAATGATCACGATCAGCGGCAGCTCCTGTATCGTAAAGGTAATCGTGCCAATGCCCTTGGCACCACCATCTAGGTTAGTGCCAAAACTGCTGTCCAACGTACCCAAGGTAATGCTGACATCCCCTCCGGTGACCTTATCCATAATATCGGTAGAGGTCATCAGAGCGATGGTGGCAGTCAATGTGGACGGATCGGTGACAATCACCATAGCGTTACCGTCGCCAAGATTCTGATAACGTACACCGTCTGCCTGAACACCGCTCAGGGTGTAGTCGGCACCACGGATGGCTGCACCGGCAAAACTCAATGGTATGGCCAGTTCCTCTCTCCCAGTCACCAGAACTCGACCCAGGGTGATAGTCAGCGCCTTGCTGCCGCCTTCACTAATATCATACCTATCAGCTGCCAAAGTCATACTGGTTAGATCATTATCTGTCACGGTCAGGGTAACGGTGGAAGTACCGAGGATATAACTGCCATTATCGCTGGCATTAATACCGGTTGTGATTGAACGAACAATATCGTCCGAGATGGGAACCGGGATGTCGACGAGGATCAGGGCGGAGGTGAACAGTATAGAGACGATGGAGGTCTCGTCTTCCGAGTCACTATCATTACCATCCGCCACCATAACCACGGTAGCTTCACTCGCCGTTACGCCGGTGGACGGACCGGTAAAGATCAGCGTACCATTCTATAAGTTACACCTACACCCATCGGCGTGACCGACAGCGCCAAGATAAAATCGGTATCTTAGAAATACCGCCGTCAAATTGAAGCGGGATTGCCAACATTTCTCCGTCAACCAGCCCCCGGCTGGGTATCAGAGTGATCTCAGCCGTGTTTCTGCTCTGCCCTCCATCGCCAACATATCCAGCATGGTCAACGCGACCTCGGTGGCATCACTGTCGGTGATGGGAACAAGGGTCATGGGCAAAGTCCCCGGACCATCCGGCTGATCCAATGCCACATCATCCGGCAGTCCTTGGTCAGCCACAATAACGCTGAAGCCTTCATCCGCTTCATCTGTCTGGTCCTCAATGATCAGAACCTGAAACATAGCCGTACCCTCGCTCGCCGGTATGGTCAAGGAAAACGGTCCCGGAGTGAAATCCGCATTATCGGAGGCGCTGACACTATCCGTGCGAATCGATAACCGGGTGTCCACAGCACGTACCGGAAAAATGGTCACGGTCAGACCCACTATCCCGGCATCTTCGGATACCCTCAGCGCATCTACGACCATGGAGACAACCGAAGCGTCGTTTACCTGCACATTGAAGCCGTTATTGGTAGCGTCCGGACCGGCGGCGATGTTGGTAACAAGGCTACTGCGGTGAAGGTTTTTCGTTATTGTGCCGCTCGATTCCAGATCAATCTTGAAGGTCTCACTGCCACTACCCTCGTTTGCTCTGTCAAGGGTCGCCATCAGCACCAGCGTTGCCATCTCTACACCTGTGCCCGAAAAACATACATCGGGCGTCTCCTAGTAATCTGATCGCTGAGGGTGACACAGGCATTAAAGCCCTCGCGTCATCAGGCATCAGTCGCCAATCGTCCATGGTTAGGCCGATACCGCCGATCTCCAGCTGCACATCGACAATTTCGCCCGACATCAGCACTCGGTCCAGCATCACCGTAAAACGCACCGTATCATCTTCCTTTACTGTACCACTGCCGTCACGGGCGAGCAAGACGATAACGGAAGAAGAGACGGAACCGCTGGTGTGTATTTTCGTGACTATAGCGCCCAAAAAGGTCCAATCAATACCACCACCGATACCATCTAGGTATGATCCTAGTCGAATAGTTGTATCAGCAATGCTCCAGCCGGCTGCACCACCGGAATCCTCGTTACCAGAAAGCGTGGTTCGCAAAAAACCGTGACTAGCGCTGCCTGCACAGACATCCAAGACAAACCAACAGGTAGTACTGGCGGCGAGGATGATGGCATCCGGTGCTATAAATGTCAGCCGCACACCTGATTGGCGGGGAGTCGTCAAGGTACCGAGGGAGTCTCCCGGCACTCCACTGCTGTCGCTCAGGATCGTGGCGCTCAGATTTCCATCGGTGAGTATCTCATCGAATGGCACTTCGACACTTTCCAATCTGTAGTCCTGAGGGACTGTTACCGGTAGTGAACGCCTAGACATGGTCAAAGCCAAACTCCAAAGAAGATACGTAATTTACCTAGCCGAGATTACTGACAAGCACCTGTGACTGCGCGGCAGCTTTAGAGGCAAACCCGGCGAACAACGACAGACATAGCAGCACCAAAAGGCCGCCACGCAATGATGTTTCACCAGCTGCGAATACAGCTTCCCGCAACACATCAACTTCTGGAATAGATTGAACTATATATAGCACTAACAAGAGGAAATTATACAGGCTGTTTATTAACATTTGAAACATTCCAGCAAGCACGGCTCGACTTCTTAATTGCCACATGAAAATTACTCGGCTACCGGAACGCAAAATATGCGCCATTCATTCCGAATCAGGACTATGCCCTGCTCCAGTGATGATCTTCTGACCATCACCGATGAATTATTCGGCCCCACGACCATAGTCCGCATCACTTTACTATCCTCAACTATCAACTGTTTTCAGACTTCGAAACACTTTTTTCAGCACAACCTGCTATATTTTCTCCCATATAATTTCATCACAACCTAATGAATTATAAGGCTATCAGATTTTTCCATATACTCGACTGGCCCCTCTATGCCCGTGCTACTGTATACACCTACATCCATCTCAAACTGTATTTTCTACTATAACTAATTATTTATAGGCCAGTATCTAACCAGTCTTCATTGTATTGTAGAGTAGCGCTGCTATCTGCGCCGGTTAATTTATCAAATGTTCACTGAAAATATTAAATTTCTACAGATCGGCAAGCAGCAAGATCTCACGAAAGCCCATAAGCTGATCCTGGGCAGTTCAACCGAAGGATTCAAAATGGATATGTTGAACAAAATAGAGCACCGCAGGCAACTCATACTCCACTCAAATCACTCAGGACACTAACGAATTTTTTATGGCTCCCTGCCTTCAAAGGAATGACGGAAGAGACAAGAATTAATGAGTAGTAACAGTATAGTAAGGGTCGAGTTTGTTGATTTCAGTGGTACGAGATTGTATTCTAGTCGGGATTTTGGTGCGTGGATTTGGAGGTCAATATGGTTAAAGATATTTCTCTGGAGCGGGTAAAGGCGGTTTATGAGGCGATTGCGCCGGCGATCACGCGCACCCCGACCTTGCCGGCACGAGCTTTATCGGAGCAATTTGGCTGTGAACTGTTTTTGAAATGCGAGATGTTTCAGCGCACGGGATCGTTTAAGGATCGGGGTGCGCTGGCAGCATTACTGCGCTTATCCGAAGCACAGCGACGTCAGGGGGTTATCACAGCATCGGCGGGGAATCATGCGCAGGGACTTTCCTGGCATGGTCAGCGGCTAGGGGTACCGACTACGGTATTGATGCCGGTAAATACGCCGTTTACAAAACTTGAACGGACCCGCGCGTTCGGCGCTAATGTAGAGCTGTTCGGTGAGACACTGGATGATTGTAGCTGTCGTATGCAGGAGTTAATTGAGGAACGGGGACTGACGTGCATACACCCTTTTGATAATGATGAGGTGATTTGTGGCCAGGGTTCGGTAGCACTGGAAATGCTGACAGATGTGCCAGAACTGGATGTTTTAATGGTACCAGTGGGCGGCGGCGGCCTGATTTCGGGGATTGGGATTGTGGCGAAAGCATTGCGTCCGAATATCGAGCTGATCGGGGTGGAAGTTGACCGGTATGCGTCTGTGTTTAACCAAATTCGAGATGCTGCTCTGCCCATCGGCGGAGGAACGCTGGCGGAAGGTATTGCGGTGAAATCACCGGGGGAGCGTAATTTATACTATATCCGCCGTTACGTAGATGAGCTGATGCTGGTTGAAGAGGCCGATATTGAGGCGGCGATCTATGATTTGCTGAGCGGGGCACGGGTGTTGGTAGAAGGCGCAGGTGCCGCAGGAATTGCAGCTTTGAGCCAGATTAGTGGGCGATTCCGAGGAAAAAAGGTCGGCGTGGTACTGTGCGGTGGGAATATTGACTTGCGCTTGGCTTCGTCAGTGATTCTGCGGCAGATGATGGCACGAGGTTTTCTGACAAGCCTGAATATCGGTATTGTGGATCGTCCGGGGGTACTGGCGCAGGTAGCAGATATTGTCGGTTCCAGCGGGGCCAATATTGTGGAGATCGCGCATCATCGACTGCATCGACATTTACCGGTAAAAGAAGCAGAACTAGGGATCACGATGGAGACGCGCAATGCACCGCATGTTGCAGAGATTGTATCGGCATTGCGAGAGGCAGGCTATACGGTTTCGGAAGAACAGAATCTTCCTTAAGCAGAGCCAGCAAACCGAGGGCTTGACTGCTTGATCGAAGGGATTAGAATTTCAATAGTAACTTTGGCTTCATCAGGGCTTGCCCTGTTGTCTTTTTATTATTTTTCTAGAGGATAAATCATGGTCAGTCTGGAGACTCCAGTTTGTGATTTTAATACGCCTGCGGTTGATTTTTCACTGCCCGGCGTAGATGGAAAGATGTGCACATTACAGGACTGTGCGGGTAAAAGCGGTCTTTTGGTGATGTTTATTTGTAATCATTGTCCTTATGTACAGGCGGTCAGGAACAAAATTGTGCGCGATACCCGTGAGCTTGCAACGATAGGGGTGCGCAGTGTCGCTATCATGTCTAATGATGCGACACAGTATGAAGAGGATTCGTTTGATAATATGCGAGCGATTGCAGAAGAATTCGACTTTGGCTTTCCATATTTGCTGGATGAGTCGCAAGACGTGGCCCGGGCTTACGGCGCGGTTTGTACGCCGGATTTCTTTGGCTACAACGCCGATTTGAAGCTTCAGTACCGTGGGCGCTTGGATGAGAGCCGCAAGCAGGCCGCGAGCCCGGGGGTGCGCCGTGAGCTATTTGAAGCAATGAAACTGGTTGCTGAAACAGGACAAGGGCCAACGAAGCAGATACCTAGCATGGGTTGCTCCATCAAATGGATCGGCGAATAGTTTCTATGGCAGCGCTGTTTGCAGAAGCATGAACAGCTTCATTACAAATTTCAATGACCCGACCAAGGCCCATGACGGTTTTTTTAGGAAACTTTATCAAAACCTGCCAGATAGTATCGTCACGAGATTTTACACCAGAGTATTAAACAACGTATTTGAATAGCGACCATACAAAGAGACGGTATTTTTCGCGTACGTGTCGCAATACCTCGCTAACGTTTCAAATGCAAAAAAGTATTCTCCACTAAGTGCCTCAAACGATACGGATAACAGTCATAGTCGCATTGTTCTTTCCGGTTCTGCTTGGGCCCAACGACCGGTTCAATCCCCCTTATCACAAAACACGATCAGCTACTAACACCTTGGCACCCATGCCCCCAATCAAGTTCAAAGCCGACTCGCAATCTGCTGCGGTACCCGGCGTAACCAGTACTCGGGATGAACCTGCCTGTTGCAGACACAGACCATGCGCATCCACGACCAAATGTAGCTTCGTGTTGAACCCCTCTTCTATGCGACTCATCGCCGGATTATCACCTTGGGCTCCTGCCGCATGAGGATACGTTTTGACATGGCTAGCATCTGTCATCTGCCATTCATAATTCGGTTCCCCGATGAGTTGCTCAAGCAACCCTTCCCAGATTCCGTTATCGCGCTAACGACAAAAGCACCAATGGGTGTTTTTCCAATCTCCATAGTCGGGCGGCAAGTCTCGCCACGGTGAACCTGTGCGCAAAATCCACAACACCACATTGATAAAGCACCGGTTATCGTGTGCGATACTGCCCCGGCTTCCTCTTCTGCCCGGCAGTTGAGGTTCTCAGTAAGACTCAGACATCATCGGAAATATCGTGGCCATGGCAGGAATGTGTCATGGGCCTCTCCAGTCAGTGATAGCCTAGCGGATAATACCATATCTCCCCATCTTATGACGACATTATCTAGGCGGCATCCGGAACACTCTTGCTATCTCTCGGATACGACGATTCTTCATATCCGAGCAGCCCCGCTTTGTAACACTCTTGCCAAGGTACCACTCGCCACTACCCTTTGGAATTGCTTTTATTCTGTTCGTTTATGCGCCTATAAGCGATCTTCTTTCTACAATGTGTTGCGGGCAGAAAACAATTCAGCGAGAATAACCGATTTTTCGTCCCTGTCTTTGGGGCGTCCTGCTTGTCTGATCGGGCTGTGTGTTGCGGGATAGCGGCAGGCCGCCGGTAGTCAGTGCTACCGGATTTGCGGGAATTCATCAATATTTTGAGGAAAACGTTGTTATGCCGTCACGTTTTGAGTTGGCGAATGCCATCCGTGTGTTAAGTATGGATGCCGTACAAAAGGCCAATTCCGGCCACCCGGGTGCCCCCATGGGCCTGGCGGATGTTGCCGAGGTACTATGGAATGATCATATGGAGCATAATCCAGAAAATCCGGAGTGGGCAGATCGTGATCGCTTTGTTCTTTCCAATGGCCACGGTTCCATGTTGATTTATACCTTGCTGCATCTATCCGGCTACGATCTGAGCATTGCTGATCTGAAGAACTTCCGGCAACTGCATTCAAGGACACCGGGGCACCCTGAATATGGCCATGCCCCCGGCGTTGAAACTACTACCGGGCCACTGGGACAAGGTATCAGCAACGCCGTGGGCATGGCTATCGCTGAACGTGCGCTGGCCGCAAAGTTTAATAAGGGCGAACGTGTCATTGTAGATCACTATACTTATGTGTTTGTAGGTGACGGTTGCCTGATGGAAGGTATTTCGCATGAGTCCTGTTCGTTGGCCGGTACACTGGGACTGGGTAAACTGATTGTCTTTTGGGATGATAATGGCATTTCCATTGACGGGCACGCTGAGGGCTGGTTTACCGATAATACACCCAAGCGTTTTGAGGCTTATAACTGGCACGTGGTCACCGGAGTTGACGGACATGATCCGGAGGTTGTGAATCGGGCTATTGAAGAGGCACGGTCTGTGACTGACAGGCCATCTTTAATCTGCTGTAAAACCACGATTGGCTTTGGCTCACCCAACAAGGCGGGTTCTCATGCCTGTCATGGCACACCGCTGGGCGATGATGAAATCGCTCTGGTCCGCAAGGAGTTGGGCTGGAAACATGAGGCATTTGTAATTCCTGATGATGTTTATACCGGCTGGGACAGCAGGACAAAGGGCCGTACCGCGGAATCCGCCTGGCGGGAGAAATTTGCTGCTTATGAGACAACATACCCTGAGGAAGCCGCAGAATTCAGGCGCCAGATGGCAGGCAGGCTTCCTGATAACTGGACGAAACAGGCGGCTGCGTTTGTTTTTGATTGTAATCGCGAGGCCGCCAGCAAGGCGACGCGCCAAGCTTCGCTGACCTGTATTGAGACTTATTCCCATGCGCTGCCTGAGTTGTTTGGTGGTTCTGCCGACTTGGGCTGCTCGAATCTGACAGAGTGGTCCGGTTACAAGCCGATGCGTGCCGACAGTCCTGAATGTAACTATGTTAATTACGGCGTGCGCGAGTTTGGCATGTCGGCCATTGTGAACGGTATTGCACTGCATGGCGGCTTTATTCCGTTCGGTGCGACCTTTCTGGTGTTTTCAGAATATGCGCGGAACGCTATCCGTATGGCGGCGTTGATGAAGCTGCGTTCGATTTTCGTGTTTACCCATGACTCTATCGGTCTGGGCGAAGATGGTCCCACGCATCAAGCGATCGAGCAGATTCCCACATTGCGCATGATTCCGAATATGGATGTGTGGCGCCCGTGTGACACCGTGGAGAGCGCAGTCGCTTGGACAGCAGCCATCGAGCGAACCAATGGCCCTACCTGTCTGATCTTTTCTCGTCAGAAATTAGCCCACCAAGAACGTAATACCGACCAGATAGCCCATATCAGCCGGGGGGGATATATTTTGCAGGATTGCAATAGCACACCCGATGTTATTGTTATTGCCACAGGTTCAGAAGTTAGCATCGCCATGCGGGCCGCTGCGACCAGCAGTAAAAATGTGCGGGTGGTATCAATGCCTTCCACTACTGTTTTTGATGCTCAGGAGGATGCCTACAGAGAATCTGTTTTGCCATCATCCGTGACGGCGCGTGTGGCGGTAGAAGCGGCAGTTACCGACGGCTGGTATAAATATGTTGGCTCACATGGCAGGGTAATCGGTATGCACCGTTTTGGCGAGTCGGCACCAGCCGATGAGCTTTTCAGGCACTTTGGCTTTACCGCTGAAAATATCGGTAAGGCGATTGATGAAGTATGTAACTGATTTTCTTCAGGGATTTTTGCAGAATTCTGGTGTTTTTGGAACCTCTACTTTACAAGGAGAATAAGTAATGGCTATTCGAATCGGTATTAATGGCTTTGGGCGTATTGGTCGTATGGTGTTTCGTGCAATCGCAAAGGATTTTTCTGATATGCAGGTCGTTGGCATCAATGACCTGCTGGATACAGATTATCTGGCTTATATGCTGAAACATGATTCTGTACATGGTAATTTTGATGGTGATATCTCCGTAGATAACAGTAATCTTGTGGTCAACGGGAATGCTATCCGCCTGACGGCAGAACGTGAGCCGTCCAATCTGGCTTGGGGTGAGCTTGATATTGATGTGGTCATTGAGTCCACCGGTTTTTTCCTGACGGAGGAAACTTGCCGGAAGCATGTCAATGCCGGTGCAAAAAAGGTTGTACAGTCGGCACCCTCTAAAGACGGCACACCCATGTTTGTATATGGGGTAAATCATGGAACCTATACGGGACAGAAAATTGTCTCGGCTGCTTCCTGTACAACCAACTGCTTGGCACCGGTTGCCAAGGTACTGAATGACAAATGGGGTATCAAGCGTGGCTTGATGACGACTGTGCACGCCGCTACGGCCACCCAGAAAACGGTTGACAGCCCTTCAGCGAAGGATTGGCGCAGTGGTCGCGGCATCTTGGAAAATATTATCCCTTCTTCAACCGGCGCAGCCAGGGCTGTAGAGGTGGTTTTACCTGAATTAAACGGCAAATTAACGGGCATGGCCTTTCGTGTACCGACTTCTGATGTTTCCGTTGTCGACCTGACTTGTGAGTTGAACAGCAGTGCCTCGTATGACGACATCTGCACAGCTATGAAAACAGCGTCAGAGACAGCGGGCATCGGCGAAACACTGGCTTACACTGATGAGAAGGTGGTTTCCACAGATTTTCGTAGTAACAGCCATTCCTCTATCTTTGATGCCAGCGCGGGCATCGCCCTAGATGATACCTTTGTCAAACTGATTAGCTGGTATGACAATGAGTACGGTTACACCTGCAATATGCTGCGTTTTGTCCGACACGTTGCGACAAATTGAACCATGCGGGCTTGAGGCACAACTGCCGATTCCCATTGAATCAAATACCCGGTACTTCTGATGCGCTACTTGCCTTAGCTCAACACCAATCATCTGACGATTCGATTCCGTGTACAATATCCGCCATCACAGATATCTGGTAACCGGCCCAGATTTGAGGGAAAAGTCACCGGCATGGATGTTTGCCCGGCAAAAAATCTGCACACACAACCAGCCAAGATTGATGCCTGAAAAATGCAGACACATGCAGGAAGCTCGAAAACCACTCCCGATAAACACAACCCTGCCCAAAAGCTGGTTCGGGACCTGGTAAACACACTATGAACTCAATGCCAATATTCCCCCGAGAAGACCAACTTTTACCGGGGCCATTCGGAAAGACATTCAATTCAGATGGCAGTAAACAGTTATCCGAAAAAATGCTCTGGCATGGGAACCCGAGATCGAATATTCTTGAAAGTTCGCCGATCTGCCGCACCAGGCGGATGAACATCCGCCTTTGAAAAAATAATATACACGGGGGTAAGAAATGTCTTTTATCAAGCTGACTGATCTTGAGTTGGCCGGCAGGCGTGCACTGATCCGGGCTGACCTAAATGTTCCTATCGCGGACGGCGTAATTACTTCTGATGCACGTATTACAGCTTCCATACCGACTATTGAGCATTGCCTGAAGGCTGGTGCCAAGGTGCAGCTGATGTCTCACCTCGGGCGTCCCGAGGAAGGCCGAGTCGATGATAAAAATTCGATGCAACCGATTGCCGATGACCTGTCCGTCCGGCTGGGGAGTAAAGTGCGTTTGATTAAAGACTACCTGAACAATACTCCTGAGGTTACAGAAGGTGAATGCGTGTTGTTTGAAAATGTACGCTTTAACGCCGGCGAGGAACAGGACGATGAAAACCTTGCAAGGAAATATGCAGCTTTGTGTGATATCTTTGTAATGGATGCGTTTGGTACGGCGCATCGTGCCCAGGCTTCAACGCATGGCGTTGGTGTGTATGCACCAGTAGCCTGTGCCGGTTTGCTGTTAGCGGATGAGCTGGATAATCTGGCCAAGGCCCTGGCAGCGCCGGTTCGGCCAATGGTTGCCATTGTGGGTGGTTCCAAGGTTTCCACCAAACTGACGGTCCTAGAGACCTTGTCCGAGAAAGTCGATCAGCTGGTTGTGGGCGGCGGTATTGCCAATACATTTCTGAAAGCAATGGGACTCAATATCGGCAAGTCATTATGTGAAGACGAGCTGGTTGATACCGCCCGGGGTCTGGTTGAAAAAATGAAGTCACGCGGTGCCCATATTCCCATCGCGACTGACGTGGTGGTTGGCAGAGAATTCTCTGAAAGTGCTGAGGCAATGCTAAAAGATGCAGCTGAGGTAGCAGGAGACGATATGATTTTCGATATTGGTCCTCGCTCTACACAAGAGTTGATCAATATTATCGGCGAGGCGGGTACGATTGTATGGAATGGTCCTGTTGGCGTGTTTGAGCTTGATCAGTTCGGTGATGGTACCCGGGCCATATCTATGGCCATCGCTGGTTCGGATTGTTTCTCGCTCGCCGGTGGCGGCGATACGATTGCTGCCATCCAAAAGTATGGCATCTATGACAGGATTTCATATATTTCTACTGCAGGCGGCGCATTCCTTGAATACCTTGAAGGCAGGACATTACCTGCCGTCACCATGCTGAAATCCCGGGCGCGCGGGTAACCCGGGATTCAGGCCACTGGCAGGAACAGGAACCTTATGCCAAGAAGAACCAAGATCGTCGCCACCTTGGGACCGGCAACAGATGACCCTAAAGCTCTGGATAAATTGATCCAGGCAGGAGTTGATGTTTGCCGTATTAACTTTTCTCATGGTTCGGTCGGGGAGCATAAGGCACGTGCCGAGACCGTGCGTAATCGTGCCCGCGCTTGCGGGCGTCAGGTCGGAATTATTGCCGACCTGCAGGGGCCCAAAATTCGTATCGGTTCGTTTATGAATAGCTGCGTTGAACTGACCGAAGGCACCATGTTCACACTGGATGCGGAGCTGGGTATGCAGGCGGGCAATGAAAACTCGGTGGGCATTCTTTACAAGGCACTACCCAATGACGTGGGCCGCGGTGATACCTTACTACTTGACGACGGCGCTATCACATTATGGGTCGATGACGTTGCCGGTACCCGGATACACTGCCGTGTAGTGACAGGCGGGATACTTTCTGACAAGAAGGGCATTAACAAACGGGGCGGCGGTTTGTCTGCCGGTGCGCTGACCAAAAAGGACCGGCAGGATATTAAAACAGCCGCCAAGCTTGAAGCGGATTACCTAGCACTGTCTTTTCCCCGCAACGCCGAAGACGTCAATCTGGCGCGTGACCTGTTACGCAAGGCTGGCGGACACGGAGGCATTATTGCCAAGATCGAACGTGCCGAGGCACTGACTAATATTGATGAGATCATTGAAGCTTCTGATATCATTATGATTGCCCGCGGCGACCTAGGTGTAGAAATCGGTGACCCGGAGTTACCGGGCGTACAGAAGAAACTGATTGCCAAAGCCCGCAGAATGAACCGTGTGGTCATTACGGCTACGCAAATGATGCAGTCCATGATCGAGAACCATACGCCTACCCGTGCGGAAGTCATGGATGTAGCAAATGCCGTATTGGATGGCACCGACGCGGTCATGCTGTCAGCGGAGACATCGGTCGGTAAACATCCGGCAAAAGTGGTAGCTGCCATGAGTAAAATCTGCCTGGGTGCCGAGAAGCAGCGCGAGGCCATGATTTCCACTCATCGCACAGGAACAACTTTCGGTTATATTGACGAGGCTATTGCCATGGCAACCATGTACACGGCGAATCACCTGGGAGTGGCAGCAATCATTTCTCTTACCGAGTCCGGGTCAACACCTCTATGGATGTCGCGTATCAGTTCGGGTATCCCGATCTACGCTATGACTTCCCGCATAAAAACATGTCGCAGGGTAACGTTATATCGCGGTGTCTATCCGGTCAGCTTTAAGCTGGATTTTTCCGATCAATCCATCCTCAACAGAGAAGCCATTGATGATCTGGTGCGGCGTGATGCAGTCCGAGACGGGGATCTGGTGATTATTACCAAAGGCGACTTGGCCGGTATTACCGGGGGAACTAATACGATGAAAGTAGTCAAGGTTGGAGGACTACACACACCGGGATACTGTAATATTAGCTCATGAAATTTATGTTTGTAAACAAACAACTAGTGTTAAGCTATTAAACATATTGAGGAGATAATAATGGCCCTTATTTCAATGCGACAGCTGCTGGATTATGCCGCCGAAAATAATTTCGGTATGCCTGCTTTTAATGTAAACAACATGGAACAGGTTCACGCCATTATGCAGGCCGCGGATGCGGTGGACAGCCCGGTTATCATGCAGGGTTCCGCCGGTGCACGTTCCTATGCCGGCGAACCATTTCTACGACATCTGATTGTTGCTGCTATCGAACAGTATCCGCACATTCCAATTGTCATGCATCAGGATCATGGTTCCGAACCGGCAGTATGTCTGCGTTCTATCCAATCCGGTTTTTCATCCGTTATGATGGATGGTTCCCTGATGACAGATATGAAGACTCCAGCTACTTTTGAATACAACGTCAATGTCACCGGCAAGGTTGTTGAGATTGCCCACGCTGGCGGCGTAACCGTGGAAGGCGAACTAGGCTGCCTAGGTTCCCTGGAAACAGGTGAAATGGGCGAAGAAGACGGGCACGGTGCTGAAGGCAAACTGGACATGGATATGTTGCTGACTGACCCTGAAGAAGCCGCTCAATTTGTTAAGGCAACAGGAGTGGATGCACTGGCCATCGCTATCGGTACTTCCCACGGCGCATATAAGTTCACCAAAGAACCTACCGGTGACATTCTGCGTATTGATCGCATCAAGGAAATTCATAAACGTATCCCCGATACACATCTGGTCATGCATGGCTCTTCTTCCGTACCTCAGGACTGGTTGCAAATTATCAACAGCCATGGTGGTGACATGGGTCAAACTTATGGTGTCCCGGTTGAAGAAATACGAGAGGGTATCAAGCATGGTGTACGCAAGGTTAATATTGATACTGACCTGCGCATGGCTTCCACCGGCGCAATTCGTAAACATCTAAAAGATAATCCTGCCAATTTCGATCCGCGCAAGTTTTTGAAGGCTTCCACTGCAGCAATGAAAGATATTTGTCAGGCACGCTTTGAGGTATTCGGCTGTGCGGGCCATGCTTCCAAGATCAAGCCCACTGCTTTGAAGCATATGGTTGTACGTTATGCAAGCGGAGATCTGGATCCGAAGATCAGTTAAGCGGACTTTTACTCTAGAAGCGCCGCCATTAAATCATCAATGGAATAATAGCCAGGTCGACAGCTTGTCCCCTCGCACAGATAGGCGATGAAGCTGTTCTTTGCCGCTTTGACGGCGATATTGTCGGGCAAATCCACAGTATTGGTTGGTATGCCAAACACCATGCAATCAGGCCTATATTTTCGGTTCAGTATTTTTTGCCATTGACCCAGCGTTTCCTCTCTGCCTCTCAGGATTACCGTTGTCATCGGATGGTAGTGCCCCTCCAATGCCAGCAGCATGGCAATACACCCCCGGCTGTGCTCTTGCATCACAGCACCGGCGGCTTGCAGGCAGCGTCCAGCAGCCTCCAAGTAGTCCGTGTTTGCCAGTAAATATCCCAAGCGTTGCAGACTACAAGCTGCGATGGCATTACCGGCAGGCAAGGCATCATCGGTGTATGGCTTGGGCCGCTGGATAAGGGGTTCATGATCGTGAGAAGTAAAATAAAAGCCTCCGTGGTCCCGATCCTCAAATTGCCTCAGCAGGACATCGGCGAGCTGGCAGGCAAATTCAAGATGCCGGTTATTCCACTGGTACTGGAGTGACTCCAAGAGCGCGTCAATCAAATAGGCATAATCATCAAGATAAGCATTCAGATGTGCCCTGCCATCTTTATAGGTGGCAAGTAGCCTGTTACCTTGCCAGAGCTTGCAGTGAATAAAATTGAGCGCCCGCTGGGCGGAAACTGCCCATTCCGGTTTGTCACAATGGCGGGCTGCCACCATCATGCCTCTGATTGCCAAGGCATTCCAGGATGTCAGAATTTTTTCATCACACCCAGGCCGGCTACGCCGTTCTCTGATACTAAACAGCTTCAGTCGAGCATCCTGAAGCTGTTGCCGTACCGTATCAATAGTTTGGTCAGATTTTTTCGCAATAGCTTCGATGCTTTGATAAACATGTAAATGCCATTTACCTTCAAAATTAGCAGGCCGATCAAGATCATAGCGCATGCAGAATATATCGAATTGTTGCGGCGTAAGATGATGATAAACCTGTTCGCGAGTCCAAGTATAAAATTTACCTTCCTCTCCCTCTGAATCGGCATCTAGGGAAGAATAGTACCCTCCTTCATCCGACTGCATTTCCCGCATCAACCAGTTGGCTATTTCAATACAGGTATGCAGGAACAACGGTGCCTGATCGATGGTGAATGCTTGAGCATAGAGAGCCAGTAAAGGTCCGTTGTCGTAAAGCATTTTCTCAAAATGGGGAATCTCCCAACGATCATCCACCGAATAGCGACAAAACCCTCCTCCGAGTTGATCATTTATACCGCCCAGTGCCATTTTTTCCAGAGTAAACAGCGCCATATCAAGGCTGTCCTGATCCCCGTACCGACCGGCACCATTTCTCAACAACCGTTCAATATCACCGGGATGTGGAAATTTAGGGGCACTGCCGAACCCACCCAGTTTACTGTCAAACGTGTCTTTTAGTGCCTTAGTCGCTTTTTCTGTTAAATTGAGGGCAGCTATCGCAGAGCCGGGAATGCTTTCTGCGATGCGGCCTAAAATGAGACCAAGCTGATCGTTTCTACGTGCGAGATCTGCGGGATTCTGCAAATACCAATTGTAAACATGCTGCATAAGATCCTTGAAACCAACTATCCTGCCACGGGTTTCTCTGGGAAAATATGTACCGGCGAAAAAAGGGATGCGGTCGTCCGGTCGTAAAAAAAGGGTTAATGGCCAACCACCCGGTCGTTGTGTTAGTATCTGGTGTGCCGTCTGGTAGATCTTATCCAAATCGGGACGCTCTTCGCGATCAACCTTTATATTAACAAACAGCTTATTCATCAGCATGGCCGTTTCCATATCTTCAAATGATTCATGTGCCATGACGTGACACCAATGACAGGCGGAGTAACCAATAGATAATAAAACAGGCTTGTTTTCGCTTTTTGCTTTCGCCAGTGCCTCTTCTTCCCAAGGATACCAGTCAACCGGATTTTCCGCATGTTGCAACAAGTAGGGACTGGTTTGGTCTTTTAGGTGATTAGACATTTAAAGCTATACTGACAGTATAAAATCTCGGGGGAATGCCAAACTCATCAAGGTCCATTTCACATCAGAAGAATATTCCGTATAATTCTAATCGCACTAATGCTTAGCTATTCAATGATAACATAAAAATCATCAAATCCATTATTTATTAATCGCTCAGCAATATCATCCATAATATCAACTGTCGAAATCGGACCAATACGCACACGATATATTGGCAATAAATTTGAGTCATAGCCGCCCATTATAAAGGCGTTTGCAATCACCTTTAATGAAGGATCCAAGGCTAAGGCCTCGGCATTTTTTCTGACTTTGAAGGCACCAAGTTGCAAATAAATTTGTATATCCTGGTGCTGAAGATAAGGCTGTACCGGTTTTGTATTCTTCTCTCCATTCAATCCCCAGGTTGCAGGGTCAATAGCTCTGACTTCAACAGCACCGGTACCATTGATAGCAGTACCAAGTTTTTGGGCAGCCACATAACTTAAGTCAATAATACGTCCCTGATGAAATGGCCCACGATCATTGATACGGACAATAATAGTTTTTCCGGTTTTCAGATTCTCAACTTCTACATAGGTCGGTATAGGTAAAGTCTTATGTGCTGCTGTCATGGCATACATATCATAGATTTCACCATTCGATGTTTTACGACCATGGAATTTTTTTCCATACCAAGAAGCTATACCACGCTCCACATAACCCTTACTATCGTCCAAAACATAATATTGCTTACCGAAGATATCATAGGATTGCGGATTACCCATTCTGCTTTTTGGCTCAACCTTGGGAATAGCGTCAGCAATAATCTGTTTATCTGTATAATCATATGGTGGTCCGCCATCAGAATAATATTTCTCATCAGAAGGCTTTAATTTTTCTATATCACTACAGGAAAACAATAATAATAGAATTAACGATATAGATACCAGTTTGATAAATGACATAACTTAATCCTGTGTGTCTTACTTTATCTGCTGGCTTAATTGATAAACAGCCATAGCATAAAGGTTACTATGGTTATATCGTGTGATGACATAAAAATTATGCAGCCCCAGCCAGTATTCATATTCATTTTCTAGTTCCAGTTTTACAGGAGCCGCAAGAGATGAAGATTTTACAGGTTGTATTGGAAATAAATTATGCCGAATTAATTCACTAACAGAGTATGTCGGTTTTATATCATATTCGGCAAATTGCTTACCATCAAAATTTGCCATCACCGTAATCATTTCACCTTTGCGCCAACCATGGCGCTTGAGGTAATTCGCTACAGAACCAATAGTGTCATTTATATTATTGAGCAGATCACGTTTACCGTCACCATCAAAATCAACGGCATAATGACGGTAACTACTGGATATAAACTGAGGGCTACCTATCGCTGCAGCATAGGAACCTCTTAGAGCGAAAGGATTAAACCCCTCTTCCCTGACTAACAATAAATAGTTTTCTAATTCACTACGAAAAAATTTTCTCCGTTTGGGGTAATCGAAACTCAGCGTTACCAACGTATCGAAGGCAGGATATTTTCCCTGGTATGTACCATAGAATGTTTCAACACCAATAATTGCCGTAATGACTTCTGGTGGCACTCCATATTGACGCTCGGCACGTGCCAAAATTTCCCGATGCTTCCGCATAAATGCCATACCCTGTCTGATTCGTTTGTCAGTAAGAAAAATCCTGCGGTACTTATACCAAGGTAAACTCTCAGCTGGCCTGGCAATCGCCTCAAGAACTCTGGTTTGCTTCGTTGCTTTACTAAACCAGCCAAGCAACTGTGACTTATCAAAGTCATGTTCACTATACATCGTATCAATGAACTGCTTGACATCCTCACGGGACTCATAACTGGCCTGTAATGGATAGGAAAAAATAAGAGTGAATAATAAAATAAACGTAAGATGTATACGCATCTGAACCTCAAATCAAAAGCCTTCATGCTGGAATAGTTTTTTATGTGTCTGTACAGACATGATCATACCGAAACCGGCTAACAGTGTAATGATAGATGTTCCACCGTAGCTGATAAGCGGTAGAGGCAATCCAACAACCGGTAGTATGCCACTGACCATGCCGATATTAACAAAGACATAAGTGAAAAAAGTTAAACACAGACTACCCACCAGCATTTTTTCAAAGCTATCTTGGCCATGCACTGCAATATATAGTCCCCTTCCTGTGATAAACAAATAGACAGCCAGAAGAATAACCAGTCCCACGAAGCCAAATTCTTCGCCGATCACAGCAAAGATAAAGTCAGTATGTCGTTCGGGCAAAAACTCCAGTTGTGACTGAGTACCATTCAGCCAACCCTTACCATAGGTACCACCCGAACCGATAGCAATTTTCGCTTGGATAGTATGCCATCCCGCATTAAGAGGATCACTCTCAGGATCAAGCAGCGTTATGACACGAAGTTTCTGATATTCATGCAGTAGAAAATACCAAGCCATCGGTAAACAGGAGATACCAGTCAGCAGCAGGCTGATGAGCACCTTCCAGCGTATTCCTGCCAAAAAGATGACGAAAAAACCCGAGGCAGCGATCAGTAATGATGTCCCCAAATCAGGCTGCAGAATAATCAGAACAAAGGGCAAACCAATGAGAACGGCTGCAAGTAACAACCTAGGCCAAGCCGGAGGCAGTTCATACTCTGAAAAGAAGCGAGCCAACATAAGTGGCAGAGCCAGCTTCATTATCTCAGAAGGCTGAAAACGAAACAAGCCGAATATATCAAGCCAGCGCTGTGCGCCCTTGGCCTGCTCTCCATAAAAAATCACTCCAACGAGCAAAGCTAAACCGATCATATAAATCCAAGGTGTCCAAATTCTGAACAACTGAGGCGGGAGCTGGGCGATGGCAAGCATGACAACCAACCCGGACAGCAAACGTATGGATTGCTTGATTAGAATATCGGTTTGCTGGCCACCTGCACTGTACAGAATAACGAGGCTCAATGAGCACAGTGCAATAATACCCAGTAATAACATGCCATCAAGGTGTAATTTATTTAGAAGCTCTTTCATGGTGGACTTGCCGAAGAGATTTCAGGACCAAGAACAAGTTCACCCGATTCTATCTTAGGAACCAACCAAGCCTTAATCACTTCACCAGCCACCGGCGCAGCGGATGAACTACCGCTGCCACCATTTTCTACAATAACAGCAACCGCAATTTGTGGATTTTCCACTGGAGCAAAGGCCACGAACAACGCGTGGTCACGGTATTTTTTTGCGATTTTAGTTTCGTCATACGTCTCATCCTGTCCAATACCGATAACCTGAGCTGTACCAGTCTTGCCGGCAATGGAATAAGGAATATCTCTGTTTAGTCGGCGTGCGGTTCCGGTTGGCGAATGAACCACATCTCTCATAGCCTGTATGACTTGCTCCCAATGCTCTTCTTCAATCTTGGGAACTACATTGAACCGCTGGATAGGTGTTCGGATTTTTTCGCCGGTACGCATATCTTCAATTTGTCGAACAAGTCGCGGGCGAATTCTAACTCCATGGTTCGCCAGCGTTGCCGTTGCAGATGCAAGCTGTAGGGGAGTGGACAGGATAAAACCCTGTCCAATTCCGGTAATCAGGGTTTCACCAGGATACCATGTTTCTCCTAGCGTCTGGCGTTTCCAGCCTCTTGAAGGAAATAGGCCGGATGGTTCATTACGAGTATCAAGCAGGTCAACACCGGTTTTTTCACCGAATCCGAACAGCACCATGTAGTCATGCAGGTGATTAATTTTAAGGGCTCTTGCCAACTGGTAATAAAACACATCGCAGGACTCGACGATGGACTTATGCATATTGACCGTACCGTGACCGCGTTCTTTCCAGCAACGATATCTGTAGTTATCACCAGGTAGGCTGTAATAGCCAGGGCAGCTGACGCTGTGGTCGTGTTCGACTATACCGGTTTCAAGTCCCGCCAAGGCCACAAAGGGCTTTATTGTGGAACCGGGCGGGTAACGACCATGCAAGGCTCGATTGTAGAGTGGGCGGCTTCCACTTTCATTGTAGGCTTTATAGGTTTTATAGTCAATACCATCAACAAACAAGTTCGGGTCATAACCCGGCTTACTGGCAAAAACCAAAACCTCACCTGTTTGCGGAGCGATAGCAACAACTGCCCCGCTCTCCTCACCCAAGGCCTGTTCAGCAACATGCTGTAATTTTGAATCTATGGTCAGGTACAGGTTATTGCCTGGCTGTGCGGTGACACTCTCGAGCTTTCTTAATACCCGCCCGCGGGCATTGATTTCAACTTGCTGCATGCCAACCCTGCCATGCAAGGTGGCTTCATAATGCCTTTCAATGCCCGACTTGCCAATATGACTGGTGCCGCGATAATCAGATTTGTCGAGCTGGTCAAGCTCCTGCTCGCTGATGTGTCCGACATAGCCTAAGACATGGGCCGCATGTTGTTTTTGTGGATAGTGGCGAATCAGGCGAACCACAATATCAACACCAAGCATATGGTGTTGATTGACAGCGATTTTAGCAACCTCCGCATTTGTCATTTTCAGGCGCAACGGAATACCCTGGAAAGAGGATCGGCGTTTTTTTAACTTGAAAAAGCGAGCAATATCAATATCACTAACATCAATAAGATTTGCTATGTCCTCCAGTGTTTTATCCATATTGATGACACGTTCAGAGATAATTTCCAAGCTATAGGAGGGTTGACTTTCAGCCAGCAATATTCCGTTGCGGTCGAATATCAGACCGCGAGTAGGAGGGATAGCAACAAGCTTGACACGGTTTTCTTTGGATAGTGCCGCATAAACATCATGATTTATGATTTGCAGATACACGAACCGGCCAACCAGTATGACCAACAGAATAATGACAAAGATAATGGCTTGGATCACCCGCATATAAAACAGACGACTCTCACTTCGATAATCTTTTATTCGGACTACAGCAGGCATGGTCAGCTATCTAATGTTATATTTTCTGCGGACATTCCGTAACACCATGAACAGCCATGGCCAGAGCAGAGCACCCGTCAGGGATGGCAACCAATACGACCAAGTAATACTTACCGTAGAAGTCATATCGTATATCCACAGCAGCAGTACCTGATAAACCAACAAGATGAATCCTATGACAACTGACTGTTGCCAAAACGGATACATTCTAAGACGCAGGTATAGATGCGATACGATAAAAGCGACCACAGTCAGGGCCAGAGCATGCTGCCCGAGCAATGCCCCCCTTAGTACGTCAAGCGCAATACCCAGTATCCAAGCAATACTGATGCCGATACGCTGAGGCAATGCCATAATCCAGTACAGCAGTATCAGTGTAACCCACTCTGGCTTGTAGCCTGTGATCATTGCCGGCAACGGCAGTACCGTCAGCACCAAGGCAACCATGAAAGTGATCAGAACAACATGCAGTGCATTTGCCGGCTCCCGAATCACTGCCTAGCCTCCCGGAAAATTTCGATGGCACCGCCCTCAACCTGTTGAACCGATGCCGGCCAGACGAGCAATACCTCCCGATGTCTGTCAAGATTTGCGGTTGGCACGGCATAAACATTGGAAAATGCCTCAACGTCGTCCTGTTGTACATGACTAATTTCAGCTACCGGATAACCATAGGGAAACCTACCACCGAGTCCCGAGGTAATCAACAAATCACCATCTATTACATCGGCATTGGTCGTCAGGTATGGCAGCTCAAGCTGATAATCCTCCCGACTGCCGATGGCAATAGACTGAATGCCGTTACGTGCAACCTGTACCGGAATGGAATGATCGGGACTCGTGATGAGCATAACCGTTGAAGTATAGGGGCTGACGTGTATAATCTGACCGACAATACCATCTGCATTAATAACTGTCTGCCCGACGAAGGCTCGGTTGGTTGTACCCTTGTTAATGACAATCTGCCTTTTCAAAGGATCTGTTTCAACATGCAAGGCTTCTGCGACAAGAACCCGATCAGTGAGACGAATAGATGAATCCAGCAGTTTTCTAAGCCGCATATTCTCGGCTTCAAGTGCGGTGTATTTAATGCTTTGGACACGCAATTCCAAACGCTCCCGCCTGAGTTCTCTGTTTTCCTGCAGTAGCATTTTATACGAAATGAGACTGTCACTACCCCATTGAAACACTACCAGTGGCAGATCAACAATGTACTGGACAGGGGATAATAAAAAAGCGAGGCCGCTGCGCAGCTTTTCCATCTGTCCGAGGCGATGGTCTAAAGTCATAAGCGCAACTGACAGGATAATACTCACGACCAAGCGTGTAGTATTGGACGGCCTTTTGAGGAAAATTGAGTTAATGGTTGTTTTCCTGTTTTGACTTCACTTAAAAGAGCCCCCCAGAAGCTCACCGCGCACCACCCGGAACCCTTATATGACTGATACTACACCAAGTAAGCCTGTCGAATCCCGGCTGCGGTTGCTTGCTGCACTCCGTGCGCCTTACCTTTTGATATCGTGTTCCGAGGTGTCTCCCGCTATCGTTTTTTCGAGCTTCCCTTAGCAGGGTATTATGCCATCGGACACACCCGGATGACAGCTAACAAAAAAGACCGCTTCTATCTCATACTAAGTCAGTTTTCACTGGCAGGCTGTTATATCAGAGCTCTCTTGATTGCTGGTCTAATGCAAAAATACCAGCGCCTTTCTGATCAATAACATCCAGAATTCGACCACCCCCGCGAGCCACGCAGGTAAGCGGGTCTTCCGCAACGATAACCGGCAGACCGGTCTCCTCCATGAGCAGGCGATCAAGATCACGAAGTAATGCCCCACCCCCTGTCAGAACAATTCCACGCTCGGCAACATCGGCGCACAGATCCGGAGGTGTCTGTTCCAGTGCCGTCTTAACCGCCCCGACAATACCAAAGAGCGGCTCCTGCAAAGCCTCGAGAATCTCATTACTGTTCAGAGTGAAAGCTCTGGGAATCCCTTCCGAGAGATTCCGGCCCTTGACCTGAATCTCTCTCATTTCTGCACCAGGATAAGCTGAACCAACCTCACATTTGATCCGTTCCGCCGTCGCCTCACCAATCAGGGTACCGTAGTTACGACGAACGTAGTCTTTAATAGATTCATCAAAACGATCACCGCCAATCCTGACGGAGGCCGCATATACAATGCCATTCAGTGAGATAACGGCAACTTCCGAGGTTCCACCGCCAATATCCAGAACCATGGAACCACGCGCTTGGTCAACAGGCATCCCGGCTCCGATAGCGGCTGCCATAGGCTCATCAATGAGGTAAACCTGACGTGCACCCGCACCAGCAGCCGAATCTTTGATAGCGCGACGCTCTACCTGAGTTGAGCCATAGGGTACGCAAACCAAGACACGTGGGCTCGGTTGAAACATACGGGCTTCATGAACCTTGCGTATAAAGTGCCTCAGCATTATTTCGTTATAGTTGAAATCTGCGATGACACCATCTTTTAGAGGACGTATCGCGGTAATGTGGCCCGGTGTACGACCCAACATAAGTTTGGCGTCCAGCCCAACTGCCTCTATGGTTCTACCGCCACGTCGTGTAACGGAGTCCTCACGAATAGCAACAACAGAGGGCTCATCAAGTACAATTCCCTGCCCCTGAGAATAAATCAATGTATTAGCTGTCCCCAAATCAATAGAAAGATCGTTGGAAAACAGTCCTTTGATCACGTTAAACATCCTGCTAATACCCCAAATTAGTTAAGCTGCACACTTTACAACCCACTCACGCCAGAGGCAATAGTCTGTATGAGTCCACCATAAACTGCACCCTTTATCGCCGTTAGTAACGTGCTGCACCAAGGTCTGTAATCCCGGTAGTGTCTCAGTTTGAAATTTCAGCCTACTCGGTTTTGTGGTATTGCCTTGATGGTCGGCATATTCCGAGATGGACAAAGGTCCTTGCAAGAAAATAATTTTGAAACTGAGACACTACCGTAATCCCAATCCTCTGAATAACCGAATGCCACTGTGTTTGATCAGCCAATCGGCCAGTGTTGCATCCAGCAAATCTAGATTGGTACACCATAAGCTCTCATGGAAACCTACCAACTGTTCCCGGGTAGTGCGGTTAAAGTGCTCACAGGCGACATCCATCCCGGGAGTTCTGGAACCAGTCCACGAGGCGAACGATATAACTGTCGTGAAGAAGGCAGTCAAACAAACCTTCGAACTCACTGCTACCATCGGTGGTTATCTACCGGGTGTTGAGGGGCATTAGTCAAAGGCACTTTTCAAAGAAAACTCCGGCGGATTGATTGTTGAGTTTGGACACAACCATGACCGGGGCGTAACCACTGGTCCCATAGCCGTTATATCCCGAACGCCCACTTTACCTTAGCCCCAGATATGCTGTTTGTTGCAAGGAAACTCACTGAGTCATACAAAACCGTAAAACTACCAAATTACCGATGAACCACTTTCGGGTCGGAGCATCACTATATTTCCGGAGGACAAATATAACGGGAGACACATCCATGAATTTCACTGGAATATATTTGCGACATCCATACAAGCGGGTATTCCGATCATGTCCATCTTCCTACATCATGAGATCCAGAGTAAAGTTGAGTAACAAGCCCCTGAAACAGCACTATAAAAAATATGGCAGCTGTTAAGCCTCTCAGTAATAAGTATGTGAGTTACCATGTTTATGATGCCTTTCATCCGGAAAATTTTTCGGATAAGACCAATTTCTACGAGCGTGCTTACTCGCTCCGTCTGGGATGGCAAGAGAAACGTTTTGATTAAGTTTCTACCCGGGCTATGCGTTTGCCTAGTTCCAGCTCACGCGGAAACCCTGTTTTCACCGGATAGCCGATTAATTTCCTATATGAGGGACGACACCGAGCTGACCGCATCCTGTTTTTTAGTACATTTCGATAGCATTGTGGTACAGCTACCTACAGCTTACGCCTCTTTGCAGGATCAGCTGGACTATGCCGAAGACTTGGCGATACAAGGCCAGTCCACATGCCTGAGCAATATTTTTTCTGACCTGTTTCTACCGTTGGAAAACAACAGTTACAATAAGCTGCCCATTGAGGACTATGCACGTTTTTTACAACAGATTGCACAAGATACCAGTCGACCAGTGTATTTTTCCACACACGCCCGGGGGTGCCTAGTTCGCCGTCAAGCTGGCGCAAGCACCTACGAGACAATAACATAGCCCCTCCGGATGGTCTGATATTTTTCTCCCCAAATCTCCTCAACGAAACACCTGAGGCGGGAAAAACACACCGCTACACTGCAGAGCTAAATAATCCTTATCTTCCCGTGTATATTTTCCAGCCAGAATATTCACCACATTACTGGCACCTGCAAGCATTAAGCGAGCACTTACAGTCACACGCCTACCGGTTCCATATCGAAAAATTGCCGCATGTCAGAGATGGCTACCCCCTGCGGGATGACCGTACCCCTGTCGAAACAGCTCTGCGTGAAAGAACCGGAGCATTGCTTCGTTCCGCCATGGAAAAGCTACAGAAAATACAATGAAAACCGCAACCATTATCGCCATGTTGCTCATTTGCGGTATCCATGGCCCTGTGTACGCAACCGAATTAAAGCCTTATCAGGGCGATATACCGGCCACCGATTTTGTGCTGCGGGACCTATATGGCAAATCCCATCAGCTGCATGATTATCAGGGCAAGGTAGTATTACTCAATTTCTGGGCAACTTGGTGCCCTCCCTGCGTCGAGGAGCTGCCCTCGCTTAACAGATTACAACAACACTTCAATGATCAGTCGGTTGCCATTATAACCATTGATGTCGGTGAACCTGCTTCGCAGATCAAGCCTTTCCTCCAAAAAACTGACTCTGATGAACTGTCTGTACTGATGGACATGGACGGTAAAGTCCACAAGCAATGGAATATCTATGTTTTCCCAACTTCATTCCTGCTTGATCAGTCAGGGAACATACAGTATGCCGCCGTCGGTGCCCTAGACTGGAGCGATTCCGCGATTATCAACACGATTAATCAGCTATTGAGGCGGAAAAATTCCGATAGAAAGCCCTGAACGGGTCCATCCGGAAATTGCCAGAGTACAATGGAAATGCAGCTTATAGCTGACTCATACATTAGCTGCAGCAGGCCGTGTGCCTTATAATAAAGGCTGGTTAAAAGTTTAGGGAGAATATCCGTGAAATCACCTGTTCATATTACAGTTACCGGTGCCGCTGGAAATATTGGCTATGCCCTTGTCTTTCGCATAGCATCCGGGCAGATGCTTGGAAAAGATCAACCTGTCATTCTGAGACTGCTGGAAATACCACAGTCAGCTGCTGCCCTAAGTGGCATTGCCATGGAGCTAGAAGATTGTGCGTTCCCTCTACTGCAGGACATCGTGCTGACTGATGATTTATCAGTGGGTTTTCATGATAGCAATTATGCTATCCTGGTTGGTGCCAAACCACGTACCAAAGACATGCAGCGAAGCGACTTGATAGCTGACAATGCGAAAATATTCGCCGCCCAAGGGCGGGCTATAAATGAGCATGCAGCAAGAGATATACGCGTGCTGGTCGTGGGCAATCCGGCCAACAGCAACGCTTTGATTACCGCTGCCAATGCACCGAATATCAATCGTCAACACTTCACTGCTATGATGCGGCTTGACCATAATCGTGCCAAAACCCAGGTCGCGCTCAAAACTAGGCACCCGGTAGCGGATGTAAAACATATGACCGTATGGGGTAATCACTCTTCTACCCAGTTTCCCGACTTAGGTCATTGCCTAGTTGGCGGAACACCGGCATTTGACTTGGTTTCTAGAGACTGGGCAGAGGACTATTTCATTCCCGCAGTACAGCACCGTGGCACCGCGATTATTGAAGCCAGAGGTGCTTCATCAGCGGCCTCCGCTGCAAACGCGGCTATTGACCATATGCGAGACTGGGTGCTGGGCACAAAAGAGGACGACTGGACCAGCATGGCCATACCCAGCGACGAAGGACACTACGGTGTCAAGGAAGGATTGATCTTCTCCTACCCCGTAACCTGTTCAAACGGCCAATATCATATTGTCACCGGGTTGGAAGTGGATGATGACATGCAAAACAAAATGAATACCACCGAACAAGAGCTGAGCCAAGAGCGAGACATTATCTCGGACTTTCTGAAGCTTTCAAACTGATGACAGGTTCAGGGTAAGGCCAGAGGAAGCTCTGATTAAATCAGAGCTTCCCCAGATTAGGGTGTGCCGCGTATTGACCACGCAACATACCGATATAGTCAGCAAGAATATGAGCGGCTTCTTCCAGCTTGATTTTCAGGACGGGGGCATCATCTTCCTCGATAAAGTCATCTTCTTCCTCATCCTTATCTTCCTGAGTTAATCGTGCCATACCTCGTGACTCACGGAATAGATTTTCCAATTCCAAATTACGTTGCTGTATCTCATCACGTTCTTGGCGCCGTATTTTTTCCACCAAACTAACAACCTTTTTATCCTGTGCCCTACGCAGCTCATTGGACAATGTCATCAGATACCTAAAACCGGCATCCTCGGCAATGCGAGACTTATGCTGGCCGCGCAGGTATTCCATATTAAACCGATCACTTGACATGCGGGTAAAGCTCGCTGGTCTCACCCTGGCCCATGGCAGGGCATTATCAAGTGACCGTTCACCATGATCATTCTCTATATTCGCTGTTGGAAAGATGATGTCCGGACGTACTCCCCGATGCTGAGTACTTTCTCCATTGATGCGAAAAAATTGCGCCACGGTTACCTTAAGCTGGCCCAGATCTTCTACATTCCGTCCGTAATTATTCAAATCCACCAAGGTTTGTACCGTACCTTTACCAAAGGTTGGCTCACCAACAACGATAGCACGACCATAATCCTGCATTGCTCCCGCAAATATCTCGGACGCGGATGCACTACCCTGATTTACCAAGACGACCAGCGGTCCATCATAGATGACCGCAGGGTCAGGATCTTCATTGATATCGATACCACCACGAGTACCCCTGACCTGCACAACCGGCCCCTGCGGAATAAACAAACCGGTAAGCTCGGTCGCCTCCGCTAGGGAACCACCACCATTATCACGCAGGTCAATCAGCAGGCCATCAAACTCCTGGCGCTGCAGCTCACGAATAAGCTTTTTTACATCCTTGGTAGTGCTTCTGTAGTCAGCATCTCCACGCGCTCTGGCCTCAAAATCAAGGTAAAACGTTGGCAGATCAATAACACCGACCCTGACCATCATGGAATCGCCAGGAATCTCAATGATGGAGGACTTGGCCGATTGTTCTTCAAGCTTAATTCTGTCACGCACCAAGGTAATTTCCCTAGTCGGCCCGTCAACACCGGCACTGTACGGCAACAGCAGCAAACGAACAACCGAATTCTTCGGACCGCGAATCAATTCGACCACATCCTGCAGGCGCCAACCGATCACATCTATCATTTTATCCTGCCCCTGTGCAACACCAATAATACGGTCGCGGGCTTTTAGTTGACCACTAAAGGCCGCCGGTCCGCCAGGAATAACTTTCTGTACCACCGTATGTTCGTTCCTGGTTCGAAGCGCTGCACCGATACCTTCCAGAGATAAGCGCATATTGATATTAAAATTTTCCGAATTATGCGGGGAAAAATAAGTCGTATGGGGATCTATTGAATTGGTGTATGAATTGACGAACACCTGATAAATATCGTTGGTCGTTTGCTGATTTACCCGCCTCAATATCCGCTCATAGCGCTTGGTCAATGTTTCCGTAATTTCCTCTGACTCCTTTCCGGAGAGATGTAAATTCAGGATGTCATTTTTAACGCGCCTACGCCAGAGGTCGTCCATCTGCGAACTACCGGACAACCAAGGTTCTTCTTCATAATCAACGTGATATTCTTCGTTGACCGTCAGGTCATGCTCCCATTTGAGTAATTTCAGTGCATGCTGAATACGTTCTTCAACTCTGAGCTTGTACACATTATAGATCTCAAACGCCGGAGAAATGTCTGACCCACGGAATGCGTCATCCAGATAATGTCGGTATTTTTCAAAAGCCGCGATATCAACGGAAAGGAAAAAATGCTTGTTGGGATCAAGTGTTTCAACATAACGGTCCAACATCGCCGAAGACAATTCATCATCAAGCCCCGGGCGGCTGTAGTGAAGGCTGCTAACAAGGTCTGCTATCAGCTTGGTTGATCTGGCTTGTGTAGGAGCCGGCGCCAGTATGGTCGCGCCACTCACAACGCCAGCCGTAATAACCACTGACAACACGGTAAACCACTTTATAGCCTTGCTGGACATATCCATACTTAAACCTTCCTAGCCGAATGAGCGTGATGGGCTGCTTATAACACTAAAGTCACTGACAAGTTGATGTTCCCAGCGCTATAGTAACGCTTTCACCACATAATAGGGAAATAATAATGCTGACAGTTCTCTCTCCAGCCAAAAAACTGGACCCTGATACATCCGGGCGCTCCTTCAATGCGACCAGACCGGCTTTGCTTGCGGAATCACGAAAATTAAACAAAATTCTGCGTGAATACTCATCCTTGGATTTGATGGAACTTATGCACATCAGTTCAGCGATTGCTGAGCTCAATGCGGAGCGCAATCACTTCTGGAAGACACCATTTACTGAAAAAAATGCCAAGCCCGCCATAATGACCTTCAAAGGGGACGTTTATCGAAGTCTGGATGCTGAAACCTTGGACAAAAAAGAGCTGGAATTTGGCCAGCAACATCTTCGCATACTGTCCGGCCTGTATGGTATTTTACGCCCGATGGATCTTATACAGGCTTACCGACTTGAAATGGGGACCCGGCTGCGCAACCCACGAGGAGAAAACCTCTATGATTTTTGGGGAGATACCATCACCGAACAGCTGAACAAAGAACTGGCAAAACATCAATCCGAAACACTTGTCAATCTGGCCTCAAATGAATACTTCAAAGTCATCAGTCCCGGGGGACTCAATGCGGATATCATTACACCCAATTTCAGAGAGCGCAGGAATGGTGCCTTCAAAATAATTGGTGTCCTCGCCAAGAAAGCCCGCGGATTGATGGGCCGCTTCATCATCAAAAACAGAATAGACACTCCACAAGATCTGAAGCAGTTCGACCTAGAGGGCTACCGATTCAATGAATCCCTGTCCACGGACAGCATCTGGGCCTTTATCCGCGGCTGAATCAACATCCTGCATACTGCATCAAACGCAAGGAACTCGCCCCCAAAAAAGTGGACGACCAAATATAAATTCCGGGCGCTGCGCAACACCGCCCTGATATTGTATGACAGGATTTCAGGGATTCCCATAAGCCACTGAAATTTATCAGTGCATTGAGAAAATAATCCCGATACAATGTGCCGCTTGCAGCAACCATATCTCAAGCCATTGTTTTTAAGAAATATCCTACTCTCGCTGGCATTTTTACCTTGGTCAATCAGCGGTTTCACCGCCCTCCCGATTCCTGCGCCACCTGCTTTCGAGGCTGACAGCTATGCTTTGATGGATTACGCCACAGGCAGTTTTCTAATTGAGAAAAATGCTGATACACCTCTGGAACCCGCCAGCCTTACCAAGATAATGACGGCTTATATTATCTTTGATGAGCTCAAGAAAGGCCGACTGACACTGGAAGAGGAAACCATTGTCAGTGAAAAAGCCTGGAGAACCGGCGGTTCCCGCATGTTTATTGAAGTCAACAAATCGGTTTCCATCAACGACTTGCTTCATGGGCTGATTATTCAATCCGGAAATGATGCCGCAGTGGCACTGGCAGAGCATGTCGCGGGTTCTGAAGAGGCATTTGCAGACATGATGAATCAATATGCCCGGACGCTTGGCATGCAAAACACCCATTTTGCAAATGCCGCGGGCTGGCCAGCAGACAACCATGTCACTACAGCGAGAGACCTAGCTATACTCGCACACGCAATGATTAAACATTTTCCGGACCCGTATCAATTACACGCCGTCAGGGCCTATGAATATAATGACATTAAACAGTACAACCGCAATAAATTGTTGTGGCAGGACGGTTCTGTTGATGGCATTAAAACCGGTCATACCAGTGGCGCCGGATACTGCTTGGTGGCTTCTGCGGTTCGCAATGATATGCGCCTGATCTCGGTCATTATGGGCGCATCCAGCGAGCGACTCCGCAACCGATCTTCTGCCAGACTGCTTAACTTCGGCTTCCGATTCTACGAGTCCACAGAGATATATAAGGCAGGCCAAGAACTGGTTCGAAGCCGTATATGGAAAGGCGCGCAACAAAAAATCAGCTTGGGATTAGCCAACAAATTGATCGTTACCATCCCCCGAGGAAGTTACGACGACCTCAATGCGGAACTGGAATTCAGCGAAAAAATCATCGCCCCGGTACAAAAAGGCACCGTCATGGGCAAAGCCATTGTTACCTTGGATGAAAAAAATCTGGCGACCCTGCCACTGATTGCCTTGGAAGATGTCCCCGAGGGCAATCCTTGGGTACGGATGGTGGACTCCATACGGCTTATGCTCGAATAACATGACCGTATTTCTTAACGGTGAATTCCTACCACTCGAACAGGCCAGAATCTCCCCACTTGACCGTGGATTTCTCTTTGGCGATGGTGTTTATGAAGTCATACCGGCCTATGCCAAGCAGCTGTTTCGTATTAAACAACATCTTCAACGTCTGGACAACAGCCTAGACGCTGTGCGCATGGCTAATCCATACTCCGATGAAGAATGGCAGAATATTCTGCGAGAACTGATAGCAAAGCAGGACTACGACGACCACACGATATATCTCCAGGTAACACGTGGCGCAGACAATCATCGTAACTACGCCATACCAAGGCATATCGAATCCACTGTCTTCATCATGTCTTCCAAACTGGAGGCGGTACCGGTGCCCCAGCAACACCTCGGTACCTGTGCCATAACCCGGGAAGACAACCGCTGGCAACATTGTGACGTTAAAGCAATTACCCTGCTGGCCAATATTCTGCTGCGGCAACAAGCCGTTGATCGGGGATGCACGGAGACATTTCTTGTTCGTGACGGACAGGTCACAGAAGGAGCAGCCAGTAATATCTTTATTGTTTGTGACGGTACACTGTTTACACCGCCCAAAGGCCCCATGTTGCTTCCTGGCATTACCCGCGACTTGGTACTGGAAATCGCCGAAAATACCGGTTTCCCTCACCAGCAGCAGTCATTTTCCGTGAACAAATTATTTACCGCCGATGAAGTCTGGCTGACCAGCTCCACCCGGGAAATTGTCCCGGTCATATCAGTTGATAACCGACGCATAGGCACCGGGGAACCTGGCGAAATCTGGCATGAATTTATCGTTGCCTATGATCACTGCAAACAACAAACGACAACATATAACAGGCTTTCGGAGGAACTCCCTTAGGCCAGCGCCGCCATCAGGATACCTTGTAGCTACTGAAACAGCGGCTAATCATCAGGCCCGCAATAACAACGATGCGCCAAGTTAATCGATCTTCAAGGTCGGCTATCTCCACCTCAACTTCCGTTATATCAACTCCGGTGGCTACTTCGTCCGTTTCGCGCTATCCAGTCAGGCTTTTCGCAGCGGGTCGGGCTTTGCTCTCGGCCGCACCCGCATCAATCAGCGCATCATATATTCCTACCTGAATCGTACTGATGACCTGCATATTACTACATTAAACACACCGTATCGGCAGCAGGGCTGACGACCCATCAGCGCTTGGAGTACTGCGTCCCCTTACGGGCTTTATGCAAACCAATTTTTTTGCGCTCAACAGAACGTGCATCGCGCGTTACGAAACCGGCCTTACGCAGTTCACCGCGCAGATTTTCATCATAAGCAATCAAGGCGCGGGCAATACCGTGCCGGATAGCACCCGCCTGACCGCTGTCACCGCCACCTTTTACACTGATTCGGAAATCAAATCTGTCCAGATTTCCAGTCAACACCAGTGGCTGACGTACAATCATACGGCTGGTTTCACGGCCAAAATAGTCATCCAGCAGCTGCTTGTTGACCCTGATATCGCCTCTGCCCGTGCTCAGAAAAACACGTGCGGTACTGCTCTTGCGCCGACCCGTCCCATAATATGTTTCACTCATATTGAAAGATCCCTACATTAAATATTCGGCGGCTTAGATATCCATCGGTACCGGCTGTTGCGCCGCGTGCCTGTGCTCCGCCCCAGCATAAACCTTCAGTTTGGCATACATCTGGCGTCCCAGAGGGCCCTTGGGCATCATCCCCTTGACAGCGGACTCAATAACCCGCTCCGGATGCTGCTGCAGCTGCTTTTCCAAGCTGATTGATTTCAGGTTGCCAATATAACCGGTATGGTGCCGATACACCTTATCCTTCATTTTGTTGCCGGTCACGCGCACCTTCTCGGCATTGACCACCACAATATAGTCACCGGTATCGACATGCGGCGTGTATTCAGGCTTATGCTTACCACGCAGACGATGTGCGATTTTGCTTGCCAAACGGCCCAAGATCTTGCCGTCGGCATCAATCAGATACCAATTCCTTTGGACCTCAGCAGGCCGAGTATTTTTAGTCGCCATGATGGTGAAAACTTCTTGTTGTCAAAAAGGCCGGTCATGTTACCGGCAGACACCAACGTAAACAAGCACTTTCGCGTATGACCGCCGTAAATATTTCACCTTACCGTCCCCTGACCGAAATAATAGCGAAAAAAGACTGGTCACACCCCGCACGGCTGTCCAAAAGCCATAATCATTGACACTATGCTGGGTCGGAGTTTCTCCTAGAAAGGCTTACAATCCGAAAAACAGGCAGGAAATTATCTAGTAATAGCTGACAAGATATTACTATTTCTTAATAGACGTAGACAAACAAGTCTATGAGTTCATAGCATATCTATGAGAAGCCTGTTGCGCTTTGGAAAATCGCTGTTATTACGCGCTACAAAGGTTACCATCAACCTTTCGGCCTCCAAAGATGGGGCTGTTGCACGTGGAGGCCTGCCTGCAGAAGGCAGGAGCGTGAAATTGAGCGAAGTTGTCTTGTCATCAACTACTCGTTATAATCCCCAAAATTAGCATCTTCTATAAGCTGGGGGTACCGCCCCTTATGCGGTGCGTCGGGGCCTTTTCCCCCGCTTGGCTTACCCTTTCAATCGGGACAAACAATGCGGCACTTTTTTACATTATAATGGACATTATAACGGAGACCGGACTTGTACCTGCTCTATGTTGATGAATCCGGTTCAGTCCCTGATCCTGCTCAACAATACTTTGTCTTGGCGGAGGCCTGTGTTTTTGAAAGACAAACCCATTGGATAGAGCAGGGACTAGACGATGTCGCCCGAAGATTCAATAATGAAAATCCCAATGCCATTGATCTGCATGGTTCTTCCATGCGATCAGGCAGAGAGGGCTGGAAGGCGTACCCATTAGCCGACAGATCAAATTCGCTCTGCAAACGGGGATTAAAGAACATAAACATCAGCACTATGGTGGCGTTCGGCTGTTTGCGGCAGTTGTTAAAAAGTCAGCGTTACCCGGCGAAGACCCGGTTATTCACTCATTTGAACAACTGGTCAGCCGCTTCGACCTATTCTTGAAACGTCGCTATCGCAAATACGGAGACACTCAGCGCAGTCTTATGCTGTTTGATAAATCGGCTACAGAAAAACGTATTCAGTCGTTGGCACGTGAATTCAAGTATGAGGGCCATACTTGGGGCACGATAGCAAATTACGCGGAAGTACCGGTTTTTCTTGACTCAAAAGCTACCCGCCTGCTTCAACTCGCTGACCTAGCTGCATATTCAATATTTCGCCAATACGAAGCAAAAGATAACAGCTTCTTTAGTGAAATTTGTGATTGCTTTGATTCGGAAGGTGGCATCAAACACGGACTATACGTCAAAGAATAAAAAGCACTGAACCCGGACAGATCTATTGACACCATGCCGGAACTGTGTGAGAATCCACACCGCTACTCAACAAGAGGGACCCCCATGTCGGGATTCTCACTGAATACAACAGCCATTCCAAACAATAGGGTCGCTCCCTGTTGTGGTAAATAGGTGAGGTCTTCTTTTCCTTTGTTGAGATAGCAAAAGCCCGACACCCCCTACTCGGTGTCGTTGTTTATTTTGCTGAAAATACAAGGAGAAAAAGATGATTAAGTACTTGGTTGCAGCCTCGGGGCTGTTTCTATCCCCAATGGTCATGGCCGATCCGAATGTTTATGGTGGGGCAGGCTTTCTTTATTCCATTGCAGGGGACGAGGAGGTTGGGGTTGAATATGATTACGATAATGTAAATCCCGCCCTTTTCCTAGGTATCCAACCTGATCATTCCACCGATAGTCTCGGTTCTGTCGGTAACTTTGCACTTGAAATCCAATATATGATTATTGGCGGTGATTCTGAATATTCATCGGCTGATAGTTCAGTAGTTGCGGATACGGACGGCGATAGCTTTGGCATTTCCGGTGTTTATCATTTTGATAATGGCCTGTTTGCTAAGCTGGGGTGGCATCGGTGGGAAGTAGAAGAGGAACTTGCTGATGTCAGTACCAACGACGTTGGTACCGATGTACTCTTGGGGCTGGGCTATCAAACCGAACTGAATCCCGATGTTGCTGTTCGCTTTGAATACCAAGGACTGAGAATCAGCGATACTAATATGCACAATTTCGGAGCCAGCCTTGTTTTTGGCTTCTGACGGCAACAGACAAAATCACAGCGGCTAGGCGGCAGGAGTGCTTCGGCGCCCCGTTGCCTGCCGCCGCCACAACAGTATCGCTCATATCTTCAGCCGCTCTACTTCCTCTCCCTCCAACAGGTGACGCCTGAGTATCTCTTCGATATCCTGCTCATCAACGTAGGTGTACCAGATACCCTGCGGATAAATCACCAGTACCGGCCCCTGCTCGCAACGGTCCAGACAGCCTGCCGTATTGATACGGATACCACCTTTACCGGACAACCCCAATTCACTGCAACGCCTTTTCAGATAGGCGCGCATACCGGAGGCATCATGCGCCTCACAGCATTCACGCCCATCCCGGCGACGGTTGGTACAAAAAAATACGTGATATTGGTAGTACACTATCTGTCTTTCCCGAAGAATGATCAGAATGATATATTCAATCGCTGGCAGATTTCGAGCACAATAGACGGATTCCGTAATTTATGGACAGCAGAGCACCATGAAAGCACCCGAATTACTCGCGCCTGCCGGCACCCTGAAAAATATGCGCTATGCCTTTGCCTATGGCGCTGATGCGGTCTACGCCGGTATGCCGCGTTACAGCCTGCGCGTGCGCGAAAACGACTTTCTCCGGGAAAACCTGCGTATCGGCATACGCGAGGCGCATGACCAAGGCAAGCAACTGTTCGTAGCTGCCAATATCATGCCGCATGATGCCAAGCTGAACACATTTGAGGACGATATCGCGCCGGTTATCGACATGCGACCGGACGCACTGATCATGGCCGATCCCGGATTAATTATGCTGGTCAGGGAAAAATGGCCGGACATACCCATTCATCTTTCAGTCCAAGCCAATACAGTTAATTCAGCCGGTGTCAGGTTCTGGCAATCTATTGGTCTGAGCCGAGTTATATTATCGCGGGAGTTATCACTGGAGGAAATCGCCGAAATCCGCGACACATGCCCGGATATGGAAATTGAGGTCTTTGTGCATGGTGCGCTGTGTATGGCCTATTCCGGTCGCTGCCTGTTATCCGGCTATTTGAATCACCGTGATGCCAACCAAGGCGCCTGCACCAACGCCTGCCGCTGGCAATATCGACTGGGAACAGAACCGCAAACCAACCGCACCATCGATCTATCCGACGTCAACAAAATAGCGGACAGCGCGGTCACGGCCGGTGAAACCCGGCGCCATCCGTTAGCGGATGAGATGTATTACTTGGAAGAAAAAGGCCGTCCCGGTGAGTTCATGCCGATCTTTGAGGATGAACACGGCACTTATATTATGAACTCCAGAGATCTGCGTGCCGTGGAGCATGTCCACAAATTAACGGCGATAGGCGTTGATTGCCTGAAAATAGAAGGCCGTACCAAGTCCTATTACTATACCGCACGCACCACCCAGGTGTATCGCCGCGCCATCGACGATGCAGCCGCCGGTCAACCGTTTGACCCTGCCCTGCTGGCGGAACTGGAAAACCTTGCGCAACGCGGCTACACCGACGGCTTTTTGCAACGGCATGAGTCACAGGAACTACAGAACTACCGTCAGGGCGCATCAAAGGCAACCCGGTCCCAATTCGTGGCAGATGTCACACGCTACTATGCTGATTCCGGCGAAGCTGAGTTGGAGATCAAAAATCGGTTCGCTGTCGGCGACCGACTCGAACTCATCACCCCACAAGGCAATCGAAAATTCAGAGTGGAGACCATGCGGACATTACAGGGGGAAGCCATTGATGTCGCGCCAGGCAGCGGCTGGAAGGTGCGTGTCAAACTGCCTGCGCCAGCCGGCGATATGGCCATGCTGACACGCATGTTCGAATCCGCCGAGATGTAGGCCACAACCGTGTTTGATATCGACTACTTGATTAACACCTTTGATAGCGCGCTGCGCACATTACACGGAGTCTGCAACAGCAGTCGTCCCAATCCGGCCGCCGGCATCCCTCAGCCCGAGCTATCAGACAACGAACGCAAATATGTTGCCGACCTGATGCGGGTTGACCACACAGGTGAGATTTGCGCACAGGCTCTTTACCACGGACAGGCACTCACCGCCAAAAATCGACATACACGTCGCCACATGCTGCATGCCGCCGAACAGGAAGCCGACCACCTGCACTGGTGCAAACAGCGGCTTGATGAGCTGCAAGGCCACGCCAGCCTGCTAAATCCTCTGTGGTATGCCGGTTCTTTTGCCATTGGTGCCGCCGCCGGATTGGCCGGCAATAGCTGGAATCTGGGTTTTATCATGGAAACCGAACGCCAAGTACAGGCACATCTGGAGCAGCATTTGAGACAATTACCAAAACAGGACCAACGCAGCCGTGCCATACTGAGGCAAATAAGAGAAGACGAAATACAACATGCTGACAATGCCATGCATGCAGGCGGCAAACCCCTGCCAGAATCCGTCAGACGCAGCATGAAATTTATCTCCCGGATAATGACAATCACAGCCTACCGAATCTGACCTGCTTGCCTCTCTCAGCCACAATGATCGAAAACCGATCTGTCTCTCACTGAAAAGCGTTGCTACTCCAAGCCGTATTGAGTTAAATTGTGGAAAGAGCGTGGTCAGAATACCCTTCTGGAGGTTTTACGCCGAATATCTATAATCAACCCGATGGGAGGCAACAGTATAAACCTGTCCTTCATCAAGGATGATAGACTAAACTAAAATACTGTCGACTTTATTGCTCCCAAAAGCATTTTTGTGTTCGTCTGCATTTCAGGGTAAACTGGAGGGACTGTTAATAGCTAGCCGTCATTGAAAACGAGGAAATGATATAGAGAAATTTAAGAAGTTGGATTTCTACGGCGAAGCACCAAAGATCGAAGGGGACGGGGAAATTGGATTCGCGCTTTGGCTGGATAAAGACGGCTCGCTATACGTCCGGATGCTGGACAATGATCGGTCCGGAACCTTTCCCACTGTTGGGATTCCGGTTGCGGAGTGCGCGAATAGTCGCAATTTTCAGATGGAGCCGAGATTAAAACCGTCTGCCTTAAAACCGGAAAGGAGTCTACGTCAAAAAACAACAACACTGTCGGTTTTCTAAAAGCGATCCTGCGTTACCTACTACCTAACACATAATGGTCAATCCTTCGCACGCCAGAAAGATATGCAGGATTAATTCTTCAACCTGGAGCGCAGTATCCCATTCACCTGCTGCGGGTTGGCCCTGCCCTGTGAAGCCCTCATAACCTGTCCCACAAAATAACCCAGTACCTTCTTCTGCCCGGCCCGATACTGTTCAACCTGCCTAGGACTGTCAGCCAATACTTTATCAATCATATCCTCAATGGCACTGTTATCGGTAATCTGCCTGAGACCTCTGGCCTCAATAATCGTATCCGCGTCATCTTCCGAACACCACATTTGCCTAAAAATCTGCTTGCCGATCTTGCCTGAAATTGTGTTATCGTCAATGCGCCTGATAAGCCCCCCGAGCCTTTTTGCACTAACCGGACTCTGCCTGATATCCAGTCCATCACTGTTCAAGGCACCAACCAGCTCCACAATAACCCAGTTGGCACTCAACCGGGCTTCTCCTGCCTCAGCCAGTACCGCTTCATAGTAATCCGCTATCTCCCTGCTGCCGGTCAGCACCGCAGCATCATATGCACTCAGCCCCAGTTCCTGTATAAAGCGGTTACGCTTCGCATTTGGCAATTCCGGCATGAACTGCCGAACAGCCTCTATGTAGGCATCATCAATAATAACCGGTAGCAAATCCGGGTCAGGGAAATAACGGTAATCGTTGGCTTCTTCCTTGGAACGCATGGAACGGGTCTCATCCCTGTCGCTGTCATACAGACGCGTTTCCTGCATCACTTCACCACCGTTTTCCAGAATATCCGTCTGCCGCTCCACCTCATGGTTGATAGCACGCTCCACAAAGCGAAAAGAGTTCAGATTTTTAATTTCAGTACGTGTGCCGAACTCAGCCTGCCCTTGGGCACGCACCGAAACATTCGCATCACATCGAAACGAGCCTTCCTGCATATTACCATCGGATATTTCCAGATACCGAACCAGCGTATGCATGGCCTTCATATAAGCCACCGCCTCGCTGGCTGATCGCATATCCGGCTCGGAAACAATTTCCAGCAGCGGTGTACCGGCTCGATTCAGATCAATACCAGACATCCCGGCGAAGTCCTCATGCAGCGACTTTCCCGCGTCCTCTTCCAGATGTGCCCGAGTAATGCCGATCACTTTACTGCTGTTACCATCGCCCACGTTGATCTCCAGCTCGCCCTTGCTAACAACAGGCAGATAAAGCTGGGAAATCTGGTATCCCTTGGGCAGATCAGGATAAAAATAATTCTTGCGGTCAAACACCGAGCACCTGCTGATTTCCGCGTTAACACCCAGACCGAATCTGACCGCCTTGCGAAACACCTCCTCATTTACCATCGGCAGAACACCTGGCAACCCCAGGTCAACCGCACAGGCCAAGCTATTCGGTTCGGCTCCATAAGTCGTGGAGGCACCGGAAAACAGCTTGCTGCAAGTAAGCAACCGTACATGAATCTCCAAGCCAATAACAGTTTCCCAGACCGTCACGGTATCTCCTGTAAAAATCGCTCAGGAACCCGGCTATGCCAGTCCGTATGCCGTTGATACTGATGCGCGACATTCAATAAACGCGCCTCATCAAACAAATTACCAATCAGATGTAAACCAACAGGCAAGCCCTGACTAAAGCCACAGGGTATTGACATAGCCGGCAAGCCGGCAAGATTTGCAGCAATCGTATAAATGTCCGATAAATACATTCTGATCGGGTCGCTGGCTTTCTCGTTTAACGTAAAAGCAGTCTCCGGCGTCGTTGGCCCGACAATCAGATCAACATCGTCAAATGCTCGCTTAAAATCATCCGCGATAACGCGACGCACCCTCTGTGCTTTCAGGTAATAAGCATCATAAAAACCAGCCGACAGCACGTAAGTACCGATCATGATACGACGCTTGACCTCAGCTCCGAAGCCTTTACTCCGAGAACGTGCATACATATCCCCCGGATCCTTCGGGTTTTCACAGCGGTAACCAAACCGCACCCCATCCATACGCGACAGATTGGAAGAACACTCGGCTGAGGCCACCACATAATAAGTGGCAACCGAAACCTTCATATGCGGCAGACTGATATTTTTTATGGATGCCCCCAACACCTCCAGCTGCCTGATGGCAGCCTGCACCTGCGAGGCCACTCCATCATCTAGGCCCGCATCAAAAAACTCTTCGGCAATACCTATCTTCAAGCCATCAAGGCTATTGTCCAATATCGCTGTATAATCTGGCACAGGATGATCGATGCTGGTGGAGTCCCGCTGATCAAAACCGGCCATGACATTGAGCAGCAAAGCCGCATCCCGCGCATCGGCACTCAGCGTGCCGGCCTGATCCAAGCTGGAGGCAAAGGCAACCATGCCATACCGGGAGATCCGGCCATAAGTCGGCTTCAAACCGGTCACACCACACAATGCCGCCGGCTGCCGGATAGACCCCCCCGTATCACTGCCAGTTGCAGCCGGTGCCAGCCGCGCCGCCACCACTGCCGCAGAGCCGCCGGAAGAACCGCCGGGTACCCGTTCTATATCCCAGGGATTCCTGACTGGTCCGTAATAACTGGCTTCATTCGACGACCCCATGGCGAATTCATCCATATTAGTCTTGCCCAGCATTACTGCACCCGCTGCACTCAACCGGGCCACAACTGTCGCGTCATAGGGTGCGATAAACGCATCCAGCATTTTCGAGCCGCACGATGTGCGTATTCCGTCGGTACAAAAAATATCCTTATGCAGCAGCGGAATGCCCGTCAATGGTTCCGCATCACCAGCGGCAATCCGCACATCGGCCTGTTCAGCAGTCGCCGCTGCCTGCTCCTCAGCAAGCGTAATAACGGCATTCAAAAGCGTATTTGACTTACTAATACGCTCCATGAAATGCTGTGTCAGCTCGGCTGCGGAATACTCTCTCCGCCGCAGGCCTTCTGCTAATCCGACTATGCTTAGAGTATGCAGATCAGTCACTCAATCACCCTCGGCACCAAATATAAACCGGACTCCGCCAACGGCGCGAGCGCCTGCAATTTCTCTCGTTGATCCACCTCCGTGACCTTATCGGCCCGCAAACGTTGCACCGCATCCGTCGGATGCGCCATAGCAATCACGTCATCGGTATCCACCTCATTCATCTGCCGGATTAACTCCAGTACCCGCGATAACTCCGCTGCATACTGCCCAATATCCGCCTCATCGATCTGCAACCGTGCCAGCCAAGCAATGTCCCTCACCTGTGCGCCACTCAACACCATCATCAAAACCTTTGAAAAAACACAGAAAAAAGCCTGCCAATGATACCACAGGAGGCTGTGGTCATGCCCGGAACAAAATATGCCCAGTCAAAATCGGAATCTCACGCTGTACCGGTTATTGATTGATTCCGAGAGCAGATTTGACACATACATCAAGCTATGAAATTCATTGACATAAAACTTTGCACATCCACCGTAACCACACACTAACCCCCATCCTTTATTAAACCGAGATGATAGCCGGTTAATCTTTGATACAAGCGCAATGCCTGAGTATCGGAAGGTTCCGACAAGATGACATCTTAGTATCCTCCAGCTAGCTACAGAATTGTGACCCAACCATGCTCAAAGTATAGTGCGCGCTCTACATGACATCAGGCCGTTTACAGTGAGTACCTGATGGACCAGTCTGCCGACATCCGCCGCCGCCCGGCAAGCTCACACTATGACTCGCGATGTCGCCATAAATTTGCTACACTTTGAGAAATATCCAGACACTCGGATTTTTCTCTGCGGAGGATACCTGAAAACCTAACCCACGCACGGAACTTATATCATGTCAGAGCACCAGGATCCCACCAGCAATGCCACCGTGGAGCTGCACAGCGGTATCATGGCGTTTGAAGCGAAACACTTTTCTCGTGCCATGCAGCTACTCACGCCGCTGGCAGAAAGTGGTGAAGCCGAAGCCCAGTACCGTATAGCAGTCATATACCAAGGTGGGCTGGGCATGACAAAAAATGATACCCAAGCATTTAAATGGATGCGTATCGCCGCCGAACAGGGTCATGCGCTTGCCCAACATGGCCTCGGGTTCATGTACATGCAGGGCGAGTGTGCTGCCCAAAACTCCGAGCTGGCGATACACTGGTTCAGCAAGTCCGCCGACCAAGGCCTCGCCGGTTCGCTGACCACTCTAGGCATGATGTACGAACAAGGAATCGGCGTACCCCGTGACCCCGATAAGGCACGCGAATATTACCAAAAAGCCGGATTTTAGTCCGCCATGCCCATCCGCAATCAAAAAGCCGGATTTTTACTGCATGGGGACATCAGACACCACGGACTGCAAACATGATTTTCTAGAGAACCCCAGAAAACCTTCTACACGATTCCCAAACAAAGACGTACAGAACACAAGAACTGCAACACATAGTCAGCTACATGGGCGTTTCCAGCACTGCGCGCAGCTATAACCTTGCGCAAAAAATTTCTAGAAGTTCTCCACAGGCTTTTTTATAGGTCTCACATTACTCTCATCTGACAGGCTGCTGAAATTCACCTATAGAGGATGCGAAGTAAACTACCTCAGGGCTACGCGATTTTTTCGGCACTTGAGGTATCACCGAATTGCTCTTCTTCGGTGGAACCGGTAAGGGCAGTCACCGAAGAGACGCCGCCTTGGATAACTGTGGTTACGTCGTCAAAGTAACCAGCACCAACTTCCCGCTGGTGGGATACAAAGGTGTAGCCTTGCTGGCGGGCAGCAAATTCCGGTTCCTGTACCATTTCCGTGTAGTGCTTCATACCTTCGCCGCGAGCGTAGGCGTGGGCAAAGCGGAAAGTGTTGTACCAGTTGAGGTGGATACCGGCCAAGGTGATAAACTGGTATTTGTAGCCAAGGACGGACAGATCTTCCTGGAAGGCAGCTATCCGGTTTGCCGGCAGATTAGCCTGCCAATTAAACGACGGTGAGCAGTTATAGGCCATGAGTTGATCCGGATTGGCGGCCTGTACGGCTTGAGCGAACTCGCGTGCAAAACCAATGTCCGGCTTACCGGTTTCGCACCAGATCAGATCGGCGTATGGGGCGTAGGCGACACCCCGGCTGATTGATTGCTCAAGACCATTGCGAACCCGATAAAAACCTTCAGTGGTGCGCTCACCAGTGAGGAACGGCTGATCATTGGGGTCAATATCGGCTGTCAAGAGGTTAGCCGCTTCGGCATCAGTGCGCGCCAACAGGATGGTCGGTACACCCATAACATCGGCAGCAAAACGTGCTGCGATAAGCTTCTGCACAGCTTCGGAGGTAGGCACCAGAACTTTGCCACCCATATGCCCACATTTCTTGACAGCGGCTAGCTGATCTTCGTAATGGACACCGGCAGCACCTGCAGTAATCATGTTTTTCATCAGCTCAAAGGCGTTGAGGATGCCACCAAAACCAGCTTCGGCATCGGCTACTATGGGCAGAAAATAGTTGATATAACCTTTGTCTCCCGGACCTGTGCCACGGCTCCACTGGATTTCATCGGCACGCTTGAAGGTGTTGTTGATACGGCGGACCATCGCTGGTACAGAGTCATAAGCATAAAGCGACTGATCAGGATACATGGTTTCGGACGTGTTACCATCGGCAGCAACTTGCCAGCCGGACAGGTAAACGGCCTCCAAACCGGCTTTTGCCTGTTGCATAGCTTGGCCGGCACTGATGGCACCGAATGCGTTAACGTAGCCTTTTGCAGCACCACCATTAAGCAGCTGCCAGAGCTTTTCCGCGCCGTGTCTGGCGATACTGTGTTCAGGCTGTATGGAACCACGCAGACGCACAACATCCGCAGCACTGTAGCTGCGTTCAATGTTGTTCCAACGAGGGTTGGTGTCCCAATCCTGTTGTAATTCATCGGTCTGCTGCTGACGGGTTTTCATATCTGATTTCTCCTGTTGTTTAAGTTTTGTGCAACCTAGCATACTTTGCTTACAATTATAGAGAGGCATGAAGTATTGACTAAATTTCATATTTTAATTATCTGAATTGATTGGGTTAATACTAGCAGATGTTCAATGCCATTACCGCTACATAGCTGTGCTCGCAGAAATGAAAGCTGGGTCAGCAGACTATGCACGGGCTTCCTATAATTTTTTTATGCACACATAAGCTATAACTTACCTGGCTAACCTAGCTTATACCTTGACTATCATATGGTTAGCAGCCCTTTGTTATAAATCATCTTGAGACTTTCATTCTTGAAGAAATAGTGCCCATCGGTAAATTAAACTATGAAATTTCCCTGATTCATCGGACAATCAGGGTCTACTAAGAACGCCGCCAAAGGAAGTTTTATGCCGATCGATGCTTTGTTAGCCGCTTCAATAGAGTTACTGGTCTTGGGCATGGGAACAGTTTTCGTTATTCTTGGCTTGCTGATTGGATGTATGACCTTACTGGGTTATCTAGCTCCCAAAGAAGAACCGATTGCTGCTTCGGCACATAGCAGCAATTCGGACGCATCTCTGGTCGCCGCGATTCAGTCTGCAATCCACATGCACAGGAACAACCACTCGGCTGGCTAGTATAATGGGAACCTCTGAAAAACTGCCATACAGAACCACAGCGGTGCTGCACGACACCTCTAGTCTCCATAGACTGACGCTATGGCGAGCAAGCCTATCAAGCCTCAACTTGTGTGGCACCTTGCTTCGGTGCCGGTCCGCTACAGTTCTTTGGTATTCCTTGATAGTCTCATTATTTTGTCCCCGTCTATGGCTTTTTCCAAGTTACGATGAATAAATCACTGCAAATTACAGATGTGGTCTTACGTGATGCACATCAGTCGCTATTCGCTACCCGTCTCCGCATTGAGGACATGCTACCAATCGCCGAAAAACTCGACAGAGTCGGCTACTGGTCACTGGAAACCTGGGGTGGTGCCACTTTTGACGCATGTATCCGATTCCTTGGCGAGGACCCATGGGAACGTCTGCGCTGCCTGAAAGCGACCATGCCAAATACCCGGCAACAGATGTTGTTGCGCGGGCAGAATGCGCTCGGCTATCGGCATTATGCGGATGATGTAATTAACAAATTTGTAGAGCGTGCCGCAAAAAACGGCATGGATGTTTTCCGTATTTTTGACGCCATGAACGATGTACGTAATCTGCAAACAGCAGTCAAGGCGACTATCGGTGCTGGCCGACATGCCCAAGGCACTATTTGTTACACCGATAGCCCGGTACATACCATGGATACTTGGGTGGATATGGCCAGACACTTGGAGGATATGGGTTGCCACTCGATCGCTATCAAGGACATGGCCGGCCTGCTCAAGCCCTATACGGCGTATGAGCTGGTTACCAAGCTAAAGGAAACCACCGAACTGCCGATTGCTCTACACAGCCATGCTACCACCGGTATGTCCACTACAACGCTGATGAAGGCGGCTGAGGCCGGGCTGGATATCGCGGACACATCAATTTCTTCCATGAGTCTGACTTATGGACATTCGCCTACAGAATCAATGGTAGCCATGCTGGATGGCAGCGAACGAGATACCGGCTTGGATATCCATCTGCTCGAGGAAATTGCTATTTATTTCCGTGAGGTACGCAAGAAATATGCCGCTTTTGAAGGTTCACTGAAGGGTGTTGACCCGCGCATTCTGATCGCTCAGGTACCCGGTGGCATGTTGACCAATATGGAAAACCAGCTACGTGAACAAAACGCTCTGGATAGAATGGATGAGGTGCTGGCAGAAATTCCGGCGGTTCGCAAAGACCTTGGTTATATCCCGCTGGTCACACCTACTTCGCAAATCGTTGGCACGCAATCGGTTATCAATGTGTTGTCGGGCGAACGCTATAAAACAATATCCAGAGAAACCGCTGGTGTGTTAAAGGGGGAGTACGGCACTCCACCCGGAGAGGTCAATGAGGCACTACAAAGACGCGTACTGAATGGAGGTGAGGCGATCACCTGCCGCCCTGCGGATATACTTGATAATGAAATGGATATACTGACCAGCGAACTGAAGCAGCTGGCACGTGATGAAGGTTTTGATCTGGCGAAAAACTTAGAGGACGATGTGCTGATTTATGCCCAGTTCCCGGAGATTGGCCTGAAATTCCTGAAGAATCGTGGTAGTATGGACGCATTTGAACCGGTTCCAACAGTTGAATCGGCACAAGCCGTGGCAGCTCCGGCTGGCGGGACTGAAAACTACCGTGTCAATGTCGATGGCCATGTTTATAATGTTCAGGTTGAACCTGCGACTGGTGATATTCTGGCCTCCGTTCCGACAACGACTGCCGCTCCCGGTGTTACAATTGATCCCACACACGCCGGCGAGATTGTGACCGCTCCACTTGCAGGTAGTATAATTGATATTCCGGTACAGTCTGGCGACCAAGTATCTGCCGGCCAAGTAGTTATCGTCATTGAGGCAATGAAGATGGAAACTCAGATTCGCTGCTCCAGCAACGGCCATGTCGCCAGTATCAGTGTAAATAAAGGCGATAACGTACAGGTTGATCAAAGCCTGCTCAGTATTCTGTAGCCCGAGCATGAAAAGCAGCTTACTGGAGCTGTGGTTCTCCACGGGTATCGCTAATTTCACGCTAGGCGAAATTGTCATGATGGTCGTCTGCGGACTGCTTATCTACTTGGCAATCGTTAAAAATTTTGAACCGCTGCTGCTTATACCGATAGGCTTTGGCGGCATTCTGGCAAACATCCCTCTAGCCGGTATCAGCGGACCGGACGGACTACTTGGCCTGTTGTATGACGCAGGCATCAAAACCGGACTATTTCCATTATTAATTTTTATGGGTGTCGGTGCCATGACTGACTTTGGCCCACTGCTGGCCCGGCCCAGTTTGGCGATACTCGGCGCTGCCGCACAATTCGGTATTTTTATTACCCTGGTTGGTGCCATTGTCATGAATTATATCCCCGGAATTGAGTTCAGTCTGGCTGATGCCTCAGCAATTGCTATTATCGGGGGAGCAGACGGACCGACAGCTATCTTTCTGGCCTCGCTGCTGGCGCCTGATCTGCTGGGGGCAATCGCGGTTGCAGCATATTCCTATATGGCGCTGGTGCCACTGATCCAGCCACCAGTTATGAAACTGCTGACGACCGAAGAGGAGCGTAAGGTTGTGATGACCCAATTGCGTCCGGTCAGTCGCTATGAGAAGATCATGTTCCCTTTTCTACTCATAGGCTTGGCAATCATTTTGCTGCCAACAGCCACGCCCCTGATCGGTATGCTGGCTTTCGGCAATCTGCTAAGGGAATCCGGAGTGGTTGACCGCCTGAGTAATACCGCGCAAAATGAGCTTATTAATATTGTTACCATATTTTTGGGGCTCTCTGTTGGCGGCAAACTTTCCGCTGATAAGTTTCTTAACGCCGAAACTCTTGGTATTCTGGCACTTGGCATTATTGCATTTACAATCGGCACAGCAGCCGGCGTGATCATGGGTAAAATTATGCACCGGGTAACCGACGGTCAGGTTAATCCCCTCATTGGGGCCGCCGGTGTGTCCGCCGTACCGATGGCCGCCCGTGTCGCCAATAAGGTGGGGCAGGAAGCCTGCCCACAGAACTTCCTGCTGATGCAGGCTATGGGACCAAATGTTGCGGGCGTTATCGGTTCCGCCGTTGCCGCAGGCATACTACTGGCAATTGTTGGGTAACTAACGATGAAAAAGATCCCGCCCATACCAAGCAGCGCATACTTTAACCCCAAACTGGACAAAAACGGCAACCCCTTTCTGGAGGTCAAGCTGCGCGGTCTTGCATTGCTGCGCTTGGCAGCGACAAATAAAGGCACGGCCTTTACAAATAAGGAGCGCATCGCTCTCGGGCTTGAAGGTCTTTTACCACCGCGGGTAACCAATCTGGAGCATCAGGTGGAGCGTCTATATCGCAATTATCTACAACAATTGGATGATATTGCAAAGTATCAGTTTCTGCGTAGTGCGCAAGAGCGTTCGGAATTTACATTTTATGCCCTGCTGGCGGATCACCTTACCGAAATGATGCCGATCATTTATACACCAACCGTGGGTAAGGCAGTGCAGCAGTATAGTTCGCTTTATCAGAGCCCAAGAGGGATAACAATTTCTGCTGAAAATGCCGACCGCGCTGAACAGGTCATCAATAACTATCCTTGGGATGATGTCAGGATGATCGTTGTCACGGATTCTTCCGCTATTTTAGGTATTGGCGACCAAGGGCATGGCGGACTGGCAATCTGCATCGGTAAGCTGGCACTTTACACCGCGGGAGGAGGCGTGAGTCCGTTCCATACCATGCCAGTCAACTTGGATGTCGGTACAAACCGTAAGGAACTGCTGGATGATCCGCACTATCTAGGCATACAGCAGCCGCGTTTGCATGGCGAGAAATATTTCGAGTTGGTAGATAATTTTGTCAATGCGGTTTACACACGCTGGCCCAAGGCCATCATCCAATGGGAAGATTTTGCCAAGAATATTGCCTTTGAGGTGTTGGAGCGTTACCGGGACAAAATCCCCTGCTTTAACGATGATATTCAGGGCACAGGGGCGGTGGTATTGGCTGGCTTGTTGTCGGCATGCCGTAGAAAAGGTGAGCATCTGCGGGACCAACGTGTTGTCGTTTCAGGTGCGGGTGCCGGTGGTGTTGGTGTCGCCAATGCTATCCGCGATGGCATGGTAAAGGATGGATTGACTGATCAGGAGGCACGACGACGGCTGTTTGTATTGGACGCCCACGGACTGGTTATGGAAGGCATCACCACCGATAGCTACAAAATACCGATATCTCAGTATCAGGATACCTGTGCCGACTGGAGTATTGAGGGCAATATACCCAACTTGATGGAGGTCATTGATAATGGTAAGCCTACTGTGCTGATCGGCCTTACCGGTATTCATGGTCTATTTTCACGACCCATTATTGAAGGCATGGCACGCAATACTGGACAGCCTATTATCTTTCCCCTGTCCAATCCAACATCAAATTGTGAGGCATTACCCGCCGATATTATTGAATGGACCAAAGGGAAGGCGATTGTCGCCAGCGGCAGCCCGTTTGCAAATGTGGCCTATGAAGACCAGATCTTTGTCATCGGCCAAGGAAATAATGCCTTTGTGTTTCCAGGGCTCGGCTTGGCTTCTATTCTCGGTGGCTGCAAACGTATCACGAATGAGATGGTGCTTGAATCCGCCTACGCACTCGCCGACTATACCAGTGACCGACATCTGCAAGAAGGGCTTATCTTCCCACCTATTGATGAGCTACAGGAAGTCAGCATCAAAGTTGCAACAAGGGTACTGATCCAAGCCATGGCCGACAGTTCCACGACCCGTGACGACCTGAATATGGAAGATCTTGAAGATTATGTACGCTCCCAGTTCTGGAAACCGGAACATATACCATTCGTCCCCAGCAGTGAGGTGATTGAATACTAAATAATGCTCTGATTTACCCAAGGCTTCCTTGGAGCTTGGCTTGCCTAATTGCAGAAATACTCAATGTATTTCCGAGTTTCCTCTATTTTTGCATTTCTGGCTTCGTCATCCAGATAAACGGTCTCACCAGCTTCACTGGTATAACCTACACGAACAGAAGACTGCAGCTTTGACAGGTTACTTCTGGCAGTCTCGCACTGAACATCACTTTTTTCAGGCACCTTGGCTTCACTGGTGGACGCCTCGACTCCACTCCTGCTTCTTGCGTTAATCTGTTCAGCGAATGGCTTATTAATATCCGGAGAGTTCGCCGGCGGCGGTGGTACCGATTCTATAACGGTATATTCGTAGTCAAGGGGCTTGCTTTGTGAGTAATGAACCTTACCTCCATCGTCTGTCCACCGGTATATGGTATCCGCAAAACCCGATGAACACACCATCACAAGCACAAGGCCGAGTAATAACCGGATTGCTCTCATCTCTATTTCCTCTTTTAGCCTGACAAAAACAAGGTTCCTAGGACACCAACCGTTCAGGTGCTCCACTCCTTGCCACTAAGATACTCTATTCTCACGCGCGGGGAAATGCTTCTGAGACATTTTTTGTATCTACGGTAAGAGTGTATCAGAACACTGGAAACAGGCACGTCAGGAAAAAAGGAACCTGAGCGACCACTATAGCGATCCGCAGCAGGCTGGTTACCATTAATTCTATTTCACTGTGCCTTACGGCTTTTCCTCAGAGGAAGGCGTTATACCCAATAACTTTTCTCGCAGAGCATTATCAATTTCCCGCACAGCCTCGGGGTGTTCTTTCAGGTATTGCCGCGCATTCTCCTTGCCTTGGCCAATACGTTCCTCTTTGTAGCTGTACCAGGCACCTGATTTCTTAATGAAGCCATGTTGCACACCCAAATCAATAATTTCACCAAGATAAGAAATGCCTTCACCGTACAGAATCTCAAATGTCGCGACCTTAAATGGAGGTGCCAGCTTGTTTTTTACCACTTTGACCTTGGTATCATTACCAATTATCTCTTCGCCTTTTTTGATCGCACCGGTACGACGGATATCTAGGCGAACAGAAGCATAGAACTTCAGGGCATTACCACCGGTAGTTGTTTCCGGGTTACCAAACATGACACCTATTTTCATGCGTATCTGGTTGATAAAGATCACCATTGTATTTGAACGCTTAATATTACCGGTCAGCTTGCGTAGTGCCTGAGACATCAAGCGTGCCTGCAGTCCCATATGAGAATCTCCCATTTCTCCTTCAATTTCAGCTCTGGGTGTCAGAGCTGCCACGGAGTCAACCACAACCAGCTCCACCGCACCGGAACGCACCAACATATCCGTGATTTCCAGGGCCTGCTCACCGGTATCCGGCTGCGATACCAGCAGATCATCAATAGCGACACCGAGCCTTTCGGCATATGCTGGGTCAAGCGCGTGTTCAGCATCAACAAATGCCACGGTGCCACCCTGCTTCTGCGTTTCTGCGGCCACTTGCAGGCTGAGGGTCGTTTTACCCGAAGATTCCGGACCGTATATCTCAATGACACGTCCCTTCGGTAAACCACCAATCCCCAAGGCAACATCAAGAGCCAGAGAGCCAGTTGAAATAACATCAATATCCGTGGCTGTGGTATCCCCCATGCGCATGACTGAACCCTGTCCGAACTGCCTTTCGATTTGGGAGAGCGCTGACGCTAATGCCCTTTGCTTCTGTTCATCCATTTTTGTCTCCTGATGGTGTTACATGTGATCGCTGACCAGATTTGGTGAAGTGGAATTATTCAGGGGAGAATCTGAACCGTCCAGAAACCCTTTAACTAGCATATCTTACTGCAAAAACCCTGCGCAAATCTATCCCTTGCATGAGCTCATAAATCTATCGCGCTGCAAAGAGGATGGAAGCGAGTACAATATCGGTATACAGGCTATAGGGTAAAGGCTTCTACAGCATCAATCTTTACGCCATACTAAAGAACTAGGATTACAATCCCCCGTACAGTACATTATCAACCATAAACAAAATGCAGTTTGTAATACGCTCATACAGACGCTTTACACAAAATCTCCGGCTGGTTATGGTTGACGGCGGTCTTGAGGGGCTATACCGACCAGACCGACAGACCCGGTCCCGTCACAATCCAAGGAAATAGTTGCCTCGTTATCGTTGTATAACCAGAGAAACTTATGAAGATAGCAAGCTGGAATGTCAACTCTCTACGGGTACGCCTGCCACATGTACTGGATTGGTTGCAGGCACAGCAGCCGGATGTGCTTGGTTTGCAGGAAACAAAGATGAGCGATGATGTGTTTCCGGTTGAAGAAATACGTGAGCTGGGCTATGAGGTCACCTGCTCTGGCCAGAAGACCTATAACGGCGTAGCGCTGATTACTAGGCATCCGGTCACAGATGTTGTGGTCGATGTGCCGAATCTGGATGAACCGGAACGCAGAATTCTAGGAGCATCCGTCGATGGCGTGCGTGTACTGAATTTATACGTCATCAACGGCAGGGAAGTCGGACATGAAAAGTATCACTGGAAGCTGCACTGGCTGGGCAAGGTGAGCGACTACATTGAATCTCAGCTTCAGGCGGATAACCGATTTATCGTCATGGGTGACTTTAATATCGCCCCTGCCGATGAGGATACGCACGATCCGGCCGTATGGAAGGATCGGATTTTGTGCAGTGCCTTGGAACGACAGGCACTGCAGCGTCTTTTTGATATGGGTTTAAGCGATACGTTTCGATTGTTTGAGCAATCGGAAAAATCTTTTAGCTGGTGGGACTATCGAGCGGCCGGATTTCGCAGAAATCTTGGACTGCGGATTGACCTGATATTATCCGGCGAGGCCATGACGAAAAGCTGTATTAAAAGCTATATTGATAAGGAACCAAGGAAGCTTGAGCGACCATCGGACCACGCGCCAGTAGTTGCTGAATTTAATTTGTAACCTGTATCACCATGAGCAAACCATCACTCGTTGATCTCGATATGCTGATTATGGCATTACAGGCAGATGACGGTGTGAGTTGGTGGCTGGATACGACTAGTGGCGAGGTTGCACCGGGACCGATTGAGGAAATTCATAACGGTGCCGAGACACCGATATCGCAATATATTAATATAAAACCGATATCCTCCAATGTATTGCCGACACTGATGGAAGGCTTTATCGCCACTATCGATGAACGGGTTTGCTGTCATAAATTACAGGCGGCGTTACGACATAAGCAGGCAGACTGGCACTTCAAGCAGGTACTCGCGGAGCATCCTGAGTTTGAGGATGACTGGTATGCATTCAAGGAACAGTTCTATGCCCTGCAGGCTAGGCAATGGCTGAGGGATCGCGATTTTGAGGGCCGTACAGTTAGCCGGCAGCTGGATATTACTCCGATCACCAGCAACTCACCTGATACACAAGCCATTTTACTATCGGTGCAGATTTGGTCAAAACCTCCGATCAGATATATTTTATGGAAACCGCATGACATGACGGATGAATTGACACTGACAGCATATGACGACGAGGATCGTGTACTTGCAGAGACCGGTATTAACAAAAACCGGTTACATGTCATAGAGAACCTGCTCGGGCAGGCCGACCACAGACTTGGTGCTGCCCACAATCATGGTGGCATTAAAGTCATTCTTAGCTGCACCACATCTGACGGTGAAATGCATATGGACGGATATTTATACAGTGGCAATTGGCTGGACCGATTGCAATCCTCCCTGGCACTGACACTCGGACTACCTGCACGATGAATACGCATGTCGGTACAATCAGCAAAGGATTGCACATCACCAATAAAGTAGCTATGTTTCTCCCATGAGACTCGCGACACTACTCATGCTGCTGGTGTTTTGTACGGTTGCTGATGCCGAGCTTTATCGATGGGTCGATAAAAAGGGACGCGTGCATTTCTCGGACAGGCCTCTCGACAATAGCGCAGAGGTCTATACCCCGAAACCGATTATGGTTGTACCGGCTGGTCCGACGATACCATTATTACCGAAGAAGGCTCCCCGTCAGGAAATCAAATATGAGTCTCTGTCAATTACTTCCCCCGCAAACGATCAGATATTTACCCCGGATGTACAAAGTGTCGCCGTCAAGGTCGAATTGCAACCGGCTCTGCATAGCGAACATTCCATCGTCTTGTACCTTGACGGCAACAGCGTTTCCAGAGGCTCCTCAGCCGGCTTCACTCTGCTGAACCTTTACCGAGGAACACATACCATATATGCCGCTGTAGAGAATGAAAGTGGCAAAATCCTGGTACGCTCCAGCCCGGTACAGTTTCATGTTCAGCGCCACCATCTGTAACAGCCCCTTAATTTGAGATACCACCGCTTTGTGCATCCTGCCGGTGATTGTACTTCTAAATAAGCCGGTTCGCCTTCCACCCCGCGGCAGGTCATGAGTAGGATTCTGAATACACAGACCGGGCAACTGCTGGACACCATGAACACCGGCATAGTACTTGTTGGTTCCGGGCTGTATATTCGGCATATGAATACGGCCGCTGAATCCATGTTGGGCATAAGCCGCACCATGGCAAATGATCGTAATATCTTCGAGACATTTCCCTCGATGACCCGCATCAATAAGCAGCTGATGATGGCATGGGACAATCAGCAGATATATTTCGGGAGGGATATGGAAATCGTCATGGAGAAACCACACCGTATTATTATTGACTGTGTTATCTCCCCGAAAATCAGTGACGACCTGAGTACTAAGTATCTGATGATTGAGCTGTATCAGGTTGACCGCCGTCTGCGTATCTACCGCGAAGATCATCTGCTATCCCAGGGAGAAAGCACCCGTGAATTACTGCGAGGTGTCGCCCATGAAGTAAAGAATCCTCTCGGGGGGATTCGTGGTGCCGCACAGTTGCTAGCCGGCGAGTTACCCGATTCTCAATATACCAGTTATACCGACGTCATCATCCACGAAGTGGACCGTCTGCAAAGCCTGCTGGACCGTATGCTGGGACCCAGACAGCTTCCTAGGCTCGAGAAGGTAAACATTCACCAGGTACTGGAACAGGTGCGCATGCTCGCTGAGGTTGACAACGAATACAGTATTCGCGTTGTTGCTGATTATGATCCAAGCCTGCCTGAGCTGGATGCCGATACCGGTATGCTACAGCAGGCTCTGTTGAATCTGGTCAGAAACGCCATACAGGCTTCTACCGGCGAGGACCAAGTAGTGCTCAGGACCCGCCCCGAGCGCCAATTCACTATCGGGCATGTAAAACATCGCCTACTGATCAGGGTTGAAATAATTGATAACGGCAATGGCATCCCTGAAGATATGGTTGAAACCATGTTCCTGCCTCTGGTTACCGGCAGGAAGGATGGCTCCGGGTTAGGCCTGGCGATCGCGCAAAATCTGGTACAGCGACATGACGGTCTGATCGAATACGAAAGGTGTGATGGCAAAACCTGCTTTATCGTTTATTTGCCCACAGGACGGAAAAATGACACAGGTAAATGAAGTCTGGGTAGTTGATGACGACCGATCCATACGCTGGGTTCTGGAGAAGGCCCTAGCCCGTACCGACAAGCCTGCCCGGATATTTGAAAATGCAGAATATGTGATTGAGGCACTGAAGTCTTCCCGGCCCCGGGCTATGGTCACCGATATCCGTATGCCCGGGATGTCGGGCATTGAACTGCTCGGCACGCTACAGACTCAGCATCCTCGCATACCCGTCGTTATCATGACAGCCTTCTCGGATCTGGACAGTGCTGTGTCAGCATATAAGGATGGGGCATTTGAGTACCTACCCAAACCGTTCGATGTGGATGAGGCCGTTGATATTATCGAAAGGGCCTTTGAGTCCTCCGACTCCTCAGCGGATACCAGTGGTGGCAACAGTATCACCGACGATAATACATCTGAAATTATCGGCAAGGCACCGGCGATGCAGGAAGTTTTTCGCACCATAGGTCGACTGGTACGTTCTGATGTCACGGTACTTATCACCGGAGAGTCCGGTACCGGCAAGGAGTTGGTCGCTAGGGCACTGCACCGGCACAGCGTTCGCAAGAAAAGGCCTTTTATTGCCATGAATATGGCCGCTATCCCGAAAGATTTGATGGAAGCGGAGATCTTCGGACATGAGAAGGGTTCTTTTACCGGTGCCGATACCCGGCGTCAGGGACGCTTTGAGCAGGCACACGGCGGAACCCTGTTTATGGATGAGATCGGTGATATGCCGGCCGAGTTACAAACTCGCCTGCTTCGTGTACTGTCCGGCGGCGGATTTTACCGTATTGGCGGACATGCTCCGGTAAAGGCAGACGTACGCATTATCGCCGCGACCCATCAGGACCTGCTGGAACGGGTTGCAAGTGGCAAGTTCCGCGAAGACCTGTATCATCGCCTGAATGTCATCCGTATTCATCTTCCTGCCCTGCGAGAGCGATCCGAAGATATCCCGCTGTTGGCGCAGAACTTTCTGACCCGAATAGGTCACGAGCTTGGTATTGAATCCAGATTCCTGACCGACGAGGCAACACAACATCTTATGAAACTGAAGTGGCTCGGTAATGTACGCGAACTGGAGAACGCCTGTCGCTGGCTTACCGTGATGTGCCACAGCCGCAAGGTTTATGTCCGTGACCTGCCCGCTGAATTGCGTAACACGGCACCAAAGCAGGTTATTGCCGGAAACGACTGGCAGGAATCGTTGTCACGCTGGCTCGTCGAACAGTATCAAACCGGTGATACAGAACCTGTCAGGCATGTGGTGGAACAGACCGAACAAATTCTTATCCGCGCGGCACTCAGGCTGTGTCATGGCAAAAAACATGAGGCAGCTCATCTGCTGGGATGGGGACGTAATACACTGACAAGGAAAGTCCGGCACTATGGGATGGAGTGATGACCTGCTCCGAGTATAGACAGCCTCCCATTGAAAAGAATCTGCACCCGGTAGCTCTGTCAGAGGCAACTATGCCTTGGTATCAGCAATCAGCTGACGGGATATTTCCGAGACTCGCATCGCCTTATCCATATAAATGCTTCGATAATCCTTCAGCATTCCATCTGTGGCCGTGAAATACTCTTTGGGTGAGATTCCTCTCTCACGCTCTCGAGCAATAAACTGTTTTTGCATTTCGATCATTTCCTGAACAAGTCTGTCACGTTCGGCCTGCATGGCTTCTCTGTCACTCATAATATCTCTCCGTTTAATCGTCAGTTTATATCCGCCCATCACCCGGATAGAGTCACTTCCAGGCCGGGTACCGACAGTAATTCTGCCATTACCATGGAAAAATGTCCTTAATTCAACTGGTTTTAGCTAATCCACTCTGCTAGTCTTTTGCTAAAATAATGCGAAAGTGAGGGTATTAGCTATGCGTACTATCATGGTAATCAATGCCAAGGGCGGTTCAGGCAAAAGTACTATCGCGACCAATCTGGCCAGTTACTATGCCTGCAAGGGCAATAAAGTCACCTTGGTCGATTATGATCCGCAAGGTTCCAGCTTGGCATGGCTAAAAGTGCGCCCCTCAATCAACAGACCCAGAATTCAGTGTATAGACGGTACTTCCGCGACCGTCAACCCCGGTCGGGGCACCGGCTATATGATTATGGATGCACCGGCATCTGTGCATGGTAAAGACCTAAATAACCTGGTCCGCCATGCCCGCACCTTTATTATCCCCGTCCTGCCCTCCCCTATGGACATGCGTGCGGCAGCGGATTACATCAGGGAAATTCGGGCAACCCGCCTGATATCGGCCAAAAAGGGCAAGATATGCTTGGTTGCCAATCGTGGACGCGACCGTACCCGGATTTTCTGGGAGCTGGATGAATTTCTGGATCGCCTGCGTGAACCCTATATTGCAGCACTATCGGACAACATAAACTACGTGCGTGCGGTTGATAAAGGCTTGGGGATTTTTGAAATGGCACCGGCGGCAACCGCCCTGCTCCGTGCTGAATGGCAGCCGCTGATCAAGTGGCTGGCATCCAAGGCAAGCCAGCCATAAAGACGAAGAACAAATCGAAATGTTTATGGCAACAGTACCAGAACTCCAGACACCCGGGATTGTCATTGAGTGTGAGGATAACCTCAAATTCATGTCTGCATTACCAGACGGAATATTCAAACTGATCGTCACCTCACCTCCCTACAATCTCGGCAAATCGTATGAGAGGCGAGTTTCTATGGATGAATATCTGCAAAGACAGGCAGATGTCATTTCAGAGTGCGTTCGCTTGCTGGATGAGCGTGGTTCGATATGCTGGCAGGTAGGAAACCACGTGAGCAACGGAGAGATCATACCGATGGATATTCCGCTTTATCCAATTTTTGCGTCCCACGGACTTAAACTTCGGAATAGAATAATCTGGCATTTCGGTCATGGCTTACATTGCACCAAGCGATTGTCGGGTAGATACGAGACAGTCAACTGGTGGACCAAAAACGACCATTACACATGGAATCTTGATCCAATCCGCATCCCATCCAAATACCCGGGAAAGCGATATTTCAAGGGACCAAATGTGGGGAAGCTGTCCTGTAATCCGAATGGCAAAAACCCAAGCGATGTATGGATGTTACCGAATGTGAAAAACAATCATCCAGAGAAAACCATCCATCCATGCCAGTTCCCTATTGAACTGGTGGAACGCTTGGTATTGTCCATGACGGAAGCAAGTGATGCCGTATTTGATCCCTATCTGGGAGTAGGATCTACGGCGATAGCTGCCCTCAAGCATGGACGGTCTGCCTACGGGTGTGACATAGCCGAAGAATACATTGAAATCGCCAATGAGCGTATTTCACAGATGCATTCGGGGACACTTAAGACGCGCCCTATGGGTAAGCCTATCTATGATCCATCAAAACCCAATGGAGGGCACTGATGCGGATCGGGGCAACCTATATTCACATCTCAACGGAAAAGAATATCTGATAGTTCACCACTGTAACCTGTGGCAACAGGTCAGGAGCATCATCGCAGGAGTAGATGCCCATGCCTGCAAGACAAAGGTATCTCAGGAGAAAAGTAAAAAAGGTGACATGTTATTTTCTCCGAGAGACATGAACCAGGCCTTCGATGATGGATTTAAAAATGCCGGATGGAAAGAACAGCGTAACACCTTCTGGGTGACTGCTGATGAGAAAATCCTGCGCACCATTCATGGCTATTCACCCGATAAGCAGGAGGCCGGCATAAAAGCTGCGGGATATGAGCCAATTAAATCTTACAACCAAACAGATTTTGTGAAGGATCGGGTTGCCGTTGAAGTTCAATTCGGCAAATATGCATTTGTCGCACATGACTTGTTTGTAAAGCACCTGAGCTTCTATGTCTCCGATACCATTGATGTCGGGATTGAAATTCTTCCGATGAAAGAATTGGAGCGTGAAATGTCTTCGGGCGTACCATAATACTATGAGCGTGACCTGCTGAACGTCATACGCCAAGGACGTGGCGTTCCAGCCGTTCCATTAGCCTTGATCGGAGTAACACCATAAAATGGACAGATCACAAAATAAGTCAATAAGGTGATCTACTGGCTGCGCCCAAGATTGGGTAAACATATAGCATACCTGTCACCCTATTTGATTTTCGTCTTGCCCAATTCGAGATGAACAACATAAAGTATTACAGATCGATAGATTTATTTAAAGCCTGCCATGAAATCTGTGATGCTTCAATAGTGCATGTTTCATGGAGTGGCAAATGACCGGGTTCAGAAACCTGTAAAACTATTTAGTCGGCAAAAATCAGATAGTCTGCGTGTTGCTCTTTCTTTGAAATTAATACATAGGCACATAAAAAAGTACAAACCATCTCCAAAGCCGCGGCAAGCTCTGTATCCATAATATCACTTCACTGAGTGTTCCTGTTCCCAGGATATCTCCCTCAACCCCTCATCTTTAGCCAGCATACGAGCCGCAACAAATAAAAAATCCGACAGGCGATTAATATATCGCCGAATTTCCATTCTCAATCCCTGTTCACGTGCGCAGCGTATCAATGATCTTTCTGCCCGACGGCAGACCGTGCGCGCCTGATGGCAGAGCGTTATCGGGCGATTACCCGCGGGAAGAATAAACTCTTTCAGGGGCTTCAATCGGCCGTTCCAGATATCAATCTGCGCCTCCAGTTTTTCGACATGACTGGCTGCAATAACCTGATATTCCGGCATTGCCAACTCTCCACCTAGGGTAAGCAGCTCATGCTGGATATCCCCCAACATTTTATCCATAAAACCAGGCAGGTCTTCCGCACGTAGCACACCGATATAGGCATTTAACTCATCGACATCACCTATCGCATCCATGATCGGTGCATCTTTGGCAACACGCGAACCATCAGCCATGCCCGTGCTACCATCATCGCCGGTGCGTGTATAAACCTTTGAGATTCGATTACCCATACCAGCGCCTTACCCAAAGTCAAGCCTGACCGATACCAGGAAATTCTGCTTTCCATCCCAGGAAAGCTGTATAGATAAAAGCAGCCGATACAAAGATCGTTGACAAAAAATCGTTACTGTATACGCCCATAGTCACAAATCTACTTTAATCCCCAATTTGATTATACGGCCGGGGGCATTAAAACCCGCTGCTGTCTGATACTTTTCTCCAAGTAGATTATTACCCTGAAAATACAGCTTCGTATTGTCTCTGAAATTGAGGGCTACTCTGGCATCAAAAACCATATAAGAGTTATTTCTCGCAGCAAAATCATCGCTGGATGAGATTTTCCTTAACCCTACCACTACCTCATACGTATCCTCTGCAAAGGACACAAAACCGGATAACACTCTGCCCGGCCTTCTGAGTAAATCCGTATCCAAGATCTCGTTCACGGCATCTTGCCGGAGAGCATTAGCTGTCAAGCGCCAAGGACCTTGCCGGTATTGAGCTTCCAACTCAACTCCCCTGATATCTGCTTCAACAATATTCTCTACCAGAGTAAAGTCGCTATTAATCTGAATCAGATCATCAATCTCGGTATGGAAGTATGAGGCTTGTATCGCCGTATAATCGGTATTCCATATCAGTCCGAGTTCAGAAGATTGAGATTTTTCCGGCCTCAGCGCAGGATTGCCTGCAAAGCCATACTTGTCAGTAGAGGTAGGCGCCCTGAAAGCAGTACCAACTCCTGCAAATGCACGAAGCCGACCAGTCAACCGATAAGCCGCTTCTACATTCCAGGTGTCTTGAAGATCGAAATCCTCATAGTCGGACTGACGGTAAGCCAGCAAAGTTGAGAAGCGCTCCCATCTTAAATTAGCCTGACCATAATACGCTTTATCGATGTCGGATTCATCATAGAATATACCGAAAGAGGTTGATTCCACATCATCCTGTGTATGATTGAGGCCTAAGGTAAAGGAGTGGGTCTGATAATCAATCCTAGTGGAAACACCAAGCTCCTCCCGGACCGCCTCCAGATAATCATAAGAACCCAGAAAATTCGGTTGGTCCTGGTCAATACCGTTTCCAGCCCGAGACCATCTGGCTGATGTTGAAACCCAGTAATCCCAGTCAATCGTTCCTTTGATATAGGCAAGATCTTCTTGATAATCCTGTGACAGATCACCAAAAGAATAGTATTCAACATTCCCACCGGAACTCCATCCGCCTGCCTCCAAGTCAACCAAACCAAAATCATATCCGACAAAGACATGATATGAGTCTCTATCGTATCCCTGCTTTTCATCAGACGAAGGAGAAGACGCATAACCATTGGTATCGTGATACGAGGCATTCAATCCCAAGTATAAACCATTTTCTCCATGATAGGCGCCAGCAGATACATTCCGGGTGTTCATCTCGGCAGTGCTAACATCAATATAGCCCGAGGTTCCACTCCAGTTACGTCGTGTAGTCATACTAATCACCCCACCAATCGCCTCAGAGCCATAGATCGCGGACCTCGGCCCTTTGATGATCTCAACCCGATCAATTATTGACGGGTCAATATTCTGAATGGCGGCGGTCCCGAATACAGGAGAATTCACCTTGATTCCATCAATTAAAACAACCGTATGATTACTGTTGGTTCCCCTCAAAAACACTGATGCCAAAGCACCAGAACCCCCGGACCTGGCAACATGGGCACTTGTATTCTGTTCAATGATCGAAGCTGCATCCGTCAGAGGCTGAGTCCGTAATGTTTTTTCTTCCACGATTGTCGCCGGTGATGTGGTATTATCCACATAATTCGCTGTACGAGTCGGTCTCAAAATAATATCTGCCGATTTTTCGGATGCCCTGACTTCCAGTTGTGCTGCTGAAACACCTGTCAGGCATAGTATATACAAGATAAATTTCCTCATCACACCACAGACCATTAAAATTCTATTCATGCAGTACGATAAGTTATTAGAAAAATCTCACAATACTCTTTTACGCTGGATAAGCTGCGCCTTTCCAATCATTTTTGCCTGATTGAATTTCAATAACCTGATCATTTTTTTAAGTGATCTGCGCACGAATGCGTTTTGCTGCCTCGACCATATTAATCAGGGCCGGCTTGATCTCTTTCCAGGTACGCGTCTTCAGGCCACAATCCGGATTGACCCACAAGTTTGTCGGATTAATCAGCCTGGCAGCCTCATGCAGCAAGTGCTCCATCTCACCCACGGATGGAATACGAGGCGAATGAATGTCATATACACCGGGACCAATTTCATTCGGGTAATCGCAGGTATTGAAAATATCCAACAGTTTCATATGCGAGCGAGATGTCTCAATGCTGATGACATCGGCATCCAGGCTGATGATGTAATCAATCATCTCGTTAAACTCGCTATAACACATATGGGTGTGTATCTGGGTTTCATCGGCAATATCCGAGGTTGCCAGACGAAAGGCATGGGTTGCCCACTCCAGATACTCTGTTTGCCTAGCCTTGCGCAGAGGCAGGCCCTCGCGCAAGGCCGGTTCATCTACCTGGATAATCCGGGTACCGTTTTTTTCCAAATCTCGCACCTCTTCCAGAATCGCCAGAGCAATCTGCCGGCAGGTAGTCTTACGCGGTTGATCATCGCGCACAAAAGACCATTGCAGGATGGTAACGGGGCCTGTCAACATGCCTTTGACGACTTTGTCAGTCTGTGCCTGTGCAAAAGCTATCCAGCCTGTCGTCATGGGTGAAAGACGGCTTACATCGCCATATATGACCGGTGGCTTAACGCAACGTGAACCATAACTCTGTACCCAGCCATTAACCGTAATGGCGAAACCTGAAAGCTGCTCGCCGAAATACTCCACCATATCGTTGCGCTCTGCCTCACCATGAACCAACACATCCAGACCGACCTCTTCCTGAATATCAATGGCCTGCCTGATTTCGTTCTGCATAAAACCGACATAGTCCTGCTCACCGACAGTGCCTTGCCTGAAGTCGCGACGCATAGCACGAATGTTCGAAGTTTGCGGAAAGGAACCAATCGTAGTCGTTGGAAATGACGGCAGATTCAGGCAGGCACCCTGAAGTTTCTGGCGCTCGACAAAAGTGCTCTTCCGATTGGCAGGCACCGCATCCAGATTGTCAATGGCTGATTTAACTACCGGGTCATGTACTCTGGAGGAAAAGCGACGAGATTCAATAGCTATCTGATTGGCTGAAAGGTAATCATCAATGTCGTCTTTTCGCCCGTTTACTACAGTAACAATGGCTTGCAACTCTTGTAGTTTTTGACATGCAAAAGCCAACCAGCTTTTAATCTCCGGGTCCAGGTCCGTTTCCAGCTCCAGATCCAATGGAACATGCAGCAATGAACAGGTAGGTGCTACCAGCAGCATGTCTTTCCTGGCATCGCTCAGCGTATTGATCTCCGCGACAATACCGCCAATATCGGCTTTCCAGATGTTACGTCCGCTAATCAGACCAGCTGATAAACGCCTGCCTCCGGGGAGTGCATCTGCTGCCTGCTTCAGGCTGATATCCGAGTGAATAAAATCCAGATGGAAAGTATCAAATGGCAGGGCAAAATAATCAGCCAAATCAAGGCAGGGAGCATCAAAGAAGCAGGTGAGCAGAGTGTGTCTGCCATCAAAATCCAAGCTGGCATAAAGACCCTTGAGTGCCCTGATCCAATCAGCTGGTAAATCATTCGCCAATGCAGGTTCATCAATCTCAATCGCGCTCACACCGGCTTGTACAAGCCGGCTGATTAGTTGCTGATACACCGGTTTGAAAACCTCTAAAAGATTGAGGCGATTTGTGACGGCGCCTGTTGCACGTCCCAGCCACAAGTAAGTGATAAGGCCTGGTATAACTACCTTGACCTCACCGTAGGCCTTGGCTTGGTCAATCTCTGCTAACAGTACCTGTGCCTGCAGGGCGGGCCTGACATCAGCCTCAAATTCCGGGGCAATGTAGTGGTAGTTAGTATCAAACCATTTGGTTAAAGCACAGGCAGGTGCCTCAACACCACTTGCGGTGCGACCACGTGCCATGATGAACTGGGCATCCAGTATATTACCTGCATCCACCAGATCGTGGTAACGCGAAGGTATGTTACTGAGCATAACCGATAAGTCCAGGATGTTGTCATAAAAGCTGAAGTCACCAACCGTGATGTACGCCAGATTCGCCTCCTTTTGCCATTGCCAATTCTGTTTGCGAATTTCCATGGCCACCTGTTGCAAGTCAGCCTCGCTTGCATCCTGACGCCAGTATGCCTCAATGGTTTTCTTCAATTCTCGTTTTTTGCCGACACGAGGAAATCCCAGAATATGCGCCCTTATCATGATAAAATGCTCTCGATCGTAAAAATATTCGGCACCTCTATCAGTGCCATTGGCACACGGGCACTCCATACGCCAAACAGAGTTTCATCTTTCATTGCAGTCTCCATAAAAATGGGAGCGATACAGAGCGGTCTCATCAACAGGTTCTGTTGAATAAAGATCAAAACCGGTCTGAACCACCCACCGTAGTTCATATCCTTGGGCTTAATATTCAGGCCGGTATCCGGGCTTATGAGGCTAAAGCACTTCGCGCCTTCCCATGCTTGCACACAGTGGCAAGATGCGACGCCAACTCACTTACCGTTGCGGGGGCAGCACCGGATTCTGCTATGTGCATGTCATTCCGAATCTGATACAGAATGATCGATAAACGTCAATAACGGCTTTCGCCGACATGACGATAACTCAGCACCACCGGTTTCCCGTTTAACTCCCTAGTCGAAAGACCCAAGAGCACCTGAATAAGTGCTGGACATTATAATATGAATAAAATACAGTACAACCCAAATTAACTTGAATATTTCTCATATTATGAGCTCGATTCTCGAAATTCGTCACCTGCGCACACTGCGGGCTATTGAAGAAACCGGTTCAATGGCAGCGGCCGCGCGGATGATCTCGCTTACCCAATCAGCGCTGTCTCACCAACTCAAACAATTAGAAACTCATTACGAAATTCCTCTGTTTACGCGCAATACACGCCCGATGACATTAACCGGGGCCGGTCGCAAACTGCTTGAGCTGGCAAACAATATCCTGCCGCACATTGATGAAATGGAAGAAAAACTCAAAACAAAAACGGCCCATACCGGGCATTTCCATGTCGCCATTGAGTGCCATAACTGTTTCGACTGGCTGCTGCCGGCACTCAACCATGTGCGCAAACACTGGCCGGGCCTGGACGTCGATGCACAAATGACCTTTGATGCCCTAAACATGCTGAAGGCGGGCGAGCTGGACATAGTGATTACTTCCGACCCGGTAAAAACCTCAAATATTTCCTTCATGGCACTGTTCCAATATGAAGCCAAGCTGCTCATGTCACCACACCATCCCCTGTCAGATAAGGGTATGATTGAACCAACCGATTTGCGCAACGAAACACTCATTACCTACCCGGTCTCCCTGGACCGGCTGGATGTATATCAGCACTTTCTCCGACCAGCCGGCCTGGAGATTAAAAACCGTCGTACCTCGGAGCTCACTGACATGATTATCCAGCATGTAGATAGCCAACGCGGGATAACCGTCTTACCGGATTGGGTATTGCTTAATCATAGGCTGACTGAAAACCTGATCTCCAAAAGCCTAGGAAGGGGTCTTTACCGGACCGTGTACGTCGCCGTCAAAAGCGAAGATGCCAACAACGTGGCACTAAAAGATTTTATTGATATTGCACCATGCGTTATTAACAGGCTCAAGAAATAAGACGATAACCGGCTTTTCCCGGTTACGCATAAAGTGCTGGCTTTCGGCCGGCCAGGTTCATGTTCGGATATTTGGGAAAGTCAATCGTGGCGCATGACACAACATTCCGCACGCTAAACCTCGACATGAATGTTACCGTCGGATTGTCCCGCATGAATTCGGACAATACTACTTTGGATTCTTTGGTACCCTTCCTAGGGTAACCTGATATGAAATGATGCCCCTGATGATGGTAATACAATGTCCGAATTGACGAAAATCTCCCTGAATACCTACGGGTTCAGGTGCATAAAAACGAGATAACGCTATGGCAAGTGAGTATGAATCCTGGAAGGAATCGCAGCTTCAAAATACAGGACAGGCACACCCCGATGACTGGAAAGAACACAAGTGAGTTATATGAGGACTGGAGTCAGTCCTTTGATGATATGGACGCGGCAGATTGGGAGAACTATATGGGCGGCCCAGATGATGATGAAATAGATAGATACTATGAAAATTATGAAAATCTTGACCAAGCCTACGAGGAAGAATATATGGAACTGAAGACCTTCGAAAAATTTGCCGATGCCTCTGCTTTCGCGAAATCACTAGCGCAACAAGGAATAGGTCACAACCTGAAACACAGTGATGATGATAACCCTTGGGTAGTGACATATGAAAAATCTCAAGTCGGTACTCAACCATCAATCAAAAAGCCTAATACCAAAAAGCAAGGGGAAAATTCTCCATACCAAACGTCCAAACCCGCTGGAGGAAAGACCAATACACAGAAGGGCATCACAGAAAAGGAGAGAGCTGCAATCACCAAGATAGAGCAGCGACCAGATTTGACTGATGAACAGAAAATATCAAGAATTAAGCATATCGCCTGTGCTACATGTGCAGGCATAGCTGTCCAACCAATACCCTTCGCAGATATCTTTATCCTAATTCCTGTTCAGGCATGTTTCGGAGCACGAATAGCTGCGATAAGGAAAGTGCCCGTAACAGAATCTGAAATCACGGATCTTATTAAAGAGATAGCTGGAGTAATCGGTCTTGGCATTACTGCGCAACAAATGGCAATTGCCACCTGGAAAATAGTTTCTTTTGGAGCAGGAGGTCTCCTTACAATACCGCTAGTGTATGCACTTACCTATGCTATTATGACGGTAATTGATAAATATTACTTAGCAAAGGCAAAAAAACGATCACTCACGGATGATGAAATAAAAGCTATCTGGAAAACAGCGTTTCCTGAAGGAGAGGAGAGAGCGAAAAAAGATAAAGACAAGGAAGGTGATAAGTGAATAACAAAAATTTTGACGACAGTAAGCTATACCACTATGTCAAAAAAAATATAGACGAAGCAGTTATCCTGACTGCTCTTGTGGTGGCAGGAACATCCGGGTCTGCCTTCGAGCTTGCCGATCAAGAGCATCTGGTACTGGCTGCATTGCGACGTACTAATCACTCATTATCAAATGCCTCGATAGAAGATATACAGAGTTATCTAATCAGTCTTGATGAAGAGCAAATACCGGGGCTCGTTTCCAGCGTGAAAGGCATAGTTCATGAAATGGAATTTATTCGTATGGAAAATGAGGACGGCGATTCAGTTTATGCATCAATGTTCGAACAATCAAATCATCCTGATACAGATGTCATGCTTATTGATGCGTCAACTGGAGAAAGCTGGGAGGTACAACTGAAAGCAACTGACAATATGGATTATGTTCAGGAGTGGATTGAGGCGCATCCCGATGGAGAAATTCTTGTGACATCGGAATTGGCTGAGGAGATGGGCGTCCTTAGCAGCGATCAATCCAATGAGCAGCTTACTGCATCGGTATCAGATTTTGTCGATAAAATCGTGACCTCTGACGGAGGCGCGGATATATGGGACTACTTCCCGGCCTTATCGGTACTATCTGTATCAATAATTGTGTTTGAACTATGGAAGCGTTACTCAAGTGATGAAATCACACTGAGACACTTCAAGCAACTAGCAGCATTGGCCACCGGATTAAAAGTAGCAAAGATTGCAACAATTATGTTTCTGCTGACTATCCCGGTAGCTGGTCAGATAACAGGAGCACTGTTGATCGCCAGTTTACTTTTAGGTGCAAAATCAACATGGTTCGACAGACCACCGTTATACATGCCTTACAAAGCCCTTCCGGTTCAGTGAGCTTTCACTTGGAGATGGTACAACTGAACGACAAAACCCGACAACTCAAACAGCTCCTGAACGAACGTATTCTGTTTTTGGACGGGGCCATGGGTACCATGATTCAGCGCTATAAGCTGAAAGAAGCCGATTACCGCGGCGAACGATTTGCCGACTGGAAAATCAACCTAAAGGGCATGAACGACCTGCTCGTTCTAACCAAGCCGGATATTATTTGTGAAATTCACCAAGCCTATCTGGAAGCCGGAGCCGACATCATTGAAACCAACAATTTCAATGCCACACCCTCTGACCTGACCCGCTATAACCTTCAGGATTATGCCTTTGAGATCAATGCCGAGGCAGCCAGACTTGCCCGTGTTTGTGCGGATAATTATTCCAGTGACGACAAGCCACGTTTTGTTGCGGGAGTCTTGGGCCCCAACCAGAAAACGGCTTCAGTATCGGTTGATGTGAACGATCCCGGCGCACGCGCCATCACCTTTAGCGAACTGATTGAGGATTACAGCATTGCCACGCGAGGCCTTATTCAGGGTGGCATCGACATTATTCTCATCGAAACCATCTTTGACACCCTGAACGCCAAGGCCGCCATATTTGCCGTTAAGCAGACCTTTGAGGCACAAAATGTGAAGCTGCCTGTCATGATTTCCGGTACCATCACCGATGCCTCGGGACGCACACTGACTGGTCAGACGGTTGAGGCATTTTATAATTCGCTGCGTCACGCCGAACCGATTTCCATCGGCCTGAACTGTGCGCTTGGTCCAGATGAATTGCGTCCGCACATTGAAGAGATATCACGCATTTCTGAGTTTTACATCAACGCCCACCCCAATGCGGGCTTACCCAATGAATTTGGCGAATACAGTTTAACACCGGAACAAATGGCCCTGAAGGTCACCGAATGGGTTGATGCGGGCTTTATTAATATCCTGGGTGGTTGTTGTGGTTCTACACCCGATCACATCCATGCCATAGTCGAGACCGTAAGAGACAAAAAACCCCGCCCGCTTCCCAGTGTTACCACCGCATGCCGCCTGTCCGGCTTGGAACCACTCAATATTAGCGATAAGTCATTATTCGTAAACATAGGAGAGCGCGCAAATATTACCGGTTCGGCAAAATTCAAACGCCTGATTCTGAATGAAGAATACGAAGAGGGACTCAATATCTGTCGGGAGCAGGTTGAAAACGGTGCCCAGATGATCGACATCAATATGGATGAAGGCATGCTTGATGGTAAAGCGGCCATGATTCGATTCCTGAATCTCTGTGCCTCCGAACCGGATATTTGCAAAGTCCCTTTCATGCTTGATTCCTCCAGATGGGAGATTATTGAGGCCGGCCTGCGGTGCGTTCAGGGCAAACCCATTGTTAATTCGATTTCATTGAAGGAAGGCGAAGAAAAATTTCGTCATCAGGCCAGACTCTGCCGCCATTATGGCGCAGCCATCATTGTGATGGCTTTTGACGAGATCGGTCAGGCCGACAATCAGTCTCGCAAGATCGAAATCTGCACACGTGCCTACAGAATTTTACGTGAAGAAATCGGCTTTCCGCCGGAAGATATTATTTTTGATCCCAATATTTTCGCCATTGCGACCGGCATTGAAGAACACCGCAATTACGGCATCGACTTTATTGAAGCCACTCGTACAATCAAGAACACCCTGCCGCACGCGATGGTGTCAGGCGGTGTCTCCAATGTCTCGTTCTCTTTTCGCGGCAATAATCCAGTACGTGAAGCCATACACGCCGTATTCCTCTACCATGCCATCAATGCCGGCATGGACATGGGCATTGTGAATGCGGGTCAGCTGGCAATATACGATGACCTGCCTGCGGAATTGCGCGACACCGTTGAAAATATCGTCTTAAATAAACACCCCGAAGCCGGCGAACGACTGGTTGATCTGGCATCGAAATACGCCGGTCAGCCCGTGGAAGAAAAGAAAGGAGACCTGGAGTGGCGCAACTGGGATGTAGAAAAACGGCTGGAACACTCACTGGTTAAGGGCATCACCGAATTTATTGAAGACGATACCAAAGAGGCACTGGAAAAACTGGGACGCCCTATTCTGGTCATCGAGGGGCCGTTGATGGACGGCATGAACATCGTCGGAGATCTATTCGGTGCCGGCAAAATGTTTTTACCGCAGGTGGTCAAGTCCGCACGTGTTATGAAAAAGGCCGTTGCCTGGCTGGAACCCCATCTGGAAGCGGAAAAAGCTGATTATGTTACCAGCACTCAAGGCAGAATTCTCATGGCAACAGTTAAAGGAGATGTACATGACATAGGCAAAAATATTGTCGGCGTGGTATTGCAGTGCAATAACTACGAGGTCATTGATCTGGGTGTAATGGTGCCAGCCGAAAAAATTCTGCAAACCGCGCGGGAAAAAGATGTCAGCATTATCGGCCTGTCCGGCCTCATAACTCCGTCGCTTGATGAAATGGTCCATGTCGCCAGCGAGATGCAGCGCCAAGGCTTCAATATCCCACTCATGATAGGCGGTGCCACCACATCCAGGGCACATACCGCCGTAAAGATTCAGCCACAATACGAGCATGGTACCGTGTATGTTGCTGATGCTTCGCGTGCCGTCGGCGTCGCCGCAATGCTGTTATCGGAAGATCAAAAGTCGGCCTACATACAGACAGTCAACGATGAGTACCAACGAATCCGTGAGCGCCGTACAGGCAAAAACCACGCGGATGACCTGATTCCGATTCATACCGCATGCGCCAATGGCACCAGGATTGACTGGCGCAACTACACGCCGCCTGTACCGAATAAGCCCGGCATTACTGTGCTCAGTGATATCAACCTCAGCGAGGTTGTACCGTATATTGACTGGACATTCTTCTTCCACTCTTGGCAGCTCAGAATGAAATTTCCGAAAATCCTGAACGACAAAAAAAAGGGCGAAGAAGCACGCAGGCTGTATAGCGACGCACAGGTCATGCTGGAGCAGATTATCAATGAAAAATGGCTTACGGCCAAAGCAGTTGTCGGGCTTTTTGCAGCCAATGCCAGAGGCAATGACATTGAGGTATTTACCAATGATTCACGTTCTGAGCTTCTAACCAGACTCCATTTCCTGCGCAAACAAAGTAAACAACCGAAAGGCAAGGTAAACGAATGCCTGGCTGATTTCATCGCACCAAAAGACTTGGATATAAAGGACTATATCGGCGGATTCGCCGCTACTGCCGGCATCGGCATCGACCACAAGGTTGCTGAATTTGAAAAAGATCATGACGATTACAACGCGCTCATGCTCAAAGCACTGGCCGACCGGCTCGCCGAGGCACTCACTGAAATGCTGCATGAAAAAGTCCGCAGAGAGATCTGGGGCTATGCCGGTGACGAAGATCTCAACAATGAAGACTTAATTGCCGAGAAATATCAGGGTATCCGGCCGGCCATCGGCTACCCTGCCAGCCCGGACCACACCGAGAAAGATCTGCTATGGGAACTTCTCGACGCCAAAAAAAATACTCGCATCTGGCTTACCGAAAGCAAGGCCATGGTACCGACTGCTGCTGTCAGCGGACTATATTTCTCGCATCCGGATTCACGATATTTCGCTGTCGGTAAGATTAACAGAGATCAGGTCGAAGACTACAGCCGACGTAAAGGCATGGACATTGAAACTATTGAGAAATGGCTGGGTCCAAATCTCGCTTATTCCTGAATAGTGCCTGTACCAGCAACTCAATGGCTTGCAACCAATGATAAGCCATTGATCTTAATCAGGATGAAAAATCACCTCACTGTTTTCCGTGCCCTGAATAGTCCGCGATAGGTTCGCCCGAAAATATTCCGAATCAAATGTTGTTTATCGGGTACCACACCAATATAATTCGCTCCTCTGATGCGGGGTGGAGCAGCTTGGCAGCTCGTCGGGCTCATAACCCGAAGGTCGTAGGTTCAAATCCTACCCCCGCTACCATTTTAACTTCCAAAAATATCCTTACCATACAAGGATTTATCCTTGCATTCTGATCCAACAGTGTTTACAGTTACCCTGCCAAATCCTAAACTTTTCCTGGGTAACTACCGGGGTTACTCTGGAGCTTACAAAGGAGTTACTCCAAATGCCTCTCACCAACACCGCAATCCGGCAGGCCAAGTCTAAGCTCAAACAATACAAACTCTATGATGAACGGGATCTGTTCCTGTTGATCAGCCCCAAGAGGTGGGTAAATGGTGGCGTTTCAAGTATCGGGTTGACCACAAGGAAAAGACACTCTCCTTGGGCACCTGCACCGTATGTCAGCCTGAAAGATGCCTGGGACCGCAGAGATGAAGCCCGGAAGCAGGTTGCCGCGGGCATTGATCCCGGAGAACATCGCAAAGCACGGCAATCCGCAAAAGCCGTGCGGCAGGCCAACTGTTTTGAAGTGATTGCACGGGAGTGGTAAGCCAAGCATTCCCCCGAACTGGTGTGTCGCTCACCGTGGCCGGATCATCCGCCGCTTGGAACAGGGCATATTCCCTTGGATTGGCCGCTCGCCGATAGCGGATATTACCGCCCCTGAGCTACTCAAAGTGATTCAGCGTATTGAACAACGGGGGCTCTCGAGACCGCTCACCGTGTGTTGGGAAAATGCGGTCAGATTTTCCGTTACGCCGTGGCCAGTAGTCGGGCTGAGCGCAATTCGGCCGGAGACCTCAAAGGTGCACTCCCGCCTGTGAAAGGCGGTCACTTTGCCGCGGTGACTGACCCTGAAAAAGTCGCGGGGATACTCCGGGACATGGATGCTTATCAGGGCAGCCTGACTGTTGGCTGTGCCCTGCGTCTTGCACCACTGGTTTTTGTGCGCCCCGACGGACTGCGCCATGCCCGATGCTCCGATATCAACCTGGAGGATGCACAACGACGCTATGTGGTCTCAAAGACGGATACACCACATATCGTGTCCCGCCGTTATAGAGAGGAATCACAGGATTAAAACGCTGATGTTGGGGGAAATGTTTAGACAGTACCTGTGCTTTTCCCATAACGTATAATCCAGACAATGAAAACCCTTGGCAGAAGAGAAATCAGGCGAATATCGGCAAAGCCCTCCGGCGAGTTGTTAACGCAGGGGGCATTGTTTAATGATGCGCTACATCAATTATTGCCGACCGGTCAAACGACGGGTATGCGTAAAGGTATTCGCCGGTTTTCGACTCACGAAGAAATGAATCAACATCAAGATGAATGCATGATTAAGGTCATGGTCCATCATGCGCGAAGATAAATGCTCCAAGCCAGCCACCTTGGCGGATCTGAAAAAGGTTCTCAAAGGTTTGAATGACCAAGGCGCAAAATACCTCCTGATCGGGGGTTACGCACTATTTGCTCACGGTTATCATAGAGCGACTGAAGATATTGATATTATGGTGCCTGCTGGATCAGAGTCATATGGAGCCATTATTAAAGGGCTATCGGTATTAGAAGATCAAGCTGCAGCCAGTCTCCCCCTTGATTGGTTTGATGGAGAAGAGAATATCAGACTCACTGATGAGATAGCCATCGATATCATCTTTAAATCTTGCGGTGAAACTTATGAAACCCTACAACCTTTTGTTGAAACCATTGATCTGGGTGGCATACCGGTAAAAACATTGAACCTAAAAGGGTTACTCAAAACGAAGCAATCTGATCGAGAGAAAGACAAACTTGATAGATTTGTTCTTGAAAGCGTAATCAGTGAACTACAAAATCAGGACGAAAACGATCTAAGTCCCTGACGAGACTATTATACATATAGGGGAATTATCCGCATAAATCCGCACTAGCACCGGTTATAAATCTCATGTGGAGTGCGAATAGTCCACCGGTTTTTCACTGGCACCGATCTTCTTGTTCATTGCCATTGCGGTTTTCCAAGCAGTCAGTTCGGCGTAAGTCAGGCATTTACCGCACATCCCGGCAAACAAGGCACGAATGCGGTCGATGGTATCGACCTCGCAGTTGCCTTCGTTCAACCGAAAAGCAGACTCGTGCACATACCGGTGACAGTGTTTCGTGCTCCAGTGATGATACACCCCGTTA
>JAPYNQ010000062.1 GCA_028289815.1 Gammaproteobacteria bacterium | reverse complement strand
TAAGGCGGATCAATATAAATACATTTGACTCTCTCTTTATATCTCCTCTGCAATGTATTCAGTGCCTGCCAATTCTCACTATGTACCAGCTCACCATTCAGTGCCTCATCCAGATTCCCCAAGTCATCCAGAATTTCCGGTTCCAAATCCTTGAAATGTTTTGTGTCCAGCGGCAGGAATTGATAATCTCTGGTCACACCGTTTTTATCTTTAAGGTCTTTTTGTCCGTTAAAAATCATTTCCATGGAAAATTTTTCATGCGCCATCCCCAATGCGCGCCATTCTTTTATCTGTGTCCTGGCACCACGGTGCCTGACTATTTTTTTCAAGGTTTGATCGGTCAATTTATCCAGTGTCATCACATAATTGACATTGCGGACAAATTTCGGTTTTTCCCATATCCGTCGTAATTCATCTTCAAATTGGGCGATGAAATCAATAATGTCGCAGGCGGTATCCCGGATGGCCTGGATCTGTTTGATTCTTTTTTCTTCAAAAACGGTTTCTTCCTGAAAGATGTATTGATAGACCCACAGGTCCAGCTGTTCCCGCAGAAAACCCCTTGCATCTTTATTGATAAAGAAATCCGCTTCGGTCTGGCGGCGAAAGACGCTGATGGCTTTTTGTAATTGATCTTCAGTCAGCGAAATATCGCTTTTTTTTACCTGCTTCCGAATGTCATCGAATCTGGTTTTGTTGCCTTTCTGTGAGTAAGAGACCTTGAGGTGGATGATGTTGCCGTGCTTTTCCCGTTTGACCTCACTGAAAGTGAATACAAACTCCCGTTTTTCATTGTTTTGTTTACCCTCAAATGCCGAAGCATCAAAATAAAAGTGCCGTGTTTTGTGCGGCTTGTCTGCTTCATTCAGTTCAATCGGCATGGACCGTATCAACACATCGGATTTGACATAGTAGAGCATCTGTGTCTTCCACGACAGCGCTACATCCTGTCCGTCTTCGTAGACACGCTCCCGGGTTTTTGAGAATGCCGGCAGGTGTCGGAAATAAATCGAACCGCTTTCGCAGAAATAGCGGTGAAAAAAGGTGTAGAGCTTGTCAAACAGTTCCTCGCGGAAGGAAGTGTGTCTCGCTGCTCGCTCGTCAATTTTCTCCATCAGTTGCGGACGAATGGAGCGGAAATAATTCCGCTTGATACGCATCAGGTTGACAAAGCCGGAATCGCCCTCTACCTCGGCGCCGGTGAACAATGCTTCAAGTGCATCTGCAAAACGTTTTTCCTTTGCGGCTTCTGACACGGTGCTTTGCTTCTCAATTCAGGTCAGGAAAGATTACCATAGTCAGCGAGATTTAATCCATCCGAGGGGTAGCGATGCCCTGTCAGGTTGTTTCATGTACGCGTTTACTGCTTTGCGAAATATACACTGATGGGGGGCCTCAACGTGGTATCAGGCCGGTCATTATTGCTGTTTCAGTGATTGGATAATCATTGTGAAGCGGTTTTCGTTGCTACCATCTTTTTCAACTTTGATGATCATATAGTTTAGTTCCGGGGCAAGCCAAAGCCAGGCCTGTCTGTCTGCTCTGCCATGTTTATTTCGACTGACTTTCACGGTTTTGACTCTGCCCAGAGGTGTATCAATCAGTTCTTCTCCGACAATATTGAAGTCATAGATTTTGAGTTTTCCACCATCAGCTACAGGCAGCCGGGCACTGGTTTCACCGCTTGACAGACGTACAACCAATGCCAGATTGGCGCTTAATTTATCCAGTGTTCCGGGAGACAGGGTCATTTGCCAGGGATCGCCGTTAATGTCGTTGGTGACTTCCATATTTTGCCAGTCAAACTTCAGCTTGACATGCTTCTTACTGCTGTTTCGGTCATAGCGATACGATATTATCCGTATATCGCCGTTCCAGCTGAACAGACTCTGCTCAGTGACTTTGCCGCCGAACATACGCGCAATCCAGCCCACCGCCTCGGACATACTGGCATACAACCATGTGTCTTCGTTTTGTCTGACCAGTGAGAGCGTGGTTACGGCGACATGATCACCGTTATGCAGCACATCATATCGGGCTGAAAATGGCTTGAAAGGCAGTTCCTGTGCGGCGGTATTAAGGAAAAAAGCAAGCAGGCACAGGCTTACTGATGTTTTTGCGTACCAATTCATTCGGACTCCAGTATGAGCGGCTTGTTTATTTTCCGACCGTTCACAAAAACATGTTTTCCTGAGAGCTCTACTGTTTCATCAATGCACATGGACAATACATGGCTGTACAGTGAGTGTTCTTTTTTCAGCACTCTGTTTGCAAGTGTTGCGGGCGTATCTCCCGGAGAGATGTCAACGGCAACCTGCATGATAATCGGTCCGGAATCCAGTGTCGGGGTTACAAAATGTACTGAGGCACCATGTATTTTTTCACCGGCATCAAGCACTCGCTGATGTGTATTGAGTCCTTTATATCGCGGTAAAAGTGACGGATGGATATTCAGCAGGCACCCCTTGTAATGATCGACAAAGTTATCACTGAGTATCTTCATAAATCCGGCCAGGACGATATAATCATAATCAATATCGTCAATTATTTTTATAAGGCGGCAGTCATATTGTTGGCGGGTTTCCTCCGGATCAGGGACAGCAATTCTGGTGGGTATGTTATGTTGTTGGGCCCGGATGATGCCATAGGCATTTTTGTTATTGCTGATTACCAGAGAAATAATGGCATTGAGTTTGCCTGATTCAATATGGTCGATAATAGCCTGTAAATTACTACCGTTTCCGGAGATAAGAACAACCAGCCGGGCGGATGCTATTGTGGTCATTCGACAAATTCCACTGTCGGCTGAATATTATTTTGGGCGGCTATGATGCCGATGATGTCAGCGGTCTCGCCACAATCCCGTAGAATATTAACGGTGGCTTCAGCCTGGCTGTTATCCACGATGACACACATACCGATACCGCAGTTGAATGTACGGTACATTTCATCTGTTTTGATATTACCCTGCTTCTGTAGCCAGATAAAAATTTCCGGCCATTGCCAGGAGCCTTCCGAAATTCTGGCGACCGTATTATTCGGCATGACGCGAGGCAGGTTTTCGGTTAAGCCGCCGCCGGTGATATGCACCAGTCCACGTACCTCGAGCTGATTAAACAGCTTCAGCAGGGGCCTGATATACAACTTTGTAGGGGTCAGCAGGGTCTCGCCCAGGTTTTTGTTTCCAAATGGCATCTGCAGATTGTGATCGCCGATTGCGAGAATTTTTCGTATTAACGAATATCCGTTTGAGTGTGGGCCGCCGGCAGCTAGGCCAATGATACTGTCTCCGCAGGAAATTCGGGAACCATCAATCAGCCTGTCCCGATTGACAACGCCGACCGCAAAGCCGGCAAGATCATATTCGCCTTCATCGTACATGCCCGGCATTTCTGCCGTTTCGCCCCCCAGCAGGGCGCAACCTGACTGCCGACAGCCTTCGGCTATGCCGCGAATTACGGCCTCTGCCTGCCCTTGCGCAAGCCTGCCTGTGGCAAAATAATCCAGGAAAAACAGAGGTTCTGCACCTTGTACGATGATATCGTTAACGCACATTGCGACCAGATCTATGCCGATGGTGTCGTGTTTTTGCATTTCAAAGGCAAGTTTTAATTTGGTGCCGACACCGTCGGCACCTGAGACCAGAACGGGTTCCGGGAATTGTTTCGTATCAATGCCAAACAGGCCGCCGAAGCCACCAATATCGGCCAGTACACCGGGACGTATGGTTGATCTGGCAAGAGGCTTGATATGTTCGATGAACCTATTGCCGGCATCAATATCCACGCCGGCATCACGATAACTCAGGAGTTGGCTGAGGGCAGTGGAATGACTGGTCATGGTTAAATCAGGAAAATACCGGAGAGGTATTGTACGATAAGCCGGATTTTGCAGGAATGCTCAATACACAATTCTCAATTACTTAATGGAGCTGGATTTGTCTGTCTCAAATAGTGCCGGCCATTTTGGGCTGCTACTGATCACGGTGCTATTGCTTTTGGCATCCAATAGCATTCGGGCGGCCCGTGTTCCCGGATTGTACGAAGCAACGGTGCCCATTGCCAGCCAGAGCCCCTCGCTGCATGCCCCGGCCCTGAGAGAGATATTGCGCACGGTGGTCACCAGAATCACGGGAAGAAACCACCTGCCGGCCTATTTTCATGGCGACGGTCTGGCAGCAGGGCCGCTGGTCGAGCAGTTTGGTTATGAATCAACAGAAAAAGGTGGAGAACGACAGCTTTTGCTGTGGGCAAGGCTTAACCGGGAAGGCGTGAAGCGTATGATCAGGGAACAGGGGCTGCCGATATGGCCCGAGGAACGTCCGACCACCTTGGTCTGGCTTGCGATAGAAGACGAAACAGGATCACAGGTCATCGCTGAAGGCAGTGACCATGAGGCAGTCACTATTCTGAGAGAAATAGCTGTAAGACGTGGCTTGCCGATCATCATGCCGATAATGGATCTGGCTGAAAGTACCTATATTGACGTTAACCTGATCGCTGGCATGGAGGGGCAGGCGCTTATTCGGGCTTCGGAAAAATATGCCAGTCAGTATATTTTGATCGGTCTTTTGCAGGGCCAGGATGGATTCTGGCAAGGCCACTGGCAGGTAGCGGGTGGAGGGCAGGCGGCGGCTGTGACGGCGGGTTCGCTTGATGACGTTATAGCGACCGGAATCAACCCGTTGGTGAATCGCATTGCACAGCAGTTTTCCGGCTTTTCGTCAAGTGATGGCCTGCAATACATTGATATTACGGTCGATGACATTCGTGGTGCTGCTGACTATGGGCGCAGCCTGAGTTATCTGCGCTCTCTCAGTTTAGTCAGCCAGGTCGACGTGCTCCGCACCGGTTCTCGCGGTATGGACTTTCGCCTGCATACCCATGCCGATATTGCCTCGGTGCTGCGAGTCATCGGTATAGACCGTTTCCTGTATGCAAGAGATACGGTGGATGGGTTTGTTTTTGGGCTGAACCCTCGTAGAGAGCTACAGTGAACCACCAATTACCGCTCAATTTTCGTTTGGGGGAAGAATCAACATTGAACCGCTTTATTCCCGGTGGCAATGTGGAATTATTAAGTCTGCTGAAAAGGCGGGTAAATGATTCTGCGAATATTCATCTCTATATTTACGGCCCGTCCGGCGCAGGCAAAACACATTTGCTGCAGGGTAGCGCAAGAGAGTGTAAGACAGTCTTCTACCTGCCTTTGGCAGAGGTGATGCCATTAAAAGCAGGCCTGTTTAACGCCCTTGAGGGTTTTGAGCTCGTCTGTATTGATGATGTCGATAAAGTGGCGGGCAACGATGAGATTGAGGTCGAGCTTTTTAATCTGATCAATCTGCTTCGAGAGCTTGATCGATCATATATATTCAGCGCACGAAAGCCTCCCGACCAAAATGGTTTTTCTCTTAAGGACCTGGTTTCCCGATTGAAGGCTTGCGTGAGGTATAAAATCCATGAACCGGAAGATCATGATAAACGCGCATTCCTCAGAAATAATGCCGATATGCGTGGTATTCACCTGCCTGATGAGGTGATTGACTGGATCATGTTTTATACCCCTCGCGATATGAAAAGTCTGTCGTCTCTGATGACGCGCCTTGATATTGAATCGCTTCGGGAGCAGCGCCGCATCACTATCCCGTTTGTAAAACACCTGTTGGTCGGGCTGAACTTATAAGGAAACTCTGAACGTGCAACTATTTCTTAAAAGTCATCCCTAAGCCTAGGAAAAAATTGGGCTGCATTCTGCACTGGCTGCGTGAGGCGTGCCGGGGCGGCGGTAGCATCCTGATGTTTGACCAGGTAGAAATTGATGAGACCTGCCTTGGTGGTAAGGAGGCCAACAAGCATGAGCACAAGAAGTGGAATGCCGGGCGTGGGCCGGCAAGCAGGCGGTGGTCGGCTTGCGGCGACGGGACGGTTCCACACAAGCCTTTGTCGTGGAGCGGGTTGATGAGGAGACGCTGCAAGCCCTGATCAGGGCGCATGTGCGGCCGGGTTCCACGATTTATACGGATGGGCACCGCAGTTATCTCGGTCTGTCAGACGACTATACCCATGAGACGGTCAAACACTCGGCGAAGGAATTTGTCAACGGCATGGCGCACACGAACGGGACCGAGAGCGTGTGGGCCGTGCTCAAGCGCGGATTTAACGGGGTGTATCATCACTGGAGCACGAAACACTACCACCGGTATGTGAACGAGTTTGCTTTCCGGTTGAACGAAGGCAACTGCAAGGTCAATACCAAGGATCGCATTCGCACCCTGTTTGCCGGGATGTGTGGTAAACGCCTGACTTACGCTGAACTGACCGCCTAGAGAGCCGTCCTGAAATCTTACCAAGCTGCCGATCCGGATCGGCAGTACCCGATCAAGTTCAAGCTCAACCCCCCCTGTTTCAGGGAAACGGAGAAGCATATCCATGAGTCATTTCCCAACCCGCATAAGCGGGTTCAAAGGGAACTGAAAGGTATCATCCCGGTTATCAAGGGATTTCAGGAAGGTCAGTGCCAGTGAAAAACTACCCCTGAAAAACCGGCGGGCTATCGCACTCCGCATGGAGATTTATTAGCCGATGCTAATGCGGATAATCCCTCAAATTTAAAAGCGATCCCTAAACCAGAGTCTTTAATACGGACGAACCCCGTTGATAAAGCGGAGTTCGTCTGCTATCTACCAATTATTGGGGATTAGTAACGCTCGTTGCCTGCAAGCCTTTAGGTCCTGACTCCGCTTCGTAATTGACTTCCTGTCCCTCCTTGAGAGTCTTAAAGCCATCGCTTTTAATGACCGAATAATGAACAAAGATGTCATCTCCGCCCCCTTTGGGTTCAATAAAGCCAAACCCCTTTGAATTGTTAAACCACTTTACAGTACCGCTGGGCATAACCCACCTCGCAAAAAAATGAACATACACGGCTTTTATCTTTCAGTATCCGCCCGCGAAGTATAACTTCCACGGCATTTATTTGTAAACAATATGTATGAGTCCGTCACAAACTACACTTTTGATTATGGTGTCTGGGGCGAAAATGTATGTCAGGTCGGAACTCGGGAGAGCACGAGTGCCGTCAGGTGCTGGAAGTATCAGATGAAAATCAGTCGTCCTGACGTGGGTGCAGATAGGTGACATGAGTGTAAATTTCAGGAGGGCCTTGCGTACAAGGAGCTCCGGGCTACCTGCTACTATGTCAAACTTTCCTGACCTGCTTTGCCGAACTAGTGGTCGCTTGACCTGATTTCAATTCAGGTCGATGGGAGTAGTGAGCTCCGAGATGAATTTGAAATCGGATTGTCGGGAGTTGGGTATCCCGTTATGGTCTGAACCCGGACAGTCGGCAGTATAATTTTCTTAAAAAAGCCCCGTAGGACGGGGCTTTTGCAGGGCATGGTATAGGTAACCTGGCTACTCATCATTGCCGGCAAATGCCATCAGGATTTGCACCAGGCTGATGAAAATATTGAAAAAACTCAGGTAGAGACCGTAAGTTGCCATAATGTAGTTGGTTTCACCGCCGTTGATAATGCGGCTGGTATCAAACAGGATAAAGCCGCTCATCAGCAGGATAATACCGGCAGACAACGCGAGTGACAATCCGGGCAGAGAAAAAAACAGATTGGCCAGCATGCCGACCAGAACGACCATTATTCCGGCGAACAAAAAGCCACCCATAAAACTGAAGTCACGACGGCTTGCCAGCGCATAACCTGACAGACCCAGAAAAATCGCTGCTGTCCCGCCGAAGGCGGTAGCGATAACTTGCGGTCCTTTAGGTACGGCAGCGTAGATCTGTAAAATGGCACCCAAGCCAAAGCCCATTAAGGCGGTGATCAGAAAGATGACGCCGAGACCAGCTGCAGAGTTAGCCGTTTTAGGCAACACAAATATGCCGAGCACCATGCTGACAAGTAGTGAGACCATATACATCCATACAGGCACACCGATGGCTACGGAAACGACAGCGGAAATGGCACTGACCGCCAGTGTAGCGGACAGCAGTAAGTACGTATTCTTCAGCACCTTGTTGGTAGCAACGATTGATGCCTGAGAATGGCCTAATGCCTGATTAAACTGTTCCATAATGACACTTCTCCTAAATTAAAACTGAATACCTGATGATGAACTGACAGGCCCGAGTCGGGATTGTTCCAAGTATAGTATTTATAGTATTGGAAATCAATTATGTAAACTCGGACATGGCACACAGCATCATTACATCTACGGTTGTATATGGGTATCAACGCATAACAAACAAGACCTGTTTACTGTATGCTCCACGGCAGGGCAAAAACAGACTGTCGGAGAGCTGGCTGAGTGGTCGAAAGCGGCGGTCTCGAAAACCGTTGAGGGATAACCTCCCTCCGGGGGTTCGAATCCCTCGCTCTCCGCCATTTTTTCAATAAAATCAATAACTTATTTTTTTCTAAACCCGGTTACTCTGTCGAAAAACAAACCGAATATCGCTGCGACAATCGCCATTGCCCAGACCACGCCAGGTCCGGTGGGCAGGTCCGTCAGTACCGACCCTGCCGATCCGAGCAAATAGCCGATGAACCCGATGCTGTACGCAGGCACCAGACTGCGATGCCGTCTGGTTGCCAGTGCCGGAATGATGAGGCTGGCAAACACCAGATAGACACCGACCAGCTGCACGGATGTTGTAACGCTCAATGCAAACAACACATAGAACAAGGTCGGATTGGTCGCCGCGTTGCCCCTGAACCAAAGCGTCAACACGGCGAACGATAATATGATCGGAACCCAGAGAGCGTCGTAGGTGACCCAAAGCAGTTGACCGGCCAGCAGGTCTTTGAGTCGTTCACCGCCGTGGGGATCATTCGCCAGAATCAGCAGCGCTGCGGTAACAGCGAGCACGAAGATGGTACCAATCAGGGCTTCCAACACATCAGCCCAGTACCTTTCCGCCCAGCGCAGGCCCAGCGCACCACCGAGGGCCGCAAGAAACGCCGTTAGCTGTACTGACAGCGCTGGTGGCTGCTCACTCAGTACATGAACCAGTATCACCCCCAGTCCGGCCAGTTGTGCGATCGCCAGATCAATGAAGATGATCCCCCTTGCAAGCACTTGTCGCCCGAGCGGCACATGGGTGCTGAGCACGACCGCCCCTGCAAGCAGGGGCGGTCCGAGCAAGGAGAGATCAATCAGGTTCACGTCTTTGCTGATTCAGAAAGCCGCCTGATAACCTCGTCGAACAGACCGAACAGATCATCGCTGTTCGGTACGGCACCTACCGTATGCGGTAGTACGACAATGGGAGTGCCCGTCTGCTTCTGGAGCCAAGCTGAAGGTTTGGTGTCATTTCTTGGTGAGAGAATGATCATGTCAGCTTGCTGCTCCTTCAGCGTTGCAAGGTGCGCCAGATTGGGTGGAATGCCGGGCTTCGGTTCCAGCGAACCGACACGCTGCATACCCAGCCAGTCCAGCAGATATATCCATTCGCGATGATGCACAACAACGCGCTTGCCTCTGAGCCCTTCGGCGCTTGACTGCCATCGCCTGATCGCCGATTGCCAGCGCGTGGTGAACTCCTGCAACAGGCTTTCGTAGGCTGATTTATTGCCCGGGTCGAGCTGTTGCAGTCTGGATGACAAGGCACTGGCGACCCTCAATATCCGGCGGGGGTCCATCAGGAAATGCGGATTGCCGGCACCATGCACATCGCCCTCCGCACGGTCCAGCTTGGCGGGTTTTTCCAGCAACTCAACCTGTTGGGCTGCTTCAAAGTAACCCGCCTGACCTGGCAGTACTGCGGGATTTCTGCCGCGTCGCTGCAACATCGGCATCCAGCCGATTTCGAGTTCAGCGCCTGTACATACGGCCAGATCGGCCGAGCGCAGTTTTGCGATCAGCGACGGTCGGGCCTGCACATAGTGCGGGTCCTGGCTGGCGTGCGTGGCGGTGAATATCGTGGCATGTTCACCGGCCAGTTCCTGTGCCAGCGCCGCCCATTCCGGCTCACAGGCGAAGACATTCAGTTGCGCCTGAACCGGAACCGCCAGCAGGCCGGCGACCAACAGGCCGGCCAATTGTCTGATTTGACATTTCATCAACAGAACCTCCATACCATTAATACTGGTGAGCGCCGTGGGCGCCCATGGTCATGATGTACTGCAAAAATAGCTGGTTGTCGGTTTCCTCACGCGAATCGTCGCGGGCATACTGCAAGCGCACGCGACTGAACTCACTCGGCGTCCAGTCAATCATCGCGGCCCAGCGATGAGGATCGTGGCTGCTGCTCTGATAGCCCGATTCTTCTCGGAGTTCGTCGATGACATCTCCACTGAGTGCGTTGCCGTCCATGTCGCTTGTGCTTACTACCGGCAGGTCATTGTCCGCTGTCAGGCGGTCATAACGCAGACCGGTACGCCACTGTCGATTGAACTGGAAAATACCCTGTAGATACCAGCCGTCCTGTTCGCCGTCGTAGTTAAACAGCGCATTGTTTCCTTCTTCGCTCATTGAAACCTGTCCATCTTCATCACGCCAGAAGTATTCGCCCTGAAATATCAGTGCTTTTCCGCCGCCCAGATCCGTTTTCCAGACCGCATCCAAGGCCGCCAGGTCAGAGTCACCGCTGAATTCAGCATCGTGCCCCTCCTCTTCCTCATCGTGTTCGTGTGCGTGCCCCCCTGCTGCTCGCTCCTCCACATCAACGTTCATCCTTGACAAACCGAGCTGCCAGCTATTGTTTGGTCCGACATCGCCGCCGATATTGGCGAACAGATTACGCATGGCAGCTTGACTCTCACCGTCACCCGGGTAGCTGTTACCGCTCATGGCTTCCACCCCCACTTCTGCGAACAGGGTATCGGCTGGTACGACCCAGCTTGCACGGATACCGTTGTCACTATATTGGCCGCCGAGAAAGGCCTGATAGGCCAACGGCGCATCGGCAAAATCCCAAGCATGGGCATGATGTTCGTTCAGATAACCGATAGATGAAAAAAAGCGACCGAAGCGCAGCCCCAGACCCGCCGGCAATGACAGCGTATCGACAAAGGCCTCCTCGACATCGACTTCGATCTCGCCGTCATGATCATGCAGGCCAAGCGTCGTCTGCCCGTAGAAAAGATTGTCGAAGTTGGCAGATGCGGACAACTCAATTTCATGAAGTGCCAGCCCTTCGCTCGTCAGGCCGGCTTCGCCGCCAAGTGGCATGCCTTCAAAGTGAAACTCCTCCGGATCTTCCGAATAGGAGGCGTATCCACCTTGCACTACCAGACTGATGGCAGGGTTGAGGCTGTTGTCACCGGTACGTGGCTTTGCCTGAACCTGTTCTTCTACGGCAACGATCTTGCCTTCGGTTGATTGAGCCTTTTGCTCGGCAGCCTCAGCGCGCGCCTCGGCCCGTTGCACGCGCGCTTCCAAGGCCTGAATCTGCTGTCGGTGTTGCTGTTTCATTTCCAGAATCATGCGCTTTACTTCAGTCATATCGGCACTGTCATCGGCGCCAGCCGACAGCGAGGCCGCCAGCATGGCCGCAACCACGACACTCGGTAACGATTTTTTCATCAATAGTCTCCAACGTTTAGGGTTAAGAATGTTATAACGTAACACAAGTTATAACATAACACAAGTTATAACATAGCAATAGAGTTTAATTTACAATCTATTTGTTCTCACGCTTGAGTTGTGTTCCACTAGGAGAAACCTGTGAATAACAAAGCACTTTCCTACACATTGAAGCAAGCCGATGTACTGTGCCGCGAACGTGGTGCACGGCTGACCGAACAACGCAAGATCGTTCTTGAGCTGTTGTGCATGTCTGAAAAGCCGCTCAGTGCCTACGATCTGCTTGAGCGCATGCGCGGCATAGTCAGGGATCCTGCGCCCCCAACGGTTTACCGGGCATTGGATTTCCTGATTGAGCAGGGTTTGGTGCACAAGATCGAGAGCCTGCATACTTATGTGGGTTGTGAACATCCGGATCATCCACATGCCAGCCAGTTTCTGATTTGTGATAACTGTGGCGAAGTGGCTGAGGTTGAAGATCCCGGTGTGGCTACGAGTCTGAAATTGGCAGGCAAGACGGCTGGATTCCGTATCCGGCGGCCAATCATTGAACTTCTGGGCACCTGTGCGCAGTGTGCTGCGAAGCGAGGTGAGTACGCCTGAGCTGTACCCGCATTAGCCGCTCATTATATCCTGCGGCTGATTGATGCCGCTCGGTAGCGTATGGTCCCGGGATGCAGGGAGGTACTGAAGCTGTCCTGATCGTGGCGGCGGCAGGTCCAGCAGTTGGTCAGGCCGTGCTTATTGACTGTACAATGGGATTGGACTTCAGAGCCCTGTGAGTTACTATCAGCAGCTCATGCCCGTCGCCTGATGCTGTGCCATATGATACTGAATCAGGGCGCTCGCTGTGAATGATGACCGACTGCAATGAGTTGTTTGGCCCGAACCGTGTTTCACTCTATCGGGTCTTTCCAGAGATAATCATGGAGAGATGTCCGGGGATAACGGCAGAGGTCATGGATTCGGCAGAAAATATATTCAGAATCACTAAAAGGAGATTAGCAATGAAACTGAAACTGTTATCCCTCGTCCTGGTTTTACTTTGTATCAGGCCGGCGTATGCGGATGAAGATACTATGGTGGTTGATCTGAAGCGCATGACGATGGTAACTGCGCTGACTATGGCGCAGGCCGCGGTCGAGGAATGTACAAAGCAGGGCATTCAGATCGGAGTTACTGTGGTGGACCGTGACGGAGTTGTGCAGGTTACGTTACGCGATACCATAGCAGCACCCCTCACTGCTCTAATCAGTAAGGGTAAAGCCTACACTGCGGCAAATTTTAATGCGGCAACTTCTGAGCTTGGCGACATGGCAAATAGCCCCGTCGGGCGGCAGCCTGGTCTTGTCATGTCTGCCGGTGGTTTGCCGCTGGAGGTGGGCGGTTCACTGATTGGCGCTATTGGGGTGAGCGGCGCGCCTTCCGGAGAAACCGATGAAGTTTGTGCTCAGGCCGGTATTGATGCGGTGCAGGCTGATATCGAAATGGCGATATAGCCGGGTATTGGCGTACGTGATTACGAAGCCGGGATTTTTCCGAAACAACCGGCTTCTTGGCGTGGCTCGCTATAAGGGTAGCGGTTACGCTGCATTGACAAGCAGGCTGGGCAATAAAGTGTTGTATGTTACTCATTAAAAAGTAACATACTCGTTATCCAAAGTATTGATTTTACTCATAGATGATGTATTGCTATGCTTGTGTTGTGTCTGATGGTTGGCTAGCCGTGCAGTTAAGTGCATCCCGATTACACCTGACTTAAGGAGTCTCACAATGCTTGATTCATATCGTAAGCACGAATCGGAGCGTGCCATACAGATGATACCTCCGCTGCCCTTAAATGCCGGGCAGACCGCCGAGTTGGTGGAGCTGCTGAAAAATCCGCCGGCCGGCGAAGAAGATATGCTGGTACATCTGCTGACTGAGCGTGTCCCTCCGGGAGTCGATGAAGCAGCCTATGTGAAGGCCGCATTTCTGGCGGATATCGTCCGGGGAAATGCACAAAGCCCGATGGTAAGCAGGGAGCGTGCCGTTGAGCTGCTTGGCACGATGCTGGGTGGTTATAACGTTGAGCCGCTTGTGGAATTGCTGGATGATACTGAGCTTGGATTCCTGGCCGGCGAACAGTTGAAATATACCTTGTTGATGTTTGATGCGTTCCACGACGTCAGCGAAAAGGCCAATGCCGGCAATGAAAATGCGAGAGCGGTGATGCGGTCCTGGGCGGATGCTGAATGGTTTACACGCAACAAGGATGTGCCGGCAGAGATCAAAGTCACGGTTTTCAAGGTGACCGGCGAAACGAATACCGATGATTTATCCCCTGCCCAGGATGCCTGGTCGCGGCCGGACATTCCTTTACATGCCCGGGCGATGCTGAAAAATGAACGTGAGGGTATTTACCCTGATGAACCGGGCATTACCGGACCTTTGAAGCAAATTGAGGAAATGAAAGTCCGGGGTTATCCGCTGGCCTATGTCGGCGATGTGGTCGGTACCGGATCTTCCCGCAAATCGGCAGTAAATTCGGTTTTGTGGCACATGGGCAATGACATTCCTTACGTTCCCAACAAGCGTGTTGGTGGTATGGTGCTGGGTACAAAAATCGCACCTATTTTTTTTAATACCCTGGAAGACTCAGGCGCGTTACCGATAGAAGTGCCGGTTGATGATTTGAATATGGGGGACGCCATTATCGTGAAACCCTATGATCGGACTATAACAAGTGAAACAGGCAGTACCCTGGCTGAGTTTTCACTAAAGACCGAAGTGTTGCTGGATGAGATAAAGGCCGGTGGTCGTATCCCGCTGATTATCGGTCGGTCTCTGACCGAAAAAGCGAGACAGGCACTGGGCCTTGACTCATCAGATATTTTTCGCCGACCACAAAATCCTGCAGGGGCGGCAAAGGGATATACCCTGGCGCAAAAAATTGTAGGCAAAGCCTGCGGATTTGCCGAAGGCGAAGGCATTCTGCCGGGTACCTACTGCGAACCTCGTATGAGCACCGTGGGGTCTCAGGACACCACCGGTCCCATGACAAGAGACGAACTGAAAGAGCTGGCCTGTCTGGGATTTTCTTCCGATCTGGTGATGCAGTCATTCTGTCATACGGCGGCTTACCCCCGACCGGTTGATATCGATACGCAACACACTTTACCTGATTTTATCCAGACTCGCGGCGGCGTTTCACTGCGCCCGGGTGACGGGATAATTCATTCCTGGTTGAACCGTATGCTGCTACCTGACCAGGTTGGTACAGGCGGTGACTCACATACCCGCTTTCCGCTGGGTATCTCTTTCCCGGCGGGCTCCGGTCTTGTGGCCTTTGGTGCGGCGCTAGGTGTTATTCCTCTGGATATGCCGGAGTCGGTTCTGGTCAGGTTTACAGGAGAAATACAATCGGGCATCACGCTGCGTGATCTGGTCAACGCGATTCCTTATGAGGCTATTAAGCGCGGCCTGCTGACCATTGAAAAGAAAGGCAAGAAAAACATCTATAATGGCCGTATTCTTGAAATTGAGGGCCTGCCCCATTTGACTGTAGAGCAGGCGTTCGAGCTGTCCGACGCATCTGCCGAGCGTTCCGCTGGCGGCTGTACGATTGAGTTATCGGAAGAATCCGTAGCCGGGTACCTGCGCTCCAATATCGTCATGCTGCGCTGGATGATTGATAATGGCTATGAGGATAAGCGTACCCTGGAGCGTCGGGCACGTGCTATGGAAGAATGGCTGGAGCAACCGATACTATTGCGGGCCGATAAGAATGCCGATTATGCTGAGGTGCTTGAGATCAATATGTCCGATATCAGGGAACCGTTGCTGGCATGTCCGAATGATCCGGATGATGTCAGGCCTCTGTCAGAAGTAGCCGGTCGCCGAATTGACGAGGTGTTTATCGGTTCGTGTATGACCAACATCGGGCACTTCAGGGCCGCTGGAAAATTATTACAGGCCGCAGGCGAGGCTATTCCCACCCGCCTGTGGATCGCGCCACCTACCAGAATGGATGAAGCCCAGCTGATGGAGGAGGGCATCTATAATATCTATGCTTCCGCGGGCGCACGCACCGAAATGCCGGGTTGTTCTTTATGTATGGGAAATCAGGCGCGTATCGCTGCGAACTCGACGGCAGTATCGACATCTACACGCAATTTTCCTAACCGGCTGGGCCAAGGGGCAGACGTCTTTCTGGCATCTGCCGAGCTGGCGGCTGTTGCATCGGTGATGGGCAAGCTGCCGACCGTCAAAGAATACATGGAATATGCGACTAAAATTGACTCAATGGCGCCAGAGATTTACAGATACCTGAATTTTGACCAGATGCCGGGATTTGTGGAGTCCGCTGAGCGCGGCAGAGAAATAGCCGTGCAGTTAGTGGCCTGATAAATTTTCCATAATGGCGGGCCTGATGGCCATCATCTAACTGCTATCGCCTTTTTTATTCTTCGCATCGGAAACTATCAGGTACAGCTTGTATATCAGCCAGCCCCAGATGATGATGAAGGCGGCTGCCATAATATAGGCAAAAACAGTCATGTTGATCTTCTCTTGATTAGGCCTTTATTGGGGTAAAACTGTAAAACATGACTGAAAGACTAGCATATCGCCAAGAGAAATTTCGCCGATGAAAAGCACTCTTGAAAATTTTGCTTTTGTAATGATTCTCAGTCTGTTTCCGATTTATGCCTCCGGCCAGTCCACTGCCGATATGGTTGACGTTGTTGAGCCCTATGCGCGTGCCAGCTTGCCGGGTATATCAATAAGTGTTGCATTTATGGCGCTGAAAAATAACAGCGGCGAACGCCGAACTCTGGTTGCGGCTGAAAGTCCGGTTGCCGATACTGTTGAAATTCATAATCATGTGATGAGCAACGGAATGATGAAAATGAGAAAGGTGGCGGGTATCGATCTTAATGCTGACGACACCAGGCTGCTCCGGCCCGGTGGCTTTCATGTTATGCTCATCGGTCTCAAACAGATACTAAAGCATGGCGAATCATTTCCGCTGGAGTTAATTTACCGTGACGGCAGCCGTGATAGAGTCAAAGTCCCTGTTGTTGATATGAACAGGTCGGAGCGGTTCGAATGAAAAACAACCGGTTTATTTTTATTGGCATTATTGCCGTGGTTGCGCTATCCGTGGGTATATTGGCCTCTTTGCTGGCCAACAGGCAGGTGGACAAGCGGCAAGGCATTACCAGTATCGGCGGAGACTTTACCCTGCAATCCAGCCATGGTCCCGTTACTCTGTCCAAAGAGCTCAGAGGCAAGGTAGTGCCGTTGTATTTTGGCTTTGCATCCTGTCCGGATGTCTGCCCCACGAGCCTGAATATTCTGGCTACGGCACTGCGTCAGCTAAGTGAAGAGGAACAGCGACAGACTCAACCGGTTTTTGTCAGCGTGGACCCTGAGCGCGATGATATCGAAAAGCTGAATCTTTATGCCGACACCTTTTATCCGGGTATGCTGGGTCTGACTGCAGATTTGGAAACTATCAAAGAGGTTGCATGGCGATACCGCGCTATCTACAAAAAAGTCCCTCTGGAAGATTCTGCTATGGGCTATACCATTGACCATTCATCCATTATTTATGTAATTGGCAGAGATGGCGTCATTCAATCACTGGCACAGCATGGTACGACTCCGGCGGAAGTCACTGCAAAGATAAAGGCGGCCCTGTCAAATACCTGACAAGCCGGTTACGGATTATCAGGCGATTAAAGCTGATCAGCTCAGGGACGCGCAAAAACCTGATGTTATCAACGCCGCGCTAAGAAAGCACTGGCCTGGAACCGAATCATGTCCAAGATAATAATCAAAATACCTACACTTTTCCTGTTTTTTTAGCCAGATTTTTGATTTGCTTCCAAGTAAACAAAAATACAAAAATAAACAGCACTGCCATGCTGCTGCTGACAAATAGCCACTTAAGAAATGTTGAATATGATGCGATATTACTGAGTACAATTTCTTTCTCAGGAAAAAGATACATAACCAGTGAAACAGATATATTTTCCGAAAAATCGAATAAAGCAGCGAAAACCGGTAATATATTAGCGTATCCGGCCTTGCTGTCCGGGCTTAAAATATTACGACCAAACCAGCTGATAGATGTTATAAAGAATAATGTATATATGATTGGCCAAGCCACATCATATTTTATTCTTGTTTCAATATACATTAATCTGCCATTAACACCATAGGCAGATGCAATCTGATATAATTTTTTATGGCTGTACAAAACCAGGGTATCAGGAGAACCCATGCCGGCAGATACCTCAGACATCAGGTTATTGAGCTTTGGTATGATTACTGATATAAATATCAGCAACAGGATGAAAAAAAATGCCACCACGGCTATTGATGAACTTCTTGTCAGGAAGTTTGACAGCTTGGCAATCATGCTCAATTCAGCGGATTTTACTATCGCAAAACACCTGTTTTAAGATTATGTGGCCAGCTGACTGATTAAGCATCCACCTTAAACCAGAATTCGATTTCATCTGTTTCGACTTCAAAGCGTGCGGCATGTTCCATGTTGGCCGGAACGTGATACCATTGGCCGACACCGATTTTTTCAGTTTTACCGCTCATTATAAGAATAAGCTCGCCCTTAGTAATGACACCATGATTCTCTGTGTCATGTCTGTGGGCCGGAATTTCTGTGCCTGCAGGATAAGAGGCAAACAAAACGTCGCCACCTTTTGCTTCAAGTTTATAGGCATCAAAACGACCATCATATATGGGAAGTTGCTTTATCTTTTCAGGATAGCTTCCTGGCATCATTGTCTCCGGTTAATATAAAAAAATGTGGGCAAAATTTACTACCCCGGACTACCTATCTCAGGATAGCAGGCACTATCTGCCCGATAGTCACTTTGTTCGGTATTATGTAATGTAACTTTCAATCTCATAATACTGTCTCATTTTTTATGCCGCCTGGAGCGAGGATGGGCTTTGTCGTAGACACTGGCCAGGTGATTAAAATCAAGGTGAGTATAAATCTGCGTAGTTGATATATCGGCATGGCCCAGTAATTCCTGTACGGCCCGCAGGTCTCCACTGGCCTCCAGCATATGAGATGCAAAGCTGTGGCGGAGCATGTGGGGATGTACATGTTGGTGCAGACCTGTCTGTCTGGCCCAATAATCCAAGCGCATCTGAATTGAACGTATCGACAACCGCCTGCCCTGTTTTGAAATAAAGAGGGCCGGACTGTCGCCTTTAAGCAGTTTGGTGCGCGTCTTCAGCCAGGTGGACAGGGCTTCCACCGCCTTGCGTCCCACGGGTACCTCCCGTTGTTTGTTACCCTTTCCCGTGACCCGTGCGCTTCCCTCTTTCAGATCAATATCCTGTAGATTAAGGCCGGCGAGCTCCGACAATCGCAGGCCGGAGGAATAAAACAGCTCCAGTATCGCCTTGTCTCTTTTTTTGAGTATATGGTCTTCCGGCACGCTCAACAACTGATTGATCTGATCCACATCCAGGGCACGCGGCAGTTTTTTTCCCGCTTTGGGGATCGGTATATCCTGAGCCGGATTACTCTCAATGATTGCCTCGCGGTTCAGGAACCTGAAAAAATTACGTATGCTCGAAAGCAGCCTTCGAATAGAAGCCGGAGATTTACCCTGCCGATGGACAAAGGCGACAAAATCTCTTATTCGGGTGGAATCAACCTTTGACCAGTCATATTGTTCATTAGATTGCAACCAGCTTTCGAGCTGGCACAGGTCACGGCTGTATCCGCCGATAGTATTACCGGATAATTGCCGCTCGTGACGCAGGCGGGAGAGGTAATCCTGAATTAACGGGTGATGTGCCACCGGCTTATGTGATCAGGCGCACAAATGAGGCGGCAACTACCTCCCCCAGACGCTGTAGATAGAGAGTATCCATACTTCTGGTGAAGCGATTTTTATCGGCTGTCCCCAGGGCAATAATGCCTTGCAGCATGTCCTTGCGCAGCGGGATGATGACGCTGGAACCGATTGATGCGCCACGCTTACCGAAGATAAGTTTCTGTTGTGACGTGCTCAGCTGACCGCAAACGGGCTTGGACGTTGGGGTGAGCTCATTAATTGCGGTATGTGCGGACTGGCTGGTGATGCGGAATGCCGGTTTGATCTTGTCCAGCGGTTGGGCTGCATCGTCAAAAAGTCGTAGCCGCACATATGCCAAGTCAAATTCCCGGATCAGAGAAGCGATCAGCTCCTTGATCCCCTGATTGATGTCGGTCGCTGCAAGAGTTTGCAGGGCAATGCGGTGCATACGCTCCTGAACACGGCCATTCAACAAGGCAATTTCCCGTAGTTTTCCCTGCTGCTTTTCAAGGATGGTGTTTTTCTCGCGCAGCAGGCTGATCTGCCGTTCTACGAGTGAAACTACAGAATCCCTGCCGTGCGGAATGACCAGATCAGTAAGTAACTGGCTATGGCGAATGAAAAAGTCAGGGTGCTGTTGCAGGTATTCTGCAATCCGGTCCTCATCGGGCGGATTATCCTCCTGCGCGGTAACGATATTTTGTTGATTGTGAACCATAATGTTGGCGCCGGATTATAAACTGTCAAAGTCAGTTTGGTAATGATTACATGGCGATAACGCCGTCGAAGACATGCTCTGCCGGCCCGGTCATTAATACAGGCGAACCCTCGCCCGGCCAGACGACACCCAGTTTCCCCCCCGCGAGACTGACCTCAACATGCTCATCCAGCATTTGCCAGTGGCGACCAACAGCCACGGCGGCGCATGCCCCGGTGCCACAAGCAGCTGTCTCACCCACGCCTCTTTCATAGACCCTGAGGCTGATATGGTTTGCGTCAATAATCTGCATGAATCCGGCATTGACCCCCTGCGGGAACGATTCATGCGTCACTATCTGCGGCCCCAGCGCTGCTACCGGTGCCTGCCTGACATCCTCAACCAGCATGACGGCGTGCGGATTACCGAGTGATACGGCACCCACCTCTATGGCACAGTCTGCCAGCGCCAGAATATAGCGCTCCTGCTGTTGTGCGCTAAAAGGCAGTGTCTCGGGCGCAAAACGGGGAGTGCCCATATCCACCTGTACCTGACCGTCATCGCGGATATTAAGAACAATAATATTATTGCCGGTATGTACCGGTATTGAAGTTCGGTTCGTCAATCCACGGTCTGACACAAACCGGGCAAAACAGCGCGCGCCGTTGCCACACTGCTCAACCTCTCCTCCGTCGGCATTATAGATACGATAGCGAAAATCGGCATCGTCTCGGTCGGTCGGCTCTACCAGCAGTAACTGGTCAAAGCCGATACCGGTACGCCTGTCGGACCATTGTCGTATAAGTTCGGCGCACGGATGCAGTGGCTGGTCGATAGCATTGATGACCATAAAGTCGTTGCCGAGGCCGTGCATCTTGGAAAAGTGGATATTCATGGTACAAGTTTCGCTTGCAGATATCGGATTTGCAAGGGGCATTTTGGGGTTTACAGGTGACCGGCAACAAGTAAATGGCGGTCACTGATAATGCTTGTCTGCAGCTGCGAAAGTGATGCCTCCTGTAACTGCTGCTCTACTTCGGTCGGACGGAATGCAGCGAGCAGAGAATGATAAAAGTCCCTTCTCAGTATTTCATGCTCATCTGCCGCATACCGATTGACGATTGCCTGAGCCAGTTCTGTCGAATCCGGGCGAAACAGATCCATAACACATATCCGGCAGCCGGGCCTTGCGAGCTGGATGATAGATTGCCACAGCACCTGAGGATGATGCAGGTGATGCAGCATACTGTTGGATAATATGACATCGAAAAAGACGGTAGGCAGCTCATGATCCGGCAGGGTATAACGCAGAAACTGCGGCGCATTGCCTCGCGGATTGACCTGCCGCCGGGCGATGTTCAGCATGGCCTCGGAACCGTCAACGCCATAAATACGGGCATCAGGAAACTGATCGGCAAGCGTCAGACAAATATCACCCGGGCCACATCCAATATCCAGTATATTCAGACCATCGAGAACCGGCATATGTGTCAGCAGCGTCTGGATAAACAGGGTATTGGCCTCGGAGAAGTCGGCACCTGCATAGATTTCTGCCTGCTCAGCATCCTCCATTAACTCAGGTTCGGTGACACGCTGCATGAATTTATAAAATGACCTGTAAAGAGCCTTGAAAAATAACGAGGTACCGCATAATGCAACCGGCTTTCAGAGATTCCTGTAGCATACTATGCCATGACAAATTCAAGGTAACAAAATCTCGCCCGCATATAATGATGCAACCGTCTCCCTTTTCCGGATGATATGCGCCTGCTCCCCATCGACCATGATCTCGACGGCCCGTGGACGGGAATTATACTGAGAGGCCATTGAAAAACCATAGGCACCGGCGGAGCGCACACACAACAGGTCCCCGGCCTTGATAGCCAGTTCACGATCTTTACCCAGAAAATCACCGGTTTCGCAGACAGGCCCGACAATTTCCCATGTTTTACCGGGCATATCTCTGGATACAACCGGTTCGATAGCCTGCCAGGCCTGATAAAAGGCAGGTCGTATCAAATCATTCATCGCGGCATCAACGATGGCAAAATTCTTTCCCTCTCCATATTTCAAAAACTCGATCCGGGTCAGCATGACACCGGCATTGCCCATAATGGCGCGACCGGGCTCCAGGATAATTTCATAGTCCGTATGTTGCAGCCTTTCCAGTAAGGCGGCTGTATATTCAGTTGGCAGAGGAAGACTTTCATTATTATAGGGAATGCCTAGGCCGCCGCCCAGATTCAGGTGCTTCAAATGGATGCCGTCAGCTTTCAATCTGTCTGCCAGTGTCAACATACGTCCCAGTGCATCAACAAAAGGCGACAGCTCTGTGATTTGAGAACCGATATGGCAATCCAGGCCAATGATTTCCAGTCCCTGCATATCACCGGCACGCCGGTAAATATGCAGGGCACTATCAATATCAATGCCAAATTTGTGCGTTTTCAGACCTGTCGATATATAGGGATGGGTTTTAGCATCTATATCCGGATTGATTCGTATGGATACGGGGGCCTGCCTGCCGTTACCTAGGGCAATCTCGTTGATACGCTCCAATTCGGCATCGGACTCAACATTAAAGCAGCGAATACCCACCTCCAGCGCACGCTCAATCTCATCGACCCGCTTGCCGACGCCGGAAAACACGACCTTGTCGGGCTCACCCTGTGCGGCCATGACACGCTCCAGCTCCCCGACCGAGACAATATCGAACCCCGAACCCATCTGAGCCAGGAGGCCCAGTATGGCCAGATTGGAATTGGCCTTGACCGCATAACAGATCAGATGCGGATGCTGATCGAGTGTGTCATTAAAGGCATGCCAGTGCCTTGCTATCATGCCCTGCGAATAGACATAAGCCGGTGTACCGAACTCTGCGGCTATTGCGCTCAGAGGCACCTGTTCGGCGTGAAGTACACCATCAATACGCTTGAAGAAATCCATGATGTCAAAAGGCCACGTGAATCCGGGGCGACACATCGGCACTCCTGTACAAGTCACCCTTTTGTCCGCAACCGCCGATAGTCAGGACAGCGACAAGCATAATGGCGACCGAATTGAGCTTCATAGTAGTCTCCTCCGTCTATTGCGCGGGCTGGCCAATGATTAACTCATCACTATCACGCGAGCACTCAATATGCAGGGCAAACAATTGAGTGTCGGCAAATTCCTGAGTAATAATCCAGATTTGATCCAGATTTTTATCGACCTTTGGCAAAGCCTTCAGCGTTGCCTGCACACGTTCGCGGTCAAAGAAGGCAAACGGCTCATCCAGAATAATAAACTGTTTACCCTGATTGACAGCCTCAATCAGCGCCTTCGACATAGCCAGACGCACAGCCAGCAATATCTGACGCTGCGTGCCGCTGGAAAACTCCTCCAATTCGCCGAAATCATTTTTATCCTGCGAAAAAACACGCACACTGAGATCATCCGCGATCTGCATCTGCTTATAACGGTCATCCGTCAGCCTGGGCATAACCATGCCGGTATATTTGCTTAATACCTGATTAAACCGGTTGTAGATGTTGCGGCAGGTTTCCCGGATAAGATGCCGGGCAAGCTCCAGTGTCCCGATATGCTCCTCATGTTGAACCTTGCGGGTTGCAATACCGTCAATCCTGTCACGAAGCTGACTGATCTCCTCCTCGCGCCGACGTACCTGTTCCTTTTCCGCATCCAGTTCCGTGTTTCGCTCCTGTGACTCCTCAATAATCCGTTGATGATGTCCGATCTCAATAGCGATGGACTCGCGCAAATCGCCCACGTTGTTCATGCAGGCATTCAAAATATCCAGCAACCTGTCCTGCTCCGCGGTCAGGGCCGGCTGACTGACAAACGGCAGCCCTGCGCCCTCGGTAAAGGCAGTCAACTGTTGCGAGATATCCCCGTTGTTCAGTTTTTTCAAGTCAGCAACCAGCCCCGGCAGTGGCAAACCATCTGCGTCATCAATCAGCCTAGCCTGATCCAGTAGCTCGTTAATATGTGCCTGTAGCCTGTCCCGCTGCCCTTTCAGTTCACGGATATGTCGGCTGAAATTCATGGAATAAAACACACACAGGCCGGCCGCTATGGCGAAACCCGCAGTCGCCATATGCGATACCTGCACAAAATGCCTGCCCCAGGTGCCTACCACCTGTTCGAGAACACCGAGCAACCATTCCGTGGCAGCCGGATCAAGCGTCGTACCGGACTGGAACCAGACAAACAGACTTCCCAGAGATAACAGTGACAGCGACAAAACCCCAACCTGGCAAGCCACATTCTTCAGAGTCAGCTGACGAACCAGCCGGCTGACATCTCTGCGCTGCACCGGCAGAGATTGCCCCGTGCCAGGTCCCTCATGCCGGGTATCGTCCTCTGCGAGCAATGCAGCCAGCTGCATCCGGTAGAAATCCATACGGTCCTGCACACGCTCAAACGCATTGAGGCGGTCACCAAGTTCAGAGACATGCTCACTGAGCTTACTGTGTTCAGCACACAGCTCGCTGTCGGTTTCAATCCCTTCACAAGAATCACACATCGCCCGGATGCGCGACTCCAGCGTATCAATCATATCCGCCCAATTTTTCAAAGACGAATCAATATGCGCGGTTGCAATGGCTTTACCCGCCGACTGAACCCCGGGGCAGTCAGCCTGAATATTATTCGCTGCGGTATTGAGAGAATCCACTGCCTGTTCCGCGTCATGGATGCGCTTGTGCAGGGCATGTCGTTCCTGTTCCATATCCGCCAGCACCTGGTCGGACACATCAAGCTCGTTAATCTGCCGTATCGTTTCGCTGACCTCGGTATCTAGGCTGCGAATACGCCCCTGTTCGTTTTCGATATCGCGCTTCAGCTCGTCCAGCAGCACCTCCAATTCCGTCGCTCCGGCGATAGCCTTAATCGTTTCACTCTGGGAATGTGGAGTCGAAATTTCACGCTGTGCCAGATACAGCGCATCAAGATACCGCGAAAAATCAAAGCCACACAAGCCATAAACGGCCTCATTAACGGAATGCGGGCCGGACGCAAACGGTTCTTCCTCACCCCTGCGAAACAACAGTGCGGCGTGAGTACCCTTATAATCCAGTGAACGTTCAATACGATAAGTCTTGTCATCCTCACCCCTGAATTGCAATTCAATCTGGCAGCCGGGCTCATTCCAGCGAATAATCTGCTCCGGCCTGCTTTCCGGCACCGAAAAAGTGCGGCCAAACAGCGCAAAACAAATACTCTCGACAATAGCCGTTTTACCCGACTCATTCCGCCCGGAAATCGCAATCAATCCCTTCTCCGGAATTCCGTTCACAACCAGCCGGGCGTACTTGAGCACATTCTGCGCCCGCAGACCCTGCAATATCATGGCTTATGCTTCCGTTTTTGCAGACGCTCACGAACCAACTCGGCGGCCCTGTCGAACTGCCCCTCGTCAAAATAGCCATCCGTACCCCGTTGGCGTACCTTCTCCTCCCTGACGAACCGGTTGAACTCATCGAGAGCACCGCGCCGCATAAAGCGCTGCCTGATTCCCAGCCAAGAAAGAATCGACATATCGGCTATCCCCTGCGTTATCCCATCAAAACCCGACATTTTACACATTATCTACCCGACAGATAGCAAGTGCGGGCACATAAGCGAAAATCTACGGAAACACCAAAAACCGGACACAGACATGCAGAAAATAGCCGGCTACCGGTCAGATACGATCACCCCACTGCCTAGGCAGGGAGTCCGGATAATCCCTCCCCCTCTTCTCCCTCCCCTGAGAGAGAGCGAGAAGAGGTGAGAGAAGTAAGGGGCGCTGAGGCCACCATACCCCATAAAATAGTACAAGGGCCCAAGCTGTCCCATGGATTGACACCCACGCCGTTGTCAAGCGCCTGGTCTCGGCGGGCGGCTTTACCGAGCAACAAGCGGAGGCACTGGCAGTTGAACAGGTACAGCTGCTCAACAGCAATCTGACCACCAAGGCGGACATTGCCCGGGCAGAGTCCCGTATTGAACAGGTAGAGACGGAACTCAAAGCAGACATTGCCCGAGTGGAGACAGAGCTCAAGGCAGATATTACCCGTGTGGAGACAGAACTCAAGGCGGACATTACCCGGGTAGAGGCGAACCTCAAGGCGGACATTGGTCGGCTTGAGGCAGATATTACCCGGTTCAAGTATGATCTGATAAAATGGATCATCGGCATCGTGTTAGG
>JAPYNQ010000061.1 GCA_028289815.1 Gammaproteobacteria bacterium | reverse complement strand
TAGAATCACTCAATAATTTTAGCGACCACGCCTGCACCGACAGTACGACCGCCCTCACGAATCGCAAAACGCAAGCCTTCCTCCATCGCAACCGGCGCAATCAGGCTAACCATCATCTGTACATTATCTCCCGGCATCACCATCTCCACCCCCCTAGGCAGATCACACGCACCCGTCACATCCGTCGTACGAAAATAAAACTGCGGCCGATACCCATTAAAAAACGGCGTATGACGACCACCCTCTTCCTTGTTCAAAATATAAACCTCCGCCTCAAACTTCGTGTGCGGCGTAATCGTGCCCGGCTTCGACAAAACCTGACCACGCTCAACTTCCTCTCGCTTCGTACCTCGAAGCAAAATACCAACATTATCACCCGCCTCGCCACGATCCAGCAACTTGCGAAACATCTCAACTCCCGTACACGTTGTCGTCGTCGTCTCCTTTATCCCCACAATCTCAATCTCGTCTCCCACATTGATCACACCGCGCTCTACTCGACCCGTTACCACCGTACCACGACCCGAAATCGAAAAAACATCTTCAATCGGCATCAGAAAATCCTGCTCCACATCTCGCTCAGGCGTCGGAATATAGCTATCCAACGCCTCCATCAACTTGTCAATCGATAGCACGCCTATCTCCGATGAATCGCCTTCCAATGCCTTCAGTGCCGAACCGACAATAATCGGCGTGTCTTCTCCAGGAAACTCATAACTGTCCAGCAATTCCCGTATCTCCATCTCAACCAACTCTAACAACTCCTCATCATCAACCTGATCCGCCTTGTTCATATAAACTACAATGTACGGCACGCCTACCTGTCGCGACAACAATATATGCTCCCGCGTCTGTGGCATCGGGCCATCCGCCGCAGATACCACCAGAATCGCACCGTCCATCTGCGCCGCACCCGTAATCATGTTCTTGACATAGTCCGCATGTCCCGGACAGATCGCCGCCGTCAACGTGGTCTTGCCATGATCAACATGCCCAATCGTCCCCACGTTAACATGAGGCTTCGTGCGTTCAAATTTCTCTTTAGACACCGTTCAACCCTCGATAAATTAGTATCAAAAAAACCACAAATATCCCTGAAAGGGAACCCCGATATATCCAGAATTCCCCGCGACACAGGGATACATCTTTAAAGTCAATGATCTCGAAATCCAACAAAACCCCACCATTAATTTTTTGAGAGGAAAACAAAAATCACTTTTTTGCTTTTCTTGTCCTGACAAACCCAAGGCAGGCTTGCTCAGAACCTAGAAAAACCATAAAACCCATGCCAAGTCAGTCCAAAAATCTAGTTTCGACACAGGATTTCGTCAACCACACTCCTGGATGCCTCCATATACCTGAAAAACTTCATGGTGTAGGTTGCACGCCCCTGAGTCACCGACCGCAAATCTGTTGCGTACCCAAACATCTCAGCTAACGGCACCGCCGCCCTGATGATAGTTCCCATAGCGGCATCTTCAGTTCCATGCAGGGCACCGCGTCGACGATTCAGATCGCCGTTCACCGGCCCCATATATTCATCTGGCGTCACAACCTCTACACTCATAACCGGCTCCAGTAACACAGGGTCAGCGTTTAGCACACCATCGCGAAAAGCTATTGAACCGGCTATTTTAAAAGCCATTTCACTGGAGTCCACATCATGGCATGAACCGTCATACAGCGTCACCCTCACATCAACCACCGGATAACCAGCCAACACACCGTTTTGTATCTGCTCTTGGACACCCCTATCTACCGACGAGATATACTCACGCGGCACCACGCCGCCTGTTAGTTCACTTACAAACTCATAACCTTTACCTGCCGGCAAAGGTTCGATTCTCAGATAGACATGACCATACTGACCGCGACCACCTGTCTGCCTGATAAACTTGCCTTCCTGCTGCACAGTTCTGCGGATAGTTTCGCGGTAAGCCACTTGCGGCTTACCGACATTCACTCCGACACCAAACTCACGACTCATGCGCTCAATGATGATCTCAAGGTGCAGCTCTCCCATCCCCGAAATAATCGTCTGACCGGAATCTTCGTCGGTCCGCACTCTAAAAGACGGGTCTTCGCGTGCTAACTTCAACAAAGCTACACCCATCTTTTCCTGGTCCGCCTTGGTTCGAGGTTCCACAGCTTGTGAAATCACCGGTTCCGGGAACTCCATACATTCTAACGTAATGACTGCATTGGCATCACATAACGTGTCACCTGTTGTCACATCTCTCAGCCCGACAGCAGCCGCAATATCACCAGCCCAAACTTCCTTAATTTCCTCTCTCGAATTGGCATGCATCTGCAGGATACGACCAATTCGTTCTTTCACCCCCTTAACCGGGTTATACACACTATCCCCGGCCCTCAACACCCCGGAGTATACTCGGAAAAATGTCAATGTCCCCACATAAGAGTCGGAGGCCACCTTGAAAGCTAACGCCGCAAAGGGTTCTCTGTCATTCGAATAACGCTGAACTTCAGTCGCTTTTCCATCATCCGCCACACCAACTATGGCCGGGACATCAACAGGTGACGGCATGTACTCCACCACTGCATCAAGCACCGACTGCACTCCCTTATTTTTGAAGGCAGACCCGCAAAACATCGGATTGACTTCCGCTCTCAGTGCCCGGGCACGTATGCCCTCCTTAATCTCATCTGAGCTTAGTTTACCTTCTGCAATGTACTTTTCCATTAGATCATCACTAGCCTCCGCAGCGACCTCTATCATCTGTTCGTGATAAAGCTCAGCATCTTCTTGCAATACCTCCGGAATCGCTTCCTCATGGAATCGCATACCCATGCCTTCCTCCTCCCAGTAGACCGCCTTCATCTTGACCAAGTCAATAATCCCCCGGAAACCATCCTCTACACCAATTGGCAATTGCATAAGCACTGGCGAACCACCCAATCGGCATCTCACCTGATCAACTACGCGCAGAAAATCTGCACCCGCACGATCCATTTTATTGACAAAACCCATACGCGGCACACCATAACGGCCTGCCTGGCGCCAGACTGCTTCAGACTGAGGTTCAACACCACCAACCGCGCAAAACACAGCAACCGCACCATCCAACACTCTCAATGAGCGCTCTACTTCAATCGTAAAATCCACATGCCCGGGCGTATCAATAATATTGATACGATGTTGGGGAAACTGCTTTTCCATACCCGCCCAGAAACAGGTTGTTGCAGCTGAGGTTATCGTTATACCTCGTTCTTGTTCCTGCTCCATCCAGTCCATGGTAGCGGCACCATCGTGGACTTCACCAATCTTGTGAGAAACGCCCGTGTAATAAAGAATCCGCTCGGTTGTAGTCGTCTTGCCCGCATCAATATGAGCCATAATGCCCACATTGCGGTAACGCTCAATCGGAGTCTTGCGCACCACGACGTCACTCTAATTATCCAAATAAAAACAGCAAAAAACACTACCAACGGTAGTGGGCAAAAGCCTTATTTGCCTCCGCCATACGATGCACTTCTTCGCGCTTCTTTACGGCAGAACCACGATTTTCAGCAGCATCCTGTAACTCACCAGCAAGACGCAGAACCATGGATTTTTCACTGCGCTTGCGAGCTGCATCAGTTACCCAACGCATCGCCAACGCCATCTGACGTACTGCACGCACTTCAACCGGCACCTGATAGGTAGCTCCGCCTACGCGACGGGATTTTACTTCAACCATGGGACGCACATTCTCCAAAGCAACTTCGACCACCTCAAGCGGTTCCTTACCCTTATTGCGCTCGCCGAGCGCATCTATTGCGCCATACATAATTTTCTCAGCCACCGATTTCTTACCATCAAGCATAATAATGTTAATGAATTTGGCCAGACGCTCACTCCCATGCTTGGGGTCCGTAAGAATAGTCCGCTTGGGTGCTTGCCCCTTTCTTGACATTTGCGTTTTACCTTAAACTACTATTAACTTAATTTTTTCACTTTATAAATAAAAAAAGGCCAAGTTACCGACCAGATTAACTAATGCCTGCCTCTTATGTGCCGTACCTAGCCTTTTGGCCGCTTGGCACCGTATTTGGAACGGCCTTGACAGCGAGACTCAACACCAGATGTATCCAGACTGCCGCGCACGGTATGGTAACGAACACCCGGCAGATCTTTCACACGACCACCGCGAATCAAAACCACAGAATGCTCTTGCAGATTATGGCCTTCGCCGCCAATATATGAAGTTACCTCATGCCCGTTGGTCAGGCGCACACGCGCAACTTTGCGCAGAGCCGAGTTCGGTTTCTTAGGGGTGGTCGTATAAACGCGCGTACATACTCCCCGCCTCTGCGGGCAAGCATCCAATGCAGGAACATTACTCTTATCTTGCTTTTTTACACGGGGGTTACGAACTAACTGATTAATTGTTGACATAAAATTACCGCTCCTGATAAACCCATAACTAAAGCAAGGCAAAAGTGCCAGTCCAGCAAGGAGGCGGGACTCTACGCGTATACTGCCTGATTGTCAAGAAAAATATGCCTTCGCCCGGAATTAAATTAATAAAGCTATCAAATGACAACGATCTTGCACCTTCACATGGGAGGCGCCCTGTCAGCGGCAGCCAAACGCCTGCCACTAGCAGCAATATTAACCGGCATCAACCATCTCCCCTGACTTCTCCGACGAATTATCAAACTCAGCCATCAGGGTGGCCGCACTCTGCGCTTGTTTCTCCGCTTGCTGTGCCACGCGACGCTCATGGCGCTCGTTATGGAATGCCATACCGGTTCCGGCGGGAATCAGGCGCCCAACAATAACATTCTCTTTGAGTCCACGCAAACCATCGCGCATACCACATACCGAAGCTTCAGTAAGCACACGAGTCGTCTCTTGGAAAGAAGCTGCAGAGATAAATGACTCAGTCGCCAGTGACGCCTTGGTAAGGCCCAGCAAAATACGTTCATAGGTGGCAGGGCTCTTACCCTCCGCAAGAGATTCGTTTACTTCCAGAATACGAGCATACTCCGCTTGCTCGCCACGCAGGAAGCCGGTATCACCGGGGTCCACAATCTCTACCTTACGCAGCATCTGGCGCGTGATAACCTCAATATGCTTATCATTGATACCCACACCCTGCAAGCGATAGACATCCTGAACTTCTTTCACAATGTAGGCAGCGAGAGCGGCTACGCCTTTCAGACGAAGTATATCATGCGGACTGTATTCACCTTCAACAACAACCTCACCCCTCTCAATATGTTCGCCCTCAAACACAGCCACACGACGCCATTTTGGGATCAGCTCCTCAGTCGTTTCGCCATGAGCATCGGTAATCACTAGGCGCCGCTTACCCTTGGTTTCTTTGCCAAAGCCCACGGTACCAGTAGCCGCGGCAAGTATGGCGGGCTCTTTGGGTTTACGCGCTTCAAACAGGTCAACAACACGCGGCAGACCACCGGTAATATCACTATCACGAGCCCTAGAATATTCCTGAGGAATACGGGCCAGCACATCACCCACTTCCACTTTAGAACCATCCTGCAAATCAACAATCGCGCCGGCAGGCAGATGATACTGAGCCGGAATACCGGTACCTGCAAAGTTCAGATTATTACCCTCGGCATCAACCAACTTCACCGTAGGACGCATGCTTCTAAAGGCAGCACTGCGTTGTCTCGGATCAACAATCACCATGCTGGACCGACCAGTCACCGCATCGGTCTCACTCTTGACCGTAGTGCCCTCGACAAAATCAATGAACTGGATAGTGCCAGCAACCTCTGTCACAACCGGACGAGTATGTGGGTCCCAAGTCGCCAGTCCCTGACCGGCCTGAACGGCATCACCATCACTAATTTTTAGCTCTGCACCATAAGGCATCTTGTAACGCTCGCGGTCACGACCATGCTTATCCATTACCGACAGTTCACCCGAATGAGATACAGCCACTTGGCGTCCGGTCTCAGACTGTCGTACCAACTTGATATTATGCAAGTGGACAGTACCTGAGGACTTGATTTCAATACTGTTGACAGACGCAGCACGCGAGACCGCACCACCAATATGGAAAGTACGCATTGTCAACTGGGTGCCCGGCTCACCGATGGATTGAGCTGCAATCACTCCTACCGACTCACCAATATTGATCAGATGACCACGGGCAAGATCGCGACCATAACAATTTGCACACACGCCATAGCGTGCCCCACAAGTAATTGGAGATCGCACTAGCACCTCATCGACACTGTTTTTTTCCAGCGTATCAACCCAAATCTCATCAAGCAACGTGCCCGTCTCAGCCAAAATTTCATTGGTGCCCGGCTTAATCACATCACGGGCCACGACGCGCCCCAGCACCCGGTCACGCAATGGTTCAACAACATCGCCACCTTCAATAATCGGTGTCATCAGCAGACCCTGGTCCGTACCACAGTCATCAGTTACGACCACCATATCCTGCGCCACATCTACCAAGCGCCGAGTCAAATAACCCGAGTTCGCCGTCTTGAGCGCGGTATCTGCCAAACCTTTACGGGCACCATGAGTCGAGATGAAATACTGCAATACATCCAGTCCCTCACGGAAGTTAGCCGTAATCGGCGTCTCAATGATTGAACCATCCGGCTTGGCCATCAGACCACGCATACCTGCCAGTTGACGAATCTGAGCAGCGGAACCGCGAGCGCCCGAGTCAGCCATAACAAAGACCGAGTTAAAGGAGTCCTGCTCAACCTCATCGCCTTTAGCATCCTCCACTCGTTCTTTACTAATACCCTGCATCATGAATTCGCGAACTGTATCGGAAGTATGCGACCAGATATCAACTACCTTGTTATACCGTTCACCGTCAGTCACCAAACCACTGGCATATTGCCGCTGAATCTTCTCAACTTCTTTTTCGGCACTCTCCAAAGCCTTCTTCTTTTCATCGGGAATAATAAGGTCCTCAATGCCGACGGTGATACCGGCCATGGTGGCATAACGAAACCCCAGATACATCAATTTGTCAGCAAATACCACGGTGTCTTTAAGTCCCAAGCGGCGGTAACACTGGTTGATAAGGTTGGATATCTCTTTCTTCTTCAACGTACAGTTAAACAACTCAAATGGCAGACCCACCGGTCGTATTTCAGTCAGCAGTACCCTACCAACGGTAGTATCAACAATAGATATCTTATGCTTAATCTCACCCTCGGCATTGATCTCAGAGTTTTCAATACGGGCCCTGATACGAGCCTGCAGCTCCACCACCTTATTTTCATAAGCACGATGTACCTCGGTCATATTCGAGAAAATCATACCTTCGCCCTTTGCGTTAATGCGCTCGCGGGTCATAAAGTACAGACCAAGCACCACATCCTGGGAGGGCACAATAATCGGTTCACCATTGGCTGGCGACAGAATATTGTTGGATGACATCATCAAGGCACGCGCTTCCAATTGGGCCTCAATGGACAATGGTACATGTACGGCCATCTGATCACCATCAAAGTCCGCATTAAACGCCGTACATACCAGCGGATGCAACCGAATCGCCTTACCCTCAACCAGCACAGGTTCAAATGCCTGAATGCCCAAACGGTGCAGCGTTGGTGCTCGATTGAGCATAATAGGGTGCTCACGGATAACCTCCTCAAGTATATCCCAAACCTCGGAACCTTCTTTTTCCACCAGTTTCTTGGCCGCCTTGATAGTTGTCGCCAAGCCACGACGTTGCAGCTTGGAAAAAATGAAAGGTTTAAACATCTCCAGCGCCATTTTTTTGGGCAAGCCACACTGATGCAGCTTCAGCGTCGGACCCACCACAATCACTGAGCGACCAGAATAATCAACGCGCTTACCCAACAAATTCTGACGGAAGCGGCCTTGCTTCCCCTTAATCATGTCGGCTAGTGATTTCAGCTGGCGCTTATTCGTACCGACAATAGCACGACCACGACGCCCATTATCCATCAGGGCATCAACAGACTCCTGTAACATCCGTTTCTCGTTGCGAACAATAATATCCGGAGCACTTAATTCAAGAAGACGTTTCAGGCGATTGTTGCGATTAATCACACGGCGGTATAAATCATTTAGATCCGATGTCGCAAAACGACCACCATCCAGGGGCACCAGTGGACGCAAATCAGGCGGCAGTACCGGCAATACGGTCATCACCATCCATTCCGGCTTATTGCCGGATTGCAAAAAAGATTCAGCCAACTTTAAGCGCTTACGCAGGCGTTTTAATTTGGTTTCAGATTTGGTCGCCGCAATTTCTTCATGCAACGTTTCGATCTGATCCTTCAGGTTAATTGATTTCAGCATCTCATAAACTGCTTCCGCTCCCATCCCGGCCTCAAACTCATCGCCGTATTCCTCAACAGCTTGTAAATAGGTGTCATCCGTTAACAACTGGCCACGCTCCAGCGAGGTCATACCAGGTTCAATCACAACAAAAGCCTCAAAATACAGCACTCGCTCAATGTCACGCAGTGCCATATCAAGTAACAATCCGATTCGTGAGGGCAACGACTTCAGGAACCAGATATGAGCAACCGGGCTCGCCAGATCAATGTGCCCCATGCGCTCACGACGAAATTTAGACTCCGTCACTTCCACACCACACTTCTCACAAATCACACCTCGATGCCTGAGGCGCTTATACTTGCCACACAGGCATTCAAAATCTTTCACCGGCCCGAAAATTTTGGCGCAAAATAAACCATCACGCTCAGGCTTAAAGGTCCGATAATTAATGGTTTCCGGCTTACGCACCTCACCATATGACCAAGAACGAATCATCTCGGGTGATGCCAATCCGATGCGGATCGCATCAAAGTCATCATCCGGAACCTGTATCTTCAGAAAATTTAATAAGTCTTTCATAATCTATGCTACCTTCTCCTTATTCATCACGTTCCAAGTCTACATTCATACCAAGAGAGCGAAGCTCTTTCAGCAATACATTAAACGATTCTGGCATACCGGCCTCAATACGATGATCGCCATCAACTATATTTTTGTACATGCGGTTACGACCATTTACGTCATCGGACTTAACTGTCAGCATTTCCTGCAAAGTGTACGCTGCACCATAGGCCTCCAATGCCCAGACTTCCATCTCACCAAAGCGCTGACCGCCAAAATGCGCTTTACCACCAAGTGGCTGCTGTGTAACCAAGCTGTATGGGCCGGTGGAGCGAGCGTGCATTTTGTCATCCACCAGATGATTCAATTTGAGCATATACATATATCCAACGGTAACCTGACGGTCGAATGGCTCACCAGTACGACCATCATACAACCTGCTATTATATCCAAAGGTAACCTGATGGTCGGTCCCATCTAGGCATTTACCATTGGATCCACCATTGGCCAGATCAAACATCTTGCGTATTTCCTTTTCACTCACCCCGTCAAATACCGGAGTAGCTACGGGCACACCACAGCGCAGATTGCCGGCCAATTCAACCACCTCATCGTTAGAAAACGAATCCAGATCTTCAACCTGACCACCAGTCGTATTGTAGATCTCTTTGAGGAACCCACGCATCTCACTGGCTTTGGCCTGTCTGTCCAACATCTCACCAATACGCAGACCGACCCCATGAACCGCCCAACCCAGATGCGTCTCAAGCACCTGACCCACATTCATTCGTGAAGGTACGCCTAGAGGATTTAGCACCACATCTACCGTAGAACCATCCTCCAAGTATGGCATATCTTCCTCGGGCACGATCATAGATATAACACCCTTGTTACCATGACGCCCAGCCATCTTGTCACCCGGCTGAATACGGCGCTTGACAGCCATATAAACCTTGACCATTTTCAAAACACCCGGGGCCAAATCATCACCAGAAGTAATTTTGTTTCGTTGCTCCTCGTAACGCTCATCGAAATGATTACGCAGGGACTTTAGCTGTTCAGACATCGCCTCAGACTGCCGGTTGGCATTTTCGTCCTGTAAGCTGATTTCAAACCACTTTTCACGAGAGACCTCGATCAGCATGCCTCTAGTAATCTCCACACCAGCCTCAATACCTTTCGGCCCGGAGTCAACCATCTCTCCCAACAGCAACTTTTCCATACGCTGGTAAATATCCTCCTCCAGAATTCTCTGCTGGTCACCCAGGTCTTTACGAACTTGGTCCAAGGCAGACTGCTCAATCTCCAGGGCACGGCTATCTTTGTCAATACCATCTCGAGTAAACACCTGAACATCAATAATGACACCATCCATTCCGGGAGGAACACGCAGCGATGAGTCTTTTACATCGGAGGCCTTCTCACCAAAGATTGCACGAAGCAATTTTTCTTCAGGCGTAAGCTGAGTTTCACCCTTGGGAGTCACCTTACCCACCAGAATATCCCCTGGCTTTACCTCAGCACCAACATAAACCACGCCGGCCTCATCAAGCTTAGATAACGCACCCTCACCAACATTCGGGATATCTGCGGTGACTTCTTCGGAACCCAGCTTGGTATCACGTGCCACACAGGTCATCTCTTCAATATGGACAGTGGTAAAACGATCCTCACGCACCAGCTTTTCGGAAATCAAGATAGAATCCTCAAAGTTGTAGCCATTCCAAGACATGAAGGCGACCAACATATTCTGACCCAATGCCAACTCACCGAGGTCGGTTGATGGGCCATCAGCCAGCACATCACCACGGTCGACCTTGTCACCCGGACGCACCAGTGGACGCTGGTTAATACAGGTATTCTGATTTGAGCGCGTGTATTTCCTCAGATTGTAAATATCAACGCCGGACTCCCCTGCAACTGTTTCATCGTCTTTTGCCCGCACCACAATACGACCCGCATCCACGGAATCTATAACTCCACCACGTCTGGCAATAGCCACTACCCCCGAATCAGAAGCCACCACACGCTCCATACCGGTTCCGACCAGAGGCTTATCTGCTCGCAGTATCGGAACAGCCTGACGCTGCATATTTGCCCCCATTAGTGCGCGGTTCGCATCGTCATGTTCAAGAAATGGAATCAGTGATGCAGCTACCGATACAATCTGGCGCGGCGACACATCCATATACTGAATCTGGTCCGCACTCGACATGGTGAATTCATTATGATGACGCGACGAAATCAGGCCATCACTTAACTTACCATTTGCATCAATATCTGTATTCGCTTGGGCAATAATATACTCACCCTCTTCAATCGCCGACAGGTAGCGAATCTCATCCGTAACCACACCATCCCTGACAATACGATACGGGGTTTCAAGAAAACCGTAATTATTTGTTCTGGCATAGAGCGACAAGGAATTAATCAGGCCAATATTAGGGCCTTCAGGCGTCTCAATAGGACACAAACGACCATAATGAGTAGGATGCACATCACGTACTTCAAAACCTGCACGTTCACGGGTCAAACCACCCGGACCAAGGGCCGACACCCGGCGCTTATGAGTGATCTCGGAAAGCGGATTATTCTGATCCATAAACTGGGATAGCTGAGAAGAACCGAAAAACTCCTTGACTGCCGCTACCACAGGCTTGGCATTAATGAGGTCCTGTGGCATCAAGCCTTCAGACTCGGCCAGAGCCAGTCGCTCTTTAACTGCACGCTCGACACGAAGGAGGCCTACGCGGAAAGTATTTTCCACCATTTCGCCAACACTGCGGATACGCCGATTACCCAGATGATCAATATCATCAACCGAACACTCACCATTACGAATATCAATTAATGTCTTTAGCACATCAACAATATCATCATGTGATAGCGTACCCGGTCCGGTAATTTCTTCACGACCCATACGACGATTAAATTTCATACGGCCCACCTCAGAAAGATCATAACGATCTAATGAGAAGAACAGATTATTAAATAAATTAGTGGCCGACTCTTTTGTGGGCGGTTCCCCAGGGCGCATCACACGGTATATCTCAATTAGTGCTTCCAGATCGGTTTTTGTCGTATCAATAACCAACGCATTGGAGATATAAGGCCCGCAGTTCAGATCATTGGTATAAATAGTCTGAATACTGTCAATACCATGCTCAGACAGTCTCAACAATAACTCTTCTGTGATTTCAGCATTAGCATCAGCAAAAATTTCACCAGTTGTATCATTAATAATATTTTTCGCCAGATTCTTGCCATGTAAAAACTCTAGGGGGACTGAAATTTTTTCTATCCCGGCTTTTTCAAGCTCCTTAACGTGGCGTGCGGTAATATGCCTGCCTTCTTCAACCAGCACTTTTTCACCGATCTTTATATCGAAAGCTGCTGTTTCACCTCGCAGACGCGAAGGCACCAAATCCATCTCAGCCCTTTCCTGCCCGAGAACAAAGATTTCCGTATCGAAAAACATCTCCAACATTTGCTCATCGTCGAAACCCAAGGCTCGTAATAATATGGTAGCAGGTAGTTTACGACGACGATCAATACGAACAAATAGAGCATCCTTCGGATCAAACTCAAAATCCAGCCAAGAACCACGATAAGGAATAACTCGTGCGTTATACAACAGTTTACCGGAAGAATGTGTCTTACCCTTGTCATGATCAAAAAACACACCTGGAGAACGATGTAACTGGGAGACAATAACTCGCTCAGTTCCGTTAATAACAAAAGCGCCCGTATCCGTCATTAGAGGAAGCTCACCCAGATAAACTTCCTGCTCTTTAATCTCCTTAATATCTTTAGTCGGCTTTTTCTTCCCGGACACATCCCTATCGTAAATAACAAGGCGCATTTTAGCGCGCAGCGGTGCCGCATAAGTCAGGCCACGCTGCTGACATTCCTTCACATCAAAAGATGATGTTCCCAAGCGATAACTCACATACTCCAGTGCAGCACTGCCGGAAAAACTTACGATAGGGAATACCGTTTTGAACGCAGCATGAAGACCTATTTCCTGGCGATCTTCCTCTTTTACATCGGCCTGCAGAAACTGTCGATATGAATCAACCTGCTTAGCCAGCAAATAGGGCACATCCATTACCTTGGGACGCTTACCAAAATTCTTGCGAATACGTTTCTTCTCAGTAAAGCTATAAGCCATCACGACACCCCGTGTCTATTGGGCACACTCCCCAGCATGCCCCTTTATCAGAAGATAACAGCAGCAATAAACCGCTGCAACAAAACAATGTAGATAGGAAAAGACCGACCGGCCCTTCCCCATGCTAGTCAAAATTAACAGCTACTTAATCTCAACACTGGCACCAGCCTCTTCAAGCTGCTTCTTAACATCTTCCGCCTCTGCCTTCTCAACGCCTTCCTTAACGGTAGCAGGCACACCTTCAACCATCTCCTTAGCTTCTTTCAGACCAAGGCTGGTAATTCCGCGAACCGCCTTGATAACAGCAACTTTGTTAGCACCAAAGCTGGTCATTACCACGTTGAATTCACTCTGCTCTTCAACAGCACCACCAACACCATCACCGGCAGCTGCGGGAACCGCGGCAACAGTAGCAGCGGCAGCAGTCACACCAAATTTTTCTTCCATTGCAGCAATTAGATCTACAACCTCCATCACTGACATATTAGAAATCGCTTCCAAGATATCTTCCTGGGATACAGTCATGATTATCTCCTAAAATATAAAATCCGAAATTAAAAACAGGCTAAGCCGCTTCTTTCTGGTCACGGACAGCCGCAACAGTACGAACCAGCTTTGCAGGCACTTCATTGAGTGTACGAGCAAGCCTACCGACTGGCGCTTTCATGACAGACATCAGCATACTAATCGCCTGATCTTTAGTTGGCAGGCTGGCAAGACGCTTTGCCTCGCTGGCACCATATAGCTCACCCCCTATTGAAACAAGCTTGATAACCAGCTTGTCGTTCTCTCTGGCAAAATCACCCAGTACGCGCGCAGCACCGCCCGGATCATCCATGGAAAACGCCAAGATAAGTGGTCCCATCATCTCCGTATTCATACAGGCAAAGTCAGTCTCTTCAAAGGCGCGTTTCGCCAGCGAGTTTTTAACCACACGCAGGACAACACCGTCGTTACGTGCTTTTACACGCAAATCTGTCATTTGCTCTACGGTAATACCCGCATACTCCGCTGCCAAAGCGGAGTGTGCAGACGCCGCGAGTCCATGCACCTCGGAAACAATCATCTCTTTCTGATCAATACTCAGGCTCATATTACCTCTCTTAGACTAAGGCTTATACCTTTGTGTCACTACTCTTCCAAACACAGCAAAAGGCTTTCGCGCCTTGCCAATCCATGTGAAGCCGAGGCTGATCTCTTAAGGAAACAATCTCCAGGCAACACCATCTACGCAGGCAAACATTAAGCAGAATATATCATTCCACACCCGCGGTCTTTGACAGCCGCCGACCGAAATAAACAACACAAGCCAGCGCCCAAAAGCTCTTTACGCCAGTAGCGTATGATCGACTGACAGGCCGGGCCCCATAGTTGAGGACACGGACAGCTTTCTAAAATAAACACCCTTAGCTGATGCAGGCTTAAGTTTTTTCAGATCAACAATCAGAGACTCCAGATTTTCACGCAGCGCACCCACTGCAAAACTCGCCTTGCCGATCGAACAGTGAATGATACCTGCTTTATCGGCACGAAAACGGACTTGGCCTGCCTTGGCATTATTAACCGCAGTCGCCACATCAGGCGTCACAGTACCGACTTTCGGATTAGGCATTAAGCCCCGCGGACCCAATACGCGCCCCAGCTGTCCGACTATACGCATCGCATCGGGAGAGGCAATAACGACACCGTAATCCATATCACCCTTCTGCATAGCTTCGGCCAATTCTTCCATGCCAACCACGTCGGCACCCGCCACTTTCGCTGCCTCAGCAGCATCACCTTGCGCGAACACAGCCACACGCACATCTTTACCCGTGCCATTTGGTAAAACGGAGGAACCTCGAACCACTTGGTCCGACTTACGAGGATCAATCCCCAAGCGGATACTGACATCAATTGATTCATCAAATCTGGCCAACGCACAGTCCCTGATCAGGGCCAAAGCCTGATCAATATCGTACTGCTTACCAACATCAACTTTTTCAACCCATACTCTTGTACGCTTGCATAGCTTAGCCATGATTCACACCTTCTGCCTCAATGCCCATACTACGCGCGCTGCCTGCAATCGTGCGAACCGCCGCATCCAGTTCTAAAGCTGTCAGGTCAGGCTCTTTTGCCCGGGCAATCTCCTCAATTTGTGCACGTGTCACTTTACCCACCTTTTTGGTATTAGGCGTCGAACTGCCGCTTTGCACTCCCGCCGCTTTCTTTAACAAAATCGAGGCAGGCGGAGTTTTTGTTATAAAAGTAAAGCTACGGTCATTGTAAACAGTAATCACCACGGGAACAGGCATACCTTTTTCCATACTCTGCGTCTTGGCATTAAACGCCTTACAAAATTCCATGATATTAACACCATGCTGCCCCAGAGCCGGACCAACAGGCGGCGAAGGATTCGCCTCATTGGCCGGCACTTGCAGCTTGATGTATGACTCGACTTTCTTAGCCACTTTTCACTCCATAGGGTACAAACACCAAAGCCACGCCTTGGCTCTCCTCAAATTTACGCAGATTGAAATCCGCGCCAAAAAACCTTATCAAAACTCATCAGTCATTTCCCCCGGTCACATATCGCAGCCAGCGGAAATTTCGTTCACCGGAAAAAACTTCTAGCTCAACCTTTCTCCACTTGGCCAAATTCAAGATCAACCGGAGTTTCACGACCAAAGATCAAAACCGCGACACGCAGTCTGCTCTTGCCGTAATCCACTTCCTGCACAACACCATTAAAGTCATTAAACGGCCCGTCAATAACGCGAACTACTTCACCGGACTCGAACAATACTTTCGGCTTCGGCTTATCAACGCCCTCTTGAACACGATCCAAGATTGATTCGGCCTCTTTATCGGTGATAGACGCCGGACGCTCCGGAGTACCACCAATGAAGCCCATCACCTTAGGGCATTCTCTCACCAAATGCCAAGCCTCATCTGTCATATCCATCTGCACGAGAACATAACCGGGGAAAAATTTCCGATCACTCTTACGTTGCTGCCCATCGCGCATCTCAACCACCTCTTCTGTGGGAACCAGTATCTGGCCAAACTGATCATCCAGACCGGCCCGATTGATGCGCTCCTTCAAAGTCTTTTGCACACGCGCCTCAAAACCCGAATAAGCATGGACAACATACCAACGCATTGACATATCTAAACTCCTAACCGACACACGCTCAGGTCCCTATTAATCCTTTGACAACCCAACCTAAAAACCCGTCAAGACCCCAAAGAATCAGTCCCACCAAAATAACAATAAAAATAATAATCATCGTCACTTGAGTCGTTTCCTGTTTTGTCGGCCAAACCACCTTGCGCGTCTCCATGCGCGCATCAATCATAAAGCGAATACCGGCTTGCCCTATAACCGTCTGTGAGGCCACAAGCAATGACACAATCACCGCACCCACAATGCCCAGAACCCGGTACAACTGGGAACCGTCAGAGAAGTAGTGATAGCCAAATACTGCACCCAACAGGATAGCAATAGCAACAACCATCTTAGCCATATCTGCAGCAGAGCTTTGCGGCGGCACTGTAGAATTCATCGTAAGCACGAACAAGTTGCGAAAGAAACCATTACCCCGATATACACCATATAAACGCAATGGCAGGCCAGGAGGGACTCGAACCCCCAACCTGCGGTTTTGGAGACCGCTGCTCTACCAAATTGAGCCACTGGCCTAAATCACATCCGCAATATAATGAGTCTTCAACTAGAATCACTCAATAATTTTAGCGACCACGCCTGCACCGACAGTACGACCGCCCTCACGAATCGCAAAACGCAAGCCTTCCTCCATCGCAACCGGCGCA
>JAPYNQ010000060.1 GCA_028289815.1 Gammaproteobacteria bacterium | reverse complement strand
CTGGCGCCCAGATCAATATCGTCACTGTCCACCACAGCCACATTACTGCCTCTCAACTCGACCGTACCAAAATCGTTACTCGAATCATCCAGCGTGATCTCACTCATACCAGCATTCGCATTGATGTTCGCTGTACCCGTCACAGTCAACACGCCAGAGTCCGTCACATCGCCTCCCGCCGTGACGTTCAGATCACCCGATACATTACTTGTACCCAAGCTGACATTATTGCTGTCACGAATTGTCACGTTGGCAGCAGTAACATTGATGATATGAAAGTCATTGCCCACCGTATCCAGCGACACATTACCGTTGGCACCAGACAGGTTGGCATTAAAGGTGGCAACGCGGCTAGCCCCGCTAACGTTAATCACGCCATTACCCGTAATAGAGCCATTGACGTTAATGGTCAGGTTACCGGTAACCGTCGATGCGCCGATAGTCAGGCCATCGCTATCATTCAAGGTAAAGTCTTGGGCGGAAGTAACATTAAGAAAATTGAGGTCATTATTATCATTGCCAAACGAGGCATTGCTTGTGCCCAGCACCATAGTGGTCGTATTAGCGATGGTCAGCAAGGCGTTCCCGCCATTGGCGATATCCGCATTGGTCGCTATAGTCAAATTGGATGCGGTGATATTGGTAGCCACAGCGAAATCAAGCGCATCCGCGCCCGTGCCTGAGCTGTTAGCCGTAATTGTAATGTTGCCCGAACTGGCATTGAGATTCGCGATATCGGAACCCCTGAAAAGCACACCGCGAGAATCCCCTGACATGCTTGTACCCCCTGTACCTGTAATATTGATATATCCCGATGTGCCTGTAGATGAAATATTGCTACCATCAAAAACAACACCAACAGAGTCATTAGCGGCAGCCCCGCCTGTACCGTTAACATTGATGCCGGAGGTCGATGAAATACTGGCATTATTAAAACCAACACCGACGGAAGCATTATCAGCTGATCCTCCCGTACCGGTAATATTGATAAGGCCCGATGTCGATGAAACATTAGCACTATCAACGCCAACACCAGCGGAACCTTCACCATCGCTCGTCCCGGTAGCGCTCTGGCCCGTACCTGTAATAGTGATGTTGCCCGATGTGGATGAAATATTGCTGCCGGACTCCATCCAAATACCGCTCGAATCCACTGCCCCATCGGCACCCATTCCATTAAGTGCAATATTGCCCGCATCGGAACTCAAGGCTGCATTATTCAGATAAATACCGGAAGTTTCCGCAATATCCGAACCTGTTCCCACGCCAGTCGCCGCTCCCGTTCCCATAGCCCTACCACGAAAGGTAATATCACCGCCATTCGTTGTAATAGACGAACCACTCAGCATGCGGATATTGCCACCGTTCATCCCGTCCTGATCTGCGATAAAATCAACGTTGAGCGCCAGCATACCAGTGGCGCTGATGGCAACATCTTCGTTCATAATGATTGAACCATTGGCCATCAGGGTCAGGGTCGGTGCGTGGGCCATGGTGGCGTTGGTCGCAGTGATGTTGGCAGCAACGGTGATATTGCCGTCTGCCGTTGCATTGGTCGTGTTGCCAGTCTGCACGGTCACGCTGGTGCCCCCCGACAGAGCGGTTTCTATGGTGGCATTGGAGATGGTGACGCCGGTTCCGTCAGTATCAAATGTGGTGGTACCTGCGGTGGTACTACTGGCGATATTAGTGCTGCTACCACTGGAAATAGTGATATCCTCCGGATCCAACAGCCATTGTCCGGCCCGACCGTTGTCGGCGCCGGCATCAATACGGATACCGGAGACATCAAGGTATATGCCGGAGGTCTCTATCAGGCCGCCGTCGCCGGATAGCACCCCGCCCCGTGCGCTGAAATCGCCATGTGCGCGGGTTGCCTTATCCGACCATATAATAATTCTGCCGCCGTCGCCCGTGGTACCGGCATTGGCGTTGACCGTGACATTCGCGCCAACCCAGGTGGAGGCGGCGTTTTCTATATCCGCATTGGCGCCCTGGTAATCGCCGCCGATGAGGATTTCACCACCGTCGCCTGCGCCTGTCCCGGACACCAGCACCGCCGCATTACCGGTCAGCGCCACATTGTCGCCCAAGACATGAATGGATCCACCGTCAGTGTCGGCTGACCTGGCCGAGGCATCCAATGTGCCGCTGTTATAAACATCACCACCTTCGGCAATGAGCCGAATCTGGCCTCCGGAGGTATCTATACGCCCGGCCTTTATTATGCCGTCGTTGTTTACCACCCGGGAAAAGATGTTTTTGCTCGCGGTACCTGCCAACACAACCTGACCACCTTCGGCCTGAATGGTGCCGGCATTATTGATCGCGTGTTCGGTGCCGACGGAATTTTCTAAAACCTCCTCGTCAATGGTAAAACGAATCAGGCCATCACCATCAAAATCCAGTGTCATGACATTGCCGGACACCAAATTGACTCGACCATAATCAGCAACTATCAATCCTGTGTTTTCATTACTAACCGATTTGCCGGTCAGGGTAATGGAACCACCTCGGGCTGCTCGCAGGGTTCCACGGTTAATGACAACGCCGTCACCGCTGATCAGCTTGAATTTACCGGACATAAAATCTTCAGCATTGATATTGGCAGAAGCCGCCACCAAGCTGTTGACATCCACCTGTGCGGTGCGCCCGAAAATGACCCCGTTGGGGTTCATCAGATAAACATGACCATTGGCATCTATCCGACCCAATATCTGCGAGGCATTTTGATCGAATATGCGGTTCAGTACCTGCGCAGATGAGGAGGGTTGGCTGAACTGCACCAGTTCATCGCCGCTGAGGTTAAAGCTGTCCCAATCGATCAGTAATTGCGTGGATTGCTGCCGGACCCGGGTAGTTTTATCGTCCGGTGCACTGATTGAACCGGAACCGCCGACTACCTTGCCACCGGCAGGCCCGGCTGTCGCATCCTGAAAGGCGTATCCCCCGGCGACCAGCAGGGATATGGACGCAGAAAGAGATCGGCGGGCAAATTTTGCGGAAGGGCGCCTCATTCGCTGCACACCTCCGGACTAGCGGGACCAAAAGCCATCATCATCTCCTCCAGACTACACTCCCACCAAGGCGCCCCCCGGCCCATACCCATGTGTATCGCTCGCAAGTCACTAAAATAACACCGTTTCAAGATTAAAAAACACCTGGGGCCGGCGTTTATTAGCCGGGAAAGGCGAGTCCATCATTGGCCAAGCCGCTGTCAGCTTAGCCGTAAATGAGTCCGGCACGATAAGTTGAGCACCAAGCCCCCAACCTTTCAAGCTGGCTGTCCGATCTTCCGATAAGAGCGGATCAATTCTTTCTCCATAAGCCCACTCGGCAAAAGCCGATACAGTGAAAATCTTACCCCACTTGAGGTTGGCAAATGGTGAGGGCTTGTCCGCAAAACCCGGGGCATTCCAGATATGCTCTCCGGACACGAAAATACCGCGGTCCACGGTAGCTTCGGAAGCTGGATAGGCTCTGACATTATCCGGTCCGCCCATAGCAAACTGTTCCAGGCCCAGCAACGGATTAGAAGTGTATTGGTACAATGTTCGGAACAGAAATGAGCGTGTAGGGCTCAATGTCTGCAAGCGTGTATAATTGATATTAATTTTGTCGAATCGAGCACCCACAAAGTCGCCCGAACCCAGACGCCGGCTTGAGTTTTGGTCATTATAGGCACTCATCGCTCCCAGCCAATTCGGCTCGCCATGATGCAGCTGCACGACCAGATTATTAAAACTCTGCGTTTTGTTGTCGAGAAAGTCCAGCCCGTATTCAAGGGAAACGACCGTCAGGTTGTCTCTTGCCAGGAGTAACTCATCCTGAAAGGTTTTTGCAGCCTTGCGGGTGACTGAAAACAGCCAGTGCGCATTACGTGTACGCCCCCGCTCAAATCGATTTCTGAACCGCAGATAGGCCGTTTTTGATTGCCCGCTAATCCCGATAATCCCCGTACCGGAACTATCTATGGAGAAGATATTCTCATCCTGCCCAAACTCAATTCGATACTGGGGATCAAACAACATTCGACTGTATTCATAGGACAGAAAATCAGACAGAGAAGGATCAAATGATTGCTGAAATACCAGATCCAACTGATCTGCCCCACCAAACATATTATACACCTTCAGGTCAGCCCGGGCGACATATTCGCCTGTAAATCGGGAACCCTGATTGCCCAGAGAGAGGGTCATGCCGCCACCCTTCTCTTCTTGAACTTTCAGTACCAGATCAGAACTACCTATTTCCTCTCCCGATTGAAATACACCAAATGATGTCAGCCCTGGATAGTCTCCCATCCTGACAAACGCAGATTCAACATCACTGCTGATTAATGGCTGCCCCAGCATATTCTCAAAAGGCTGTGCAAGCATCTCAGGATCATATTTCTTATTGCCTTCAACCAGCACCCTTCCCAATATTCCCTCAAGGACCTGAATTGTGACGATTCCATCCTCAACGGTCTGCACAGGAATAAAGGCATGTGCAACAACAAAACCTCTCTGCCGATACAAATCGGTGATGCGATCAGCCAGTTCCTGCAGTTCGCCAATAGTCATCCCCTCTGGCTTGGCAGCTCTTTCTTGTTCGATAACACGCCAGATATCATCGACGGACAAACCTTTCTCAGGCCTGTCCTGAGCTCCTCGCAACTCAAATGCGTTTATCGTGATCCGAGGTCCGCCAGCCACTCCGAGCGGACGGTCAACCACGGGAGGCACAATATATTTCCCTGGTTCGGGCTCCAGTTCGGGATAAAGAAAAGTATCTTGAGGGAGTTGAGCGGCGGGCTTTGCAGCATCGGGGAGATTCTGGGGCAACTGGGCATATAAATCGCCCGCCCACATCAGAGAAAAATACACGGCTGCTAACAGTGAGTAAACATGTTTCATTGAATATGCTTGCGGGCTCCGCTTTACTTACCACAAAGCTGCTGCTTTTGTGGATTATTTTTCTGCACCAAGCCATTATCATAGTGAAATGAACCAACAAGTCAACCACTAAAGATTCTGGAAACTCACTTTAACTTAATGAAACTAATAGAAAACCGACCAAGCAGACTCCATCCTGAGCGAAATTTGCCAGCCCCTGACTAAAAGGGGATATCATCATCAAAACCATCCGCATCAGGTTTTGATTCAGCCGAATCGACAGCCTGTGGCTGCCGGACCGACGGCGCTGCGGGGCGACTCTCTGGCACACCTGCACCCGAGCGGCTACCAAGCATCTGCATTTCGTTTGCTATGATTTCAGTAGTATAGCGATCATTACCCAATTTATCCGTCCACTTTCGGGTTTGTAATCTGCCTTCAACATACACCTGTGATCCCTTGCGCAGATACTCACCGACGATCTCAGCTAGTCGGCTAAAAAATACAACACTATGCCATTCCGTCCTTTCCTGCAGTTCACCGGTATTTTTATCTTTCCAAGATTCGTTCGTCGCTATCGTAACATTAGCCACAGCCGAACCTCCCTGACTGTATCTCACATCAGGGTCCTTCCCCAAATTCCCAACCAGAATAACCTTGTTTACACCTCTAGCCATAGTCACCTTCCCTTAAAACTTAATCATATCCACTATTCGGGATGATCCCGCTTGACATTGATTCTATGTATCATACGAAACAATATAGTAAAGCTCTGAGCAATTCCACCCCCATCACGGTTCAGTACCAACGAGACAAAATCAGGCAGCCCGCTTGGGTTGCTGATAATAGCCCTTAGGTACCCGCGAACCCGCCCTGCCACGAAGCCGATAGGAATCATCACGCAGATATAGTACCAGCTCCTGATCGATTACCCTGAAAACCGGTACCTCCCCCGGCAAAACGGATAACACATATACCCATGGGTGCCATTAGTACGTTCCACATAATCATTGGAGTTTGGCCTTTTGGACGGCAATACATACAGCAGGATATGAAAAGCGGCTTCAAAATTTATCCCGGAACTTTCTACCGTCATCAGCCTGGATGGCAACAGTTCAAACGTAAGCAGCCACTATCAAGTGGGACAGAAAGTATCTGGTATCGCGACATAAGGGGGGGGAAATGACTCTGGCTTTTTGATGTAATTCTCTTTAACGGTAGTTGCGTTGTCCGTATTTGCCAATCAAATCGGACAGCTCGTCGAGGTCCCGGGTTCGTGTCTGCCCATGCGCCGGTGTATTACCTCTGACAATCTCCTCAAGGATGAGATCCCTAGAAACACCATGCCTGCTGCTGGGGATTAGTACCGGATGGTGAAATAGTCTGCAAATACTTACATCTGATGAGAATGGCGGGGTATCCATTAATTTTTTCTGGTAGAGATTCATCACGCTTGGTGCACAGAGGAATATCTTATTAAAACCGATCAAGAACGGCATATAACGACCATCGTGATGGCAAAATTCATACACTGCGGCCTCTACACCAGGAAATTCCCTGTCGTTGTAGTCATCCAGCACGATAACTCCGGCATCAGCTACCACATGGGAAAACAACAACAGATCCCTATACACGTCAAAAAAACCATGGCCCGCATCTATGTGCAGAAAGCGCACGGGCCCGGCAAAAAAATCCTCGGCCCACTCGCGGGTACATTGCGCGGTATCGGCCTGCAGCAATTCGGCGGTAAGATTATATTTCTGCAGATTTTCTGTAACCGTGTTTTGGGCCGCTTGGTCAAACATATCAATACCTATCAAGTTTTCGGTATCATGCTTGATCATGCCCAGCAGGATAAGGGATTTGCCCTGAAATACACCCAGCTCACAGATGTTTCCGGCAACTCCCAGATCCATCTGAACGATACTCACATAGTAAAAATACAGCATGTCATCTTGATAAAACCAGCCGGGTATGCCATTGCCATCATGCTTGATATAGTCCTCAATCTGTGCGGCACTCAACATATCTGCTATACAGCCATTTTCATTCCCAGCTGCAGTAGCTCATCCCAGGGGTTACCAACACAACGTCCCTTGAGCATACGATCAATCTGACCGCAGCGGCATAGACATTTTTGCCAGTATGCAGACTGCCTGCGGCGTGCCGCTGCAGTAACTATTTGCCGCTGACTTCTCCAAATCTTCATATCTGCCATTATCTGATCCGCGTTACGGCGGTTATACAGTGCTTCAGAGACACCGACCAAGGTACGAAATGCCTTCGCCAGCACCACCAGAACCACCTGTGGCTCACTACCTTCCATTCGCACATGACCGAGTATGTGTGAGAGTTTTTCCCTATGCCCCTGCATCGCCATATCAACGAATTGAAATACATTATGCCGAGAGCTATCGATCACCGCCCACTTAACATCATCAACGGTCAGATCGACCTTGTCGAACAACATTTTGAGCTTACGGATCTCCTGATCGGCAGCCAGCAGGTTACCCTCCACCCGATCCGCCAGAATGCTGACCACATCCGCACCGGCCCGCAGGCCGTGCCGGCTCAGTCTCTGCCGTATCCAGGATGGCAGTTGTCGAGAGGATAAGGGCCATATCTGCACACATACTGCCTTCGACTCGAAGCTGCGATACCATGCAGACCTGCGTACGCTTTCGTCGAGCTTGCCGGTAATCATCATTATCAGCGTGTCTTCGGTCGGTGATTGCACCAACTGCTGCAACACCTTACTACCCTGTGTACCTGCTTTCCCGGATGGTAAAAGAATTTCGACTATCCTGCGCTCTGCAAACAGGGACATGCTGTCACTGAAGAGCAGAATGTCATGCCAGTCGAAACCGGCCTCCACGGAGTAAATGCGGCGTTCGGAAAAACCCTGCCGGCGGGCACATTGCCTGATATGGTCCGCAGCTTCCATGGTCAGCAAGGGTTCATTACCGGAAATGAGATAAGCCGACTGCAAGCCTCTTTGCAAGTGTCCGTCGAGCTGTTCGTGCTTGAGTATCATAAAATCAATGGCAATAAAGACTACCTAGCCTGTGCTTGGATACGCCATAATATCAGGTCGGCCATCTCCCGGCGCATCTGTTCCCGCAGTAATTTCTCCTGGCGTGAGGTACCATATACATCATCGCCGACATAGAGATAATCCCGCACCAGATACAGGCGCTGAGGTTGGAGCATGGCTTTGCTATCCGCCCCGATAACGTCAAATTCCAATGTATATGAGAGTTCGTACTCCAGCACCTTGCCGATGGCATCTACAGAAAGGATGCGCTTGTCTAAATGCTCTTCAAGTATGCGCAATCTGGCATCATTTTCGCCCTCCCTGCGCAGAATGACTCCAGATGCAGCAAAACCTTGTTTTAGCTCATGATACAAACCACGGCTGCCACCAAGCAAGCCGGTCTCATACATACTGGCTGGCAGATCCCAGTCTCCACTCATGCGAAATCCGCAGGCTGGGATAATTGCCAAGCATAACAGCAACGGATATAGCAGGCGGGCTCGCCACATTTCAGGCATCGGTATCGCCTGTATCTGCTCCACGATACCGACCCCTGTCGGTGGAGACAGCGATGCGGTTCCTGTTGATATTGATGCCCATTGCAGTCAGCTGTTTATACATTTTACCCGGACCTATTGTAACACTCCCTACTGTGGCTACGTATGGAAACAGAGAAACTCTGACTTAATCGAAGTTTGCCTATATAATCACTGGCGCTGATAACTCAATCCGGTCACTTTCATGTTCAACAAACTCACCGAACGCCTGTCTGAAGTCACCCGCCAGCTACGCGGACAGGCCAGGATTACGGAAACCAATATCCAGGGCAGCTTGCGGGAAGTAAGGGTGGCACTGTTAGAGGCCGATGTCGCTCTGCCCGTTGTCAAGGAACTACTAGAAAAGGTCCGGCAGCGTGCGGTGGGACAAGAAGTCCTGCAAAGCCTGACTCCAGGCCAAACACTGGTCAAGATCGTGCAGAATGAGCTTATCTCCGTCATGGGGGAAGCCAATGAACAACTCTCACTACATACCACACCGCCGGCCGTTGTCCTAGTAGCCGGCTTGCAGGGAGCGGGCAAAACAACTTCGGTTGCCAAGCTGGCCCACTTTCTTAGAGAAAGACACAAGAAAAAGGTTATGACAGTAAGCTGTGATATTTATCGTCCCGCAGCGATTGAACAGCTACAGATGCTCTCGGTACAGGCCGGTGTCGAGTTCATGCCGTCTACCAACAAAGACAGACCAGATACAATTGCACGGGACGGCATCAGGCAGGCCAGGATATCGGCTGCCGATGTTCTGCTAGTGGACACCGCTGGTCGGCTGCATGTAGATGAAGAAATGATGAGTGAAATCCGGCAGCTGCATTCGACCTGCAAGCCAGTGGAAACCCTATTTGTAATTGACAGCATGACCGGCCAGGATGCCGTCAATACGGCCAAGGCATTTAATGATACTCTGCCACTCACCGGCATCATCCTAACCAAAACAGATGGCGATGCTCGTGGCGGCGCGGCGCTATCCGCCCGTTATATTACCGGCAAACCGATAAAATTTATTGGGGCAGGCGAGAAAATTGAAGCCTTGGAACCATTTCATCCGGACCGTATCGCATCCCGCATCCTCGGTATGGGTGATGTGGTCAGCCTAGTTGAAGAAGTTCAGCAAAAAGCCGATCATGAAAAAGCCGCCAAGCTGGCAAGGAAGATAAAAAAAGGCAAAATCTTTGATCTGAATGATCTGCACGATCAGCTGCAACAAATGCTGGGAATGGGCGGCCTGAGTGCCCTGATGGACAAATTACCGGGCATGGGACAGGTGTCAGAAGCCGCCAAATCACAGATGAATGACAGACAATTAAAGCATATGGTTGCGATTATCAGCGCGATGACGCCGAAAGAGAGGCGCATCCCTGCCCTGCTTAACGGTTCCCGACGTAAACGCATAGCGAGAGGTTCAGGCACCACAGCTCAACAGGTCAACCAAGTGATGAAACAATATAAACAAATGTCAAAAATGATGAAAAAAATGAACAAAGGTGGTGGCATGGCAAAATTAATGCGGGGACTAGGTGGCACACCGTTTTAAGCTACGATAATGATGTACAATGGTTTTTGCAATTGAGGCATTGTGACCTGATTTTCCGATGGAACTATCTAATTCGTTCAGAGCTTCAATCATAGTAGAACGGAGCAATATCTATGTTAAAACTTATTCGGACAATTTTTCTCGCGGGGCTGGCTATAAGCGGTGTTACCTCCGTTCACGCATGGTGACAGCTAAATAATGGTGACCGTGGAAGCAACGATGTCCGTAACCACGGCAGGCACGAATACATAGCTTCCGGTGAAGACTGGAAACCCTGGAGAGATAATACGTGGAAAGGTTGGCGCGCACCTTGGAGTAATGACGGCAGCCGCTGGGGAGAGGGACCCTGGAATTCATTTGGTGAGTCCTTCGGTGACCCGATGGGAGAAGTCGAGGTAGATGCCAATATCCGGGTTAAGGGCAAGACATCCGGCAGCGGCGAAAATGAAGGGCAAACCTGGAATTATGGCTACTCCAACCGCTACCGAGGGTATCCACCCCTTCCTGCTTACCGACCTGCTCCGTATCTTTACGGACCTCATCCCTACTACCGGCAACCGGCTGCACCATACTCGCCTTATTCTCCACAACACTAGCCTATCGACTCAAGCAAAGGGTTGGAGACCAGGAAAACACCGAATCAATCAGGCCCTCTCTGACTCTAAGAGAAATACGAGAATTGAGAAAATATGCCACCGATCATCGGCATCTGAAGTTCACAGGAGCGCCTCGAAAGCTCCCCCGGGAAAGTAATTTTTATCTGGCAAACAGAAAAACGCTTAACAAACTAACTCCTCCATAGCTTATCCAAAGGATCATGAACTTGTTTCAAAGATCGATTTAAAAGCATATTCCCATTCTTTTACAATTTTTTCGGGTTTTAGTTTCTCATCAAACAACATTTTAT
>JAPYNQ010000006.1 GCA_028289815.1 Gammaproteobacteria bacterium | reverse complement strand
GATTGGTGCTGGTGCGGACAGTGGTAGCGGGACATTCACGTTGAACGTGGTGGACGATGATCTGGATGAGGGGTCGGAGACGCTTGATATAACAGGGGTCTCAGGCAGTCTGACCATTAACGGGGATCAATTGACCATTACAGACAACGATGTGGCAGGCTTGGTGTTGACATCGACCACGCTACTGATAGTTGAAGGTAGTAGCATGACCTATACAGTGGCGCTGGCGACCCGACCTACCGACGAGGTGACGGTGACTATCAGTGGTCATGCCGATACTGATGTGATGCTGAGCGGTACCCTCCTGACATTCACGACAGCTAACTGGAATATGGCACAGCAAGTGACGGTAACGGCGGGCCAGGACGATGATGCTATTCCCGCTGCTGCGGTTACTCTGGTGCATACGGTAGCAGGCATGGGCTATGGTATGGTACGTGCCGAGGTCACAGTTGCCGTCGTGGAAAGTGACATGGCGAGCGCGATCATCAGTGACCAAACTATTATGCTTAGCGAAGCTGACGGTACGGCTACTTACACACTCAGGCTGGGTGCGCAGCCGTCTGCCAACGTGATCATTACGGCGACCTCTGATATGAATACTGTGATAACAGTGAGTCCGCTAACCCTGACATTTACAACGGCTAACTGGGATATGCCACAGACCGTGATGATTGCCGGTGTCAACGACGACATCGACAACCCTGATCGCACGGCGACCATAGGCTACACTGTTACTAGTGGTGATGGTGCCAGTTATCCGACTGATTTGGCTGTTGGTGCTGTAGTAGTGACGTTGCTGGACGACGACATGGCCAGCGGTATGGCGGAAATGCGGATGACGCAGGAGGCATGGCTGAATCAATTTGGCCTGACGGCAGTGAGGCATATGTTGTCGGGGCTGAATTCTCGCTTGTCGGCGACTGGTCAAGCCGGTTTATCCGGTAACCTGAACGGCCTGACGGGTAGCAGGTTACTGAATGCACAGGGTACAAACGGTAATAGCTTCGAGAATAAGGTTCCTACAAGGGCAACTTTGGCGGCTGCTGCCCTCATGGATAATAGTCTCGGCGCCGGTTCGGCTGATCGCCCGCCGAGCCTGTCGCAGTCCTTGTCACTGCCTGATATGTTGCGCGATATGCTGCGTGGGAGTCGTTTTACGTTCAGCGATAAAGACGGAATTTCGGTCTGGGGTCAGGCATCGTCTTTAAGTTATCGAGATGTTCAGGGCAATGTCTCCGTAGATGGTGAGGTAACCAGCGGGATGTTGGGCGTAGACCGTGATAATGGTCATACGCTGATTGGCTTGGCGCTGTCCTACAGCGATGGTGACGGCAGTTGGAGTGGTACCGGGAGCGCGGCAGGCAGGTTATCGAGCACGCTGACCTCGCTGTTGCCATACATCCGATATAATTTACAGGAGCATCTGCAGGTGTGGGGTGCAGCGAGCTATGGTCACGGTAATCTGAGGCAAACTTCGACAGTCGACATCATGGATTCAAGGCATGATACGCAACAGCTCTCGGCCTCGGTTGGTATTCGCGGGACACTGCTGGAGAGTCCTGTGGAGGAGGGTGGCCTGACCATGGCGGTGACCTCTGATGCGATGCTGGTGCATACCGAGTCGGATAATTCGGAACAAATATCGGGATTGTCAGTGGATTCGCAGCGGCTGCGTCTGGGTCTGGAATGGTCTTGGCTGTATCCACAGGTGGAAAGGGGTTATCTGGTTCCGCAGCTGGAATTGGGTGTACGCTATGATGGTGGTGATGCCAGTAATGGCGTGGGACTGGAACTGGGAGGCGGTTTAAGCTGGGAGCTGCCTTCCAAGGGACTGAAAGTGGATTTGCAAGGTCGCCGTCTGCTGGGGCATGGGCATTCAGCACGCCATGAATGGGGTGTATCCGGTTCGCTGAGTTACGATCTGCAACCGGACTCAATACGTGGTCCATCGCTGAGTTTGCGCCAAGAATATGGTAATGCCTCGGCCACGGGTGGCCTGGACAGGTTGCTGTCCGGTTCGTTGCCAGACACCCTGAAGGAGGACACATCGGAACCGGGCGAGATTTCCCGGCGCTGGAGCCTGAAGGGCGAATGGGGCTTTACCCTGAAAAATGGTGCCACCGGTACCCCATATGCGAATCTGTCTTCGGCCGGAGATAAGCCTGACCTGACTTTAGGTTGGCGCCTGTTGTCGAACCCGGGTGATTGGCGCACGGAGTTGGATATCAAGGCGATTCGCCGTGAGAATGATGAAGGCGACATTAACCACAGCATTGGTGCAGAACTGAAGCTGCGCTGGTAGGGACTTCCCGAAGCCGGATATTGTTTCCTTCTGGCTTGCACTGTTCGGTTCCAGGTTCTGTCCGGAATCGCTTTTTGTGCTTTTCGCTACTACCACAATATCATGCTGCCCCTGCGCGAAACCATGACCGAGGATACGGTAGATGATTGATGATGCAGTATTGCAGGCTAAGGGTCTAACTTGCGTGCGCGGTGACCGGCGTTTGTTTTCCGGTTTATCGGTCTGTATAGAATCGGGTGGCTTGCTTTATTTACATGGTGCTAACGGAGCCGGCAAGACGACTCTGCTACGTACTTTATGTGGCCTGTTCCGTCCTGATGAAGGGCAGGTTAGCTGGAATGGAAAGCCGGTAAGGGCATCAAGTGAGGAATTTTTCAGTCGGCTTTTATATATAGGCCATCAGCCGGCTATCAAGCCGGAGTTAACGCCGCTGGAAAATTTACGGATCTCCTGTGCACTTGATGGCTTGTATCCCGAAGCCGGGTTGCTATGGGATATATTGGAACGGGCAGGGCTGCGAGGATTTGAGGACCTGTCAGCCGGAAACTTGTCACAAGGGCAGAAAAGGCGTGTAAATCTGGCACGGCTGTTTGTTAATGATGCCTTGCTGTGGGTGCTGGATGAGCCTTTCAATGCGCTGGATGCCGATGCTGTGGAGATATTGCAGACAGTGATTGCAAATCATATCGCTGGGCGTGGGATAGTTATTTTGGCTACGCACCAAGAGATTCCGCTGCCTGTGGATGCTGTGCAGTGTTTGAGACTGGGTGAATAGCATGTGGCGATTGTTTAAAACCATTGTGTTGCGTGACCTGTTGTTGGCATTGCGCCGCCGTACAGAAATTTTGATGACCCTGTTTTTCTTTATTGTTGTGATCAGCCTGTTTCCACTTGGCATCGGTACAGACAGGCAGGTGCTTGTCCAGATAGCACCGGGTGTAGTGTGGGTGGCAGCGCTGCTGGCATCCATGCTGGTTCTGGAGCGGTTGTTCGCGGCTGATTATCTGGACGGGACACTCGAACAGATGCTGCTGACATCACAGCCCCTGAGTATTGTGGTAATGGCGAAGGTCTGTGCTCATTGGCTGTTGACCGGGTTGCCGCTGGTACTGATTTCGCCACTGGTAGCGTTACAGTATCGCCTGGAGGATGAGCAGATAGTGTCAATGATATGGTCGTTGTTTCTGGGGACACCTGCTTTGAGTATGATTGGTGCCATTGGTGCTGCCCTGACACTGGGCTTGCGAGGGGGAGGGATGTTGCTTTCGTTATTGGTTCTGCCTCTGTATATTCCGGTGCTGGTCTATGGAGCGGGGGCGATTGCCGCCGGTGCCGTTACGAATGCTCCGCAGCAGGCATATTACATGCTGCTGAGCGCATTCACTTTTTTGTCCATGGCCTTGGCCCCTTGGGCGACTTCCGCTGTATTGAGGTTTTCGCTGGAATGAAAAAGGCAAATGATTGTGAGTATTAACTGGTTTAAGTATTCCTCGCCGGCCTCTTTTTATCCCTTGGCTGGCAGGATGATTCCTTGGTTTGCGGTACCGGCGATATTATTAATCATCGTTGGTTTGTATTGGGGTTTTTTTGAAACGCCAAACGTGTTAAGTGATCAGAAGCAGTATTACCGGATTATATTTGTACATGTGCCCGCGGCCTGGATGTCAATGTGGCTGTATGTAGTGATTGCCGGTTGGGGCCTGATCGGCTTGGTATTTAATACTCGCCTGTCTTTCATGATGGCAGCGGCGACTGCGCCAACCGGTACGATATTTACATTTTTAGCGCTGTGGACCGGAGCTTTCTGGGGAAAAACCAGCTGGGGAACCTGGTGGGACTGGGACCCGCGCTTGACCTCGGAGCTGATCCTGTTGTTCCTTTATATTGGTTATATGGCACTGCAAGCGGCGATTGATGATGTGCGGAGGGCAGACCGCGCTTCGGCGGTGCTGGCAATGGTGGGTTTATTGATGGTGCCGATTATTTATTACTCGGTGAACTGTCCGGATCCGAATCAGTGTACGGCACTGCACCAGAGGTCGTCGGTGAGATCTATTGAGAGTAACATTTTCTGGGCCATGCTTACCATGACACTGGCTTTCTGGTTATATAGCTTTGTAGTGATACTCAAGCGAGTTAGAAACATTATTCTGGAGCGGGAAAAATATATGGAGTGGGTGAGTGAGTTGCCTGAGATCAAATCTCAACGGAGTCGAGACCGATGATGCAAGATATGATTGCCAGCTACGGTTTCTACATAGGCTGGTCTTTTGGTGCAGCAATGGTGTTGATGACAGGGGAATGGCTGATGGCTGATGTCCAGCGTAAATCTATCATCAGGCGCTTGCAGCGCATGGCCCGATTGGACGGTCGTGGACCGGCTGGTCGCTGATTGCAGAGTTATTCATGAAGCCCAGACAGAAGCGCCTATTTCTTGCCGGTATGGCACTGGTTGGGGTAATTGTTGCCGCGACACTGGCGATTAATGCTTTGCAAGGCAATATGGCTTATTTTTTTTCGCCATCACAGGTTGTTGCAGGCACAGTAAAGCCGGGTGAAACCTTTCGCCTTGGCGGTATGGTGCGCAGCGGGACGCTGGAGAAGTCATCCGATAGTCTGGAATCCCGGTTTATTGTGACCGATAACGTTCGGCAGGTGGTCGTGAGCTACTCGGGTATACTGCCGGATCTTTTCAAGGAAGGGCAGGGAACTGTTGCCAAGGGTAGGATCGGCAAAGACGGGATATTTTATGCCGAAGAGGTGTTAGCCAAGCACGATGAATCCTATATGCCGCCGGAGGTTGCGGCCGCTATGCAGCCTATGCCTTATAATAAGAATAATAACCAGATACTGATTCCGCGGTCTGCGGCGACGGAAAAACGTGAAATAAGAACCGTCCAGTCGGAGGCAGCTGAGTTGAGTGCACCCCTGCCTCGAGTCGAAATTAAATAACCTATGGTCCCCGAAATCGGACATTTTGCCCTTGTTATCGCGTTATTCGTAGCACTGGTGCAGACCATCATGCCGATGTTAGGTGCATACCGTGGTATCCCGGAGTTAATGGCGATGGGCAAGCCGGCGGCGCGTGTGCAGTTTTTATTTATCGCTGTTGCCTTCTTCATGCTGACCCTGGCGTTTATTGAGAACGACTTCAGTGTTGCCTATGTTGCTCAGAACTCCAATAGTGCCCTACCGATTGAATACCGTATCTCCGCTGTCTGGGGGGCGCATGAAGGTTCTTTGCTGCTCTGGGTTTTTATGCTGGCGTCTTGGGGACTGGCCATCACCATATTCAGTAAATCACTGCCGGAACATTTTCTTGCACGGGTCATGAGTGTCATGGGATTTACAGGTGTTGGCTTTATTCTATTTATCCTGATGACTTCAAATCCGTTTGATCGCCTCATTCCCGCGGCTGCCGATGGTCGGGATTTGAATCCGTTGTTGCAGGACCCGGGCTTGATTATTCATCCCCCCATGCTTTATATGGGATATGTGGGTTTTTCAGTGGCGTTTTCTTTTGCAGTGGCCGCGCTGTTAGGAGGCCATCTTGATGCGACATGGGCACGCTGGTCCCGTCCTTGGACAACAGTTGCCTGGCTGTTTTTAACTATCGGTATCGTGCTGGGTAGCTGGTGGGCATATTATGAGCTGGGCTGGGGTGGCTGGTGGTTTTGGGATCCCGTTGAGAATGCCTCTCTTATGCCATGGCTGGCAGGAACAGCGCTTATCCACTCTTTGGCGGCAACGGAAAAACGAGGGGCGTTCAAAAGCTGGACTGTATTGTTGGCTATACTGGCTTTTTCCTTGAGTCTGTTAGGAACTTTCCTAGTGCGCTCCGGTGTCTTGGTATCTGTGCATGCCTTTGCCAGTGATCCTGAGCGTGGTGTTTTTATTCTGGGCTTTTTGGTTGTTGTTATCGGTGTTTCATTGGGGCTGTATGCTTGGAGGGCGCCGAGTGTACATGGTGGCGGCAGATTCGAGTGGTTTTCCAGGGAGATGCTGCTACTGGCAAATAATGTGCTATTGATGGCGGCACTAGCAGCTGTGTTGATGGGGACGATGGCCCCCATTGTTTTGGACGCTCTTAACCTTGGCAAAATATCTGTCGGTCCGCCATATTTTGACGTGGTGTTTGTACCGGTTATGTTACCTCTCGTTATACTGATGGGTATCGGTCCCCTAGTCAGCTGGCAGGCGGGAGATGCGCGCCCATTGTTTAAAAAGCTGCGGATTGTGCTCGCTGTCAGCCTTGTCACAGGTATCGCTTTGCCGCTAATCGCAATGGGCAAAGCCACATTGATGGTAGCGGCCTCAACAACGATTGCCATGTGGGTAATTTTAAGCAGCGCACAATATCTGAGGGATCGCATCAAGCGTAATGTTGGGAACAAGGGTTTATCCGCTGGTGTCTATGGGATGGTTATTGCCCATGCCGGAGTTGGTGTGTTTGTGATCGGTGTGACGTTGAGTTCGGTCTTCAGTGTGGAGCGGGATGTCCACATGCGCGTAGGTGATACGGTGCAAATCAACAACTTTGTTTTTCGTCTTGACGAGGTAAAACCCGTTCGTGGCCCCAACTATCATTCTGATATGGCCCGGGTGAATATTACCCGCGATGGTGAGCAGGTCGCCGTCCTGACACCTGAAAAGCGAACCTATTTTATACAAACGATGCCAATGACTGAAGCATCCATTGATACGACCTTACTTCGTGATCTGTATGTTGCCTTGGCAGAGCAACGTGATGCGGACGGTTGGGCCCTCAGGGTTTATCACCGACCGTTTCAGGCATGGATCTGGTCAGGACCGCTGTTGATGGCCCTTGGCGGTATACTGGCTGCCTCAGATCGACGCTATCGTGTGTCGGCAAGGCATATCTTACAGGCAAGACGGAAAACGGCTTCTGCTTCGGTGAGTGATGGAGCGCAGGCATGAGGGTACGTTACCTGTTGCCGATTGCGGTTTTTCTGCTTATGGTGGCTGTTTTCGGGTTGGTGCTTTATCAGGTAAGCCAAGGTCGCAATATCAAGGAGGTGCCATCGCCGCTGATTGGCAAGGCCGTGCCGCAGTTTGAGTTGCCGCTGTTGTTGGCGCCACAACGGATATTTTCCTCCGAACAGCTTAAAGGGCGCGTCAGCTTGGTTAATGTCTGGGCTTCTTGGTGTGTGTCCTGTCGATATGAGCATGACTTGCTGGTGCGGATGTCCCGTGATACTGATATTCCAATTATAGGTATCAACTATAAGGATGAGCGGGTGGATGCCCTGAAGTGGTTACGCGATATGGGTGACCCCTATGAGGCCAGCATCTTTGACTATGACGGACATTTGGCTATTGACTGGGGCGTTTACGGTACGCCAGAAACCTTTGTTGTCGATCAGCGGGGTGTTATTCGCTACAAGCATACTGGTCCTATTACAATGGAGAAGCTACGAGATGAGATCATGCCTCTGGTCAATAAGCTAAGGAAAGCGGGAGATACGGTATGAAATTGTCGGCGGTTTTTCTTTTGCTGCTTCTGGGGATAGCCCAGGCAGTTGCAGAGCTCAGTGACCCGCGAGATGAAAGGCGCTTTAATGAGCTGGCCAAGACCTTGCGCTGCATGGTTTGTCAGAATCAGTCCATCGCCGATTCCGATGCTGAGCTGGCGCGTGATTTTCGTGAGCAGGTACAGAAAAAGATCAATGAAGGTCAGTCTGATACTGAAATTATTAGCTATATGGTGGAACGGTATGGCGATTATATCCTTTACAGGCCGCCTTTCAACATGGTTACCGCGATTCTTTGGCTGGGGCCCTTCATACTTGTCATCGTGGGGTTTCTCATGATCCTGAGGATCGTGAGGCGACAGGAGCAGCCGCAGGCCGACACAGAGCAGCAGGCACGCTTGAGGCAATTGCTTGAGAAGTCTGCTGATTCCGGCAATGAGAGCGGCTGATTATGTTCTGGATTTTTGCTGCTGTCATGCTGGTTGTGGCGTTGGTCATTGTCTTGTTTCCACTATGGCGGCCTGCCGGGCAGTTTGCGCTGGACAGCAACACAGCGAATGTCGAATTACTAAAAGAGCAGTTACGGGAGCTTGAGGATGAGCGGGCAGCTGGCAGTCTCATCCAAGGACAGTACTCCGCCGCTAGAGCAGACCTGGAAGCAGCAGTGGCAGCAGACCTAGTTGATGATGAGTCTCGGCTGAGGTCGCTTTCAAAGAAAAATCGGCAGCTACTAAGTTTGATATTGTTGGTCGTCGTATCGTTGGGAAGCATTGGTTTATATCAAGAGGTGACAACCTACCGAGAGGTGCTGACACAGCGCCTTGCGACACAGGCAGTGGGGCAATCGGCAAACCGTGATCCGCCTCCGATAGGTCGGATGATTGAAGTGCTGGCAGCCGGGTTACGCGAAAATCCTGACAATGCCGAAGGCTGGCAGATGCTGGGCCGTGCCTATTTGGCGATGGAAAAGACTGATCAAGCCGTTGCTGCATATGCCCGGGCATATGAGTTGGTCGGGGATCGGGATCCGACTTTGTTGGCTGATTATGCTGAGGCGATTGCGTTCGCTAGCGATAACAGCATGCAGGGCAGGCCGCTTGAGTTGATCGATCAGGCGCTTACTATCGCGCCCGGAATGCCCAAGGCATTGTGGCTAAAGGGGTTTGCGAATTTCCAGCGAGGTGATTATATGATTGCGATCAGATCATGGAATGAAGCTGTGCTGGCACCCGGGTTGGCCGATGAAGCCCGACAGACGCTGCAGACTTATATCTCCGAAGCACGTCAAAAAATGAGTTTGGCTGATGAGGGTCAGGATGTTGCAAGCGATGCTTGGATTAAGGATGAGTCCGTCGCCGGGTCAGCCATAAAAGTAGAGGTCAGTCTGTCTGATTCGATCAGCAGTCAGGTCGATGCCCGGGAGGCGGTGTTTGTTTTCGCGCGCGCGGCCTCTGGGTCACCGATACCGCTGGCTGTCCGGAAGCTGACCGTTGCTGATTTGCCGGTTACGGTGACACTGGATGATAGTATGGCGATGCTTGTTGGAATGAGCCTTTCCAGTCAGCAGCAGGTTGTGATTGGAGCCAGGATATCGCGCAGCGGTTCTCCAATACCGCAGGTCGGTGATTTTCAGGGGTTGAGCGGGGTAGTTGAGCCGAGCAGAGATGTCCGGGTCCCAGTTGTGATTAGTGAAGCTCTGGAATAGCCGCAGGTAATGAATCGGGGGCGGCATGACCAGAACACGGGTTAGGGGCAGATTTTTAAGAACCAAGTGGTGGAGCGGCAAGGGTAAAATACGTACGGCCTCAGAGCAGGGTGGTGCCTTGGCCTTTATCGCTTGGCGTGTGGCGTATGAAACTGCCATTACCCTGCATGGTGAGGATTATGTCTATCGTGACGACGGTCAGCGGCTGGACGTTATCGCAGAATTCCTAGCTTTTATTGTTCACTTGGTTGACCGGATTTCTTGCGAACAGCTTCCCGATGAAGTCCGTGATAAGTTAATTAATGCCTTGGGTTCCAAACTGGCTAGGCACATGGAAGATAATCGTTTCGACTGGGAGGGCCCCGGAGACCATCGTACATCTTTTATTAGCTTGTTAAACCGGCGACTTGATGGGTATGCCGAAGAGAGCTTCGACCATGAGGCCGGACCTGGATATGGCATGTACCGGCACGCCGGACACTGCGTCCAGCAGCATATGTACGAGGAAGATGCCCATGATAACCGTTGGATTATCGATCAGGTGATGGACATTGAAGGGCCTGAAATATACGGGAAAATTCATAAGGCCATGCGCAACTTGTTGGATACCGGTTCGGTTGATCTGACACCTCCTGCTGAACTTGAGGATGATATTCGTATCCCTAAACCGGGGCAGGGTGTGATAGGCGAGTAAACCTAGTCTATCTGTTGTATATTGTGTTATCAAGCCCGGGCGGTCGTAGTGTTGTCTGGGGTCCGGGCTGCAGGGCGAGAAAGATAACTTGTCTCATACAGATCGATTGTCATGGTCTGGTCATCAAAGAGACCCATTGCATTCAACCTTATGACTTCTTCAGGCATCTGCATAGAGGGTGATTTAACTGAGGGGAATTATCCGCATTAGCATCGGTTATAAATCTCATGTGTGTAAAGGCACGCGAAATTTGCGGTGTTATTCATACGAAACATGGCTGCGCATCGGTGTTGATATAGTCAACACTTTGTTGATTTTCAGTTGTGCGGGGACGACACACGGGGGGATGGTCTCATCGACTGGCGGCTGACCGAGTGCTCGTAACCCTCG
>JAPYNQ010000059.1 GCA_028289815.1 Gammaproteobacteria bacterium | reverse complement strand
ATTCTATGGCTTTTTTTATGAGAGGTCTATTGAAAATAATATTTCTCAGATGAATTTTGTCAACTCTATTGTCCTTAGTCATATCAAGGGAATTGATAATTTTATTAGTCTGATGAGATACAAGCCTGCAATATTTAAATACATCTGCATTGATTTTATCCGCACAGATCGTGTCAATTCCAAATTCAGAAAGAAAATTGCTGAGCGTGGATTTTCCGCTACCAGTATTTCCAGTGATTACAACGGAGAGCATATTTAAAACTGGTTTAAATACCAGCGGGTCAGATCAGTTCCCCATAACAGGGTGATCCATCCACCTAGAGCAAGATATGGGCCGAAAGGTATTGTCTGAGACTGTGTGTCATTGCTTTTTTTCGATAGTACAAGTATCGCTACGCTGATAATTGTTCCAACGACTGAAGCAATAAGAATGACAGGTAATAACATTTTCCAGCCAACCCAGGCACCTATAGCTGCCAATAATTTAAAGTCACCATAACCCATGCCTTCTTTGCCTGTGATAACCTTGAAGCTAGCGTAAACACTCCAAAGTAATAAATATCCGATAAGTACTCCATAGACGCTGTTTTCTAGCGTTATACTGTAGCCGGTCAGGCTATAAATGATACCTGTCCAGAGAGCGAGATAGGTTATAGAGTCAGGTAATAACTTGTGCTCTATATCAATAAAAGCCATGGGGATCAGCATAAATGTAAATGCGAGATAGAAAATAGTTTGCATGGTAGGTCCATAGCGAAACACTAGAAAAATCGCAAGCAGGCTGCAGCAGGCTTCAACCAGAAAGTAGCGTATACTGATTTGTGTGCCGCAATTTGCGCATTTTTTCCCGAGCATCAAATAACTAAGGATTGGAATATTTTGCATAGGAGTGATTGGCGATGCGCATTTGGGGCAGCGCGATGCTGGGGCAGCGAGAGATATACGATCTTCAGGGATCATTTCCATGAGCGGGTTGCCTTGTATTTCCTTACACTGTTCTGACCAGTCTTTGTACATTATCAGTGGCAGACGGTGGATGACAACATTGAGAAAGCTGCCAATTGCTGCGCCGCTTATAAATACCAATAGAAATACGAGAAAGGTGGAATTCAGGATGAGGTTGATGAAATCCATAAACTTTGCCGATATAAGATTGAGCTAATCCTTAAGGCAGAGTCCTAAAGAGTACTAAACCACTGCACCCAGTTTGAATATTGGCAGGTACATGGCGACGACAAGGCCACCAACGACCACCCCGAGAAAAGCCATAATGAGAGGTTCAAGTAACGATGTGAGGCCATCAATCGCATTATCGACCAGCTCTTCGTAAAATTCAGCGACTTTATTCAGCATATTGTCCAGCTGGCCGGATTCTTCGCCAATGGAAACCATCTGGATGACCATATTGGGGAAAAGGTCAGCGCCATGTGTACGCATTGAAGTCTGTAGTTGTGTGCCGGCGGAGATATCATTCTTCATTTTTTTGATTGCTTCTTCATAGATAACATTACCCGATGCACCAGCCACCGAGTCCATGGCCTCAACCAGTGGTACACCAGCGGCAAACATTGTTGCCATGGTGTTGGCAAACCGGGCGATGGTTGCCTGAACAAGAATTGGTCCGACAATCGGCAATTTTAATATAACCCGGTCAAGGAACTTATGAAATCCCTTCGAACGCTTGTTCGCCTCCAGAAAGGCGTAAACAATACCGACAACGAGAAATAGGGCGATGTACCAGTTTGCCTGCAACCATTCGGACATATTGATTACCAGCTGTGTAAATGCCGGCAATTCAGCGCCAAAACTTGCAAATACCTCCTTGAATTGGGGCACCACGAAGATCAGGAGAATGGAACTTACGATCATGGCTACTACGATAACGGCAATTGGATAGAACATCGCTTTTTTGATTTTACCTTTTAATGCCTCGTTTTTTTCCTTGTAGGTGGCAATTTTATCCAGCAGGCTCTCCAGAGCGCCCGATTGTTCACCAGCGCGTACCAGCTGTACGAAAAGATCATCGAAATAGAGAGGATGTTTTTCCAAGGCGTCGGCGAGGTTAATGCCGCCTTCAACATCAGTTTTAAGTGCCAGTATGAGGTCCTGCATTTTGGGTTTTTCGTGGCCACGGCCCACAATTTCAAAGGCTTGGATCATCGGGACACCGGCCCGCATCATGGTGGTCATCTGACGTGCGAATGTTGCGATGTCTCCGGGCGTAACGGCCTTACCACCAGTTTTTTTCTTTTTCCGCTTGAGTTTTTTGGAGATGATTCCCTGTTTACGTAATTGTGCTTTGGCAATGGCCTCAGATTGGCAGACGAGTTCGCCCACTACAGCGCGTCCTTGTGCATCTTTGCCCTCGTAGGTAAATACCAGATCGCTTGTCGATGCCATAGGGTGCAGCCCTCTGTTATTCAGCGGTTACTCGGTTAATTTCTTCCAGACTGGTTACGCCTTGTATGGCCTTTAGCAGTCCAGAACGTCTAATGTCGTTAATGCCTTCGGCTTTAGCCTGATCAGCCAATTCATATGCGTTTGCTTCTTTCATGATCAAGCGCCCCATAGCCTCTGAAATAGGCATAACCTGATAAATGCCGACACGACCTTTATAGCCTCCGGGAGCTTCCTCAGAATCGCCAGGAGAGTAAAGCTTGAAATCTTGGTCGGAGAGGTCTTCCTCTGTAAAACCTTCTTTAAGCAGGGTTTCTTTGGGAATATCCGCAATGACTTTGCTGGCTTTGTGCAGACGGCGTCCCAGCCGTTGTGCGATAATAACATTCACCGCGGAGGCAATATTAAATGGGGGGATTCCCATATTTACCATACGGGTAATAGTTTGTGGTGCATCATTGGTATGCAAAGTGGACATAACCATATGACCGGTCTGGGCGGCCTTTATGGCAATGCCGCCGGTTTCAAGGTCTCGAATCTCACCAACTAGGATAATGTCGGGGTCCTGACGTAAGAATGCCTTGAGGGCAGCTGAAAAATTCATGCCGGTTTTTTCGTCAACATTGACCTGATTAACGCCGGGCAGGTTAATTTCCACCGGATCTTCTGCAGTGGAGATATTGCGATCAACGGTATTTAGGATATTAACGCCAGTGTAAAGTGACACGGTTTTACCGCTACCAGTGGGCCCGGTGACCAGAAACATGCCATAGGGCTTCATCAGGTTTTTCATATATATCTGTTTCTGCTCAGGTTCATATCCTAACATATCAATGCCCATCTGAGCGCTGGAGGGATCCAGAATACGCAAACAGAGTTTCTCGCCGAAAAGAGTGGGGCAGGTATTGACGCGAAAGTCGATAGCCCGTTTTTTGGATATTTTGAGTTTGATTCTACCGTCCTGAGGGATACGTCGCTCGGCGATATTCATGCGGGACATGACCTTTAGGCGCGCTGCAATCCTTGGTGCCAGATTTTGTGGCGGTGATGCGATTTCCTGCAACATGCCATCCATGCGAAAACGGACACGATAGCTTTTTTCATAAGGTTCAAAATGCAGGTCAGACGCTCCTTTATTAATGGCATCTGTCAGTACCTTATTGACAAAGCGCACGACAGGCGCGTCGTCTTCTCCTGCTCCTATAGCATCGTTTTCCTGAGCGCTCTCATCAATGGTATCAATATTGTCCAGATCTTCATCAAGGTCCATATTCTCGAGCGTGTTGTCCTGCTTAGACAGTATTTTTTCAATGACTATGGCTAATTTGTCTTCTTCAACAAGGACCAGATCGGTATTTAGGCCGGTGTTAAATTTAATTTCGTCCAGAGCCTGAAGGTTCGTAGGGTCAGATACTGCTACATAGAGCCGCTTACCACGCTTGAAAATAGGTAGTGCATGGTGTCGGATGATGAGCTTTTCATCAACCAAGTCTACTGGGACATCCTCAAGATCAAGCGCACTAATATCCATGACCGGAACGCCGAATTCCTGAGAGGCAGCATTGGCAATAGTTATGGCGTCCAATGCTTCAGACTTTACCAGCCGCGTAACGAAGGGGAGCTTTTCCTTTTGGGCCTCTTCAGTAACTTTTTGAGCAGTTTTTTCAGTGATGAACCCGTCAACAACCAGCCGACGTGGCAAGCCACCTAATTTTGGTGATGGGTTTGTTACTGCCATTGTTCACCTTGTAACATTATTGGAATTGCTGGTCTCCAGCTTTATTTCCACAGAATAGTGGCAATAGTAGTTCATAATATCTTGTAATCCAACATTTTTTTTAATGGTGTCCGCCTGAAGTAGCAAATAGACTATCGGGGATGAGGTGCTATGATCCGATGGGATTATTCTCTGGAGTAATCAAGAAGTTGATCGGATCTCGATCATCTAGGCAGTGGCGGGTGAGCAAATTTGTCAAATATCGGTTACCAATGCCTCGTACAAGTCCCGTAACCTGCATTTTTTGATCGAAGCTGGGGAGCCGTCAGGCTCACGGCATCATTGAGGAAAAATATGAGAATTATCTAGCTCATCTTTAGCCGAAGCTGGCTGTAAAACAGCATTTTGACGTTTTACAGACCGAGCAACTGTTCCAGCTTGTGCCGGCCTAGTTTCAGAATTTTCCTGTTGTTCAGTTCTGATCTGGTATTTCCCCGGTCCCTTTGGCCGATGTTGCCATGCCTTGGGTGTCTAAGTCTTGTAGGTACATCGGGGTTGTGCCTCTTGGTGATTATCTTTTGCGTGGCCGAGTGTCGCTGTATTGCCAGTCAACCGTCCAGTCTTTCGCTAAACAGCCCCAAGCCTGTGAACAGTAGGCCCTTATGAAAATCCATGAACTACTCTTGGGCAGTGTGAATATGTAGGAAGCGATCAGACAAGTCTTTAGAACAACTGCTGCTATCGGTGGTCACCTACTGGATGTTTAGGGGGGGGGTTAACTCGGAAGCATTTTTCAGAGAAGACTCGGGTAGGGGGTTGGTTACTGAGCTTGGATATGGCCACGATCAGGGCGCGACCCTTGGTCAGACTGCCCCTAAAAAATATTCTCTTGGACCCGGGCGCCAGCTTTTCCCGGCATAGGGTGCTTTTTGCTTATTAACGGCTTGTCTCTTCGAACTACTGTCCAGTCCTGAGCAATTCAGAATCTTTCAGTTTGGAGCATTCTATTTGGGTAACAAGTGAAGCTTGCCCTATCCGTGGTGAGCGAGTGAAATGGTGTGGGCGATGGAGTATGTGGATATGATTTTTCCGTAATCTTGTGCCGGTGCCTCCGTTACCGGCGTGAGGTCAATCTGGCCGACCAGTCACCTAGGCAAGATCACTCCCCAGCGTCTTGCCGCCATCTTGAGGGACTCGGAGGTGCCCGGTCACGGGGCTAGTGAGCGTTACGTTGAGTTAGTAGAGATCATGGAGGAGCGCGACCTGCATTATTTGGGCGTGACGCAAACCCGCCGGCGGCAGGTCGCACAGATTGGCGTGCAGATCGAACCGGCCTCCGATAGCGCCAAGGACGTGGCCGATGCCGATCTGGTGCGTGAGTACTTCCGTGGTGAGGCGATTGAGGACGAGCTGTTTGATCTGCTCGATGCCATCAGCAAGGGCTACGCCGTCGCGGAGATCATGTGGGATATGTCAGAGCGACAATGGATACCGGAGCGGATCGAGTGGCGTCAACCGCGCTGGTTTGACTTCGACCGCGACACCGGTACCCGCCTGATGCGCCGTGATGACGAGGGCGGCTGGGTTGACCTAAAGCCCTATAAATTTATTGTCCATATCTCCAAGGCCAAGTCCGGCCTAGCCATTCGTGGCGGCATCGCCCGCGCCGCTGCTTGGGGTTGGCTATTCAAAAATTTCGGCATGAAAGATTGGGTGCGCTTCTGCGAGGCATATGGTCAACCGATGCGGCTGGGAAAGTTCGGGCCGGCCGCAAATGAAAGAGATAAAAAAGAACTGCTCAAGGCCGTGTGCAATGTCGCAGTAGATGCCGCCGCCATCGTGCCGGAGGACATGATGACTGAGTTTGTGGCAGATACCACCGTGCGGGGCCGGTCGGAAATCTACCGCGAGCTCATCGCTTACATAGACAGACAGATCAGCATTGCCGTGTTGGGACAGACTTTGACCACGGAGGACGGCAACAGCGGCAGCTATGCCCTCGGTCAGGTGCATAATCTGGTGCGTCAAGATATCGAACATTCCGACGCCCGCCAACTGGCCGCCACCCTGCGCCGTGACTTGGTGATCCCGATCATTAAACTCAACCATGGTGAGCGCAGCGCTTGGCCACAGGTCATCATCCGGTGTGAGGATCCGACTGACGTCAAGATGCTCGCCGAGACCTTGGGCTTTACTGGTGCCGCTTGGCCTCCATGTCAGCGCCTCCGAAGTGCGCTCCAAGCTGGCACTCAAGGAACCGGATGACGATGACGAGCTGTTGTCTGCCCAAGCGACCCCGGCACCGACTTTTCCGGCGAGTGCCCGTACTCGTACCTCAGGCATCCAATGGCCAATGCCATGCCACCCGTGCCTTCCATCGACCCGCTTGAGCAGGCACTCGATGCCGCTGAAAAAAATCGGTTCCAAGATATTCTACCTTTTTTCGGACAACTGTAACGTCAGGTTTTTCAAGCCACGGATTTTCAAAAGGTTCAATGCATACATGATTGCAGCTGCTCCTATCTTGGTGCTATATCCACATCCTACTTCAAATATTCTTTTGGGCTTAAAATATCGGAATTACATTATAATAGTATTCCGCGTCTCCGGCTTTAGCTTTATAATAAGCTTTATTCAAAGTTGGTGATAATTCACCTGAGTCTTTTCTAAAATGTCTCTCTAACTCATCGTCAATAACTATAATTTTCAAGGGGCGAAAGTTGTTTTTCTACTATCCCAATTAATCGCTGGGAGATTGCGGTCAGCAGATAAGGGATACCTTGGGTTCCGGTCATCAGTATCGGGTTTTTGCGTGTATACTATCAAATGATCTATTCCTGATAGTGCTGTGTGAGGCTTGGTCGAACAGCTTGGCGAGAGGTCACGGATATGTTGCCCATTTATGACGTATAGAGGCATTAGCCAGCCTGTTATTCAGGCAAGTCATTGTGGACGGACAATGTATCTATAATCGCCATCTTCAGGTTCTCCAGCTGAAGTTCGTCGGTAATTGACCGTTTATCCTGAGTGGTAATATAAAAAACATCCTCGACACGTTCACCAAATGTGGCAACTCTCGCATTATAAAGACGCACATTGTGCTCCATGAACACCTGACCGATACCGGCTAGTATGCCCGGTCTGTCGGTAGTGCGCAACCTCAACAGGGTGCGTTGCAAGCGCTTGTCCTGTTCAAATGTCACTGAGGTTCTTAATGTAAATTGTTTTAAGGCCCTAGGAATGGTGACCATGCGCTGGCGTACTGGCGCGTTACCTAGTTGGATTTCTTCCAGTACACGGTTTTCAATAATATCCAGGTCTGCAGGGTTGCTGATGGGTTTGCCCTGCTCGTTGAGCACAACAAAGGTATCTAGCACGTAGCTGTCATTGGTTTCTAGGATTCGGGCGTCAAGAATATTTAATTGTAATTGTGACAGAGCGCTGGCGCAGTGCGCAAATAGGCTGATTTGGTCACTGGTGTATATAAACACATTGTTGACACCGCGCTGTGCGTCATAACGACAGCTTACGATAGGCGGCGTGCTATCCGAACAACCAAGAATGGTAGTGGAATGCCAGACAATGGTGTCTGCAGAGTGACGCAGGAAATACTCACGCGGCATACGGTCCCATAGTGTTTGTAACTGGGTGCTGATTATGCCAGATTTTAAAAGGTGGTCACTTGCCTCTTTACGGCGGGACTCAATACTGAGTTTTTCCAGTTCCTTGGATCCTAGTCCATGGCGGTACATGTTTCTGCAGGCATGGTACAGATCGCTAAGCAGGTTTGCCTTCCAGTTATTCCATAACGATGGATTGGTTGCACATATATCAGCAACAGTCAAGACGTAGAGATAATTCAGTCGCGTATTGTCGGCGATGTGACGAGCGAATTTCTCGATGACATCCGGGTCAGAAATATCTTGTTTCTGTGATGTGGAAGACATTGAAAGGTGGTTTTCCACCAGCCAGCATATCAGGTCAGTATCGTATCCACTCAGGTTATGGCGCTCACAGAAAGCGCGTGCATCGACGGCGCCGAGACTGGAATGGTCACCGCCTCGACCCTTGGCAATGTCGTGGTAAAGGCCGGCGATATAGATGATCTCCGGTTTTGGCAGGGTCGCCATGATCTGGTTGCACAGCGGAAATTCATGGTGATGTTCAGGCACTGTGAAGCGTCTCAGATTACGAATAACAAATAGGGTGTGCTCATCAACTGTATAGGTATGAAACAGATCGTATTGCATTCTGCCGACGATATTTTCAAACTCTGGCAAATAAGCGGCTAGGATGCCATAGCGGTTCATGCGGCGTAACTCGCGAGTGATACCGCATGGTTGCCGTAGAATCTCCAAGAAATAGCTTTTCGTCCGGCTGTCATCACGGGATACATCATCTATTTGGTGACGATAATGTCGAATCAGGCGAATCGTTGAAGCGCGTACACCTTTAAGTTCCGGATGCTGCTGGAGCAAAAGGAATACTTCCAGAAGTGCCTGAGGATAACGTCTGAATATATCTTCATTGATCACTTCAAGATAGCCATAATGTACCTGAAAACGCCGATTAAGTTGCGTGATGCGTCGTGGACGCCAGAATGCTTGGGGTAGCACGGCCTCATCGAAATGCTGAATCAGCATTTCACTTAGCCGACCTAGTTCCATGACTGTGCGATAGTATTTCTGCATGAATTGTTCAATTGGTTCATTACCTCGGCCCTCGTAGCCAAACTGCTTGGCCAAGGTGCGTTGAAAATCGAATAACAGACGGTCTTCGCCTCGGTCTGTTAATAAATGTAATGAAATCCGTATTTTGCTTAAATACTCGCGGCCTTCCTGCAAAGTTTTGAATTCCTCCTCAGTTAAAAAACCAGAATCTTTGAGTATCGTGATTTTACGGGTTTCAAAGTGACGTTTTGCTATCCAGCCAATGGTATGAATATCCCTTAGCCCACCTGGACTTTCCTTGATATTAGGTTCCAGCTTATAGGCCGTACCTTCGTATTTCTTATGGCGCTTTTCCTGCTCTTGGATCTTGGCGGCATAGAATTTTTTGCTGGGCCACAGGCGTTTGTTTGCAGTCGCTCTGCGTATCCGGTCATAAAGAACAGAAGAACCTTTGAGCGGCCGGGCTTCAAGAAGATTGGTAATAACGGTGATGTCATTTTTTGCTTCGGTGACGGTTTCTTTTACTGTTCGGACGCTGTGTCCGACCTCCAGACCGATGTCCCAAAGGAAGGTAAGAAATTTTTGTATCTTCTCCTTCGCTGTCGCCGATAAACTGTCTCTGGTCAGAACCATGAGATCAATATCAGAGCAAGGAAAAAGCTCGTTCCTGCCATAGCCGCCCACAGCTAGCAGGGTAGCCTCTTTCGTATGAGGAGCAAGTTCAGGTTGCCAAGCCAGTATCAATACCTCGTCAATAAATCGGGCATAGCCTCGTGTTAATTTTCTCGGCGACGAACCTGCCCGAAAGCGTTCCTGCAGTATATTTCGTCCTGAGGAAAGTGCTTTTTTGAAGGCGGTAATGGATGTCGGCTTATCGTCTAAATCAACTGTCAGTATTTCCAGTACGGGTGCATAGGGCGCGAACTCTGCCGTGGACATGACTAATGCCAGTTAGGTGGAGCTTGGCGGCCTTTATCAGTAGGGCTGAGAGTGAGTACTTCATATCCGTCCTCGGTAACAAGAATGGTATGCTCCCATTGTGCCGACAGGCTTCTGTCCCTAGTAACGACAGTCCATTTGTCACTCAGAAGTTTGGTATACCTCTGGCCGATATTGATCATGGGTTCAATGGTGAAGATCATGCCAGGCTCCAGCATCAGGCTGGTGCCCGCTTTACCATAATGTAATACTTGGGGTTCTTCATGAAATGCCCTGCCAATACCATGACCGCAATAGTCCCGAACCACCGAACAGTTTTGTGACTCCGCACAAATTTGAATAGCGTGGCCTATATCGCCGAGCCGGGTTCCCGGCTTAACCAGCTTTATACCGATCCACATGCAGTCATAGGCAATTCGGGTGACTCTTTTAGCGAGGAGCGATGTTTCGCCAATCGAAAACATGCGACTGGTGTCTCCATGATAGCCGTCCTTGATGACGGTAATGTCGATATTGACAATATCTCCCTTTTTGAGGCGTTTATCTCCTGGAATGCCATGACAGACTTGGTGGTTGATGGACGTGCAGATTGATTTTGGGAATCCCCGGTAGTTCAGTGGTGCCGGAATGGCATTTTGGGTATTTACGATATAGTCGTGACAGATATCGTTAAGTTCGCCAGTGGTTACTCCAGCATTGACGTAGGGACCGATCATATCAAGTACTTCGGCGGCCAGTTGCCCGGCTACGCGCATTTTTTCTACTTCCTCAGATGTTTTGATGCTGACTGCCATGAGATAATCTCAGAATTTCTACCTGATTATGAAGAATTTCCAGTTTTTCAGCAAAGTGCTTTGTTAGAAACCACCGGTATGTTATAAAGTGTCCGCCCGTTGCGCAAGTCGGCGGCTGGGTATTATAAGTCGGGTATTGGCTGTCTGGTATTTTTGTAAATACAAACGCATACCGTCACGGCGGGTGGGTGCCTTGGTTCTATTTGATCTGCGGGTTGCCCGTCGGGGTAGTGCGGAGAATTAACCCATACAATCTGGAGTAATATAATGGCAAATGTCACCATGCGCCGGCTGCTTGAAGCTGGCGTTCACTTTGGTCATCAGACCCGTTACTGGAACCCTCGGATGGCTCCCTACATATTCGGTCATCGAGGCAAGATCCACATTATTAATCTTGAAAAAACCCTGCCGATGTTGAGCGGTGCGCTCAATTATCTAGGAACAGTGGCTGCCAATAACGGTAAAATTCTTTTTGTAGGCACCAAGCGTGCGGCGCGCGATCCGGTTGCCCGAGCAGCTAAACGCTGTGAAATGCCCTATGTGAGTCAGCGCTGGCTGGGTGGTATGTTAACAAACTTCAAAACCGTGCGTCAGTCTGTTGAGCGCATGAAGAGTATTGAGTCTATGGAAGAAGATGGTCGTATGGATCGTCTGAGCAAAAAAGAGGCATTGGGTCTGCGTCGAGAAGCACAGAAGTTGCACAAAAGCCTAGGTGGAATTCGTAATATGAACTACTTGCCCGACGCAATTTTCGTGATTGACGTGGGTTATGAGAATATCGCCGTTTGCGAAGCAAATAAGCTGAGAGTCCCGGTTGTTGGCATAGTTGATACAAACAATAAGGTTGATAATGTTGATTACGTTATTCCGGGTAATGATGACGCTATTCGGGCGATTACCCTTTATGCGGAAGCAGTTGCCGATGCCATTGTCGAAGGTCGCCAGTCGGTGCCCACACATGTGGGAAGTGATGAGTTCGTTGAAATGCAGGAAGACAAGCCTGGATCAATCGAAAAGAAGGTGACTAAAAAAGCCGCAAAAATTACTACCAAGAAAAAAATAATGATCGCCTCCCCGGGAGAGTCCGAAGCCGTAGCTTCGGAGAGTGCTGCACAAGGAAAATCTGCTGAGGCAGAATCAGCGAGTAAGGTCGTCGGAGAAAAAGTTGTTTCTAAAAAAGAAAGTGCCAAGTCTGAGCCGGTTGAGCAGCACCCAGCTTATTATATTGTCAGCTGTGATGCCCCGAACGAGTTATTACCGAGCGAAGCTTCCAAATCGGCCTATTTGATTGCCTGTTTTGTGGCATCTGGCATGGTTACATTTTCCGAGACCAGTGGTATCACGCCGTCTGATAAGTCGCATCATCCCGATTTGCTCAAAGCTACGATGGGGAAAAAGGTGTATGGCTATTGGCGGCGGAATAAACTCATTGTAAATGGCGAGCTAACCGCTAGTGGGCGGCAGAAATTATCTGATCGCCTAAGCGGTAAAGCCAAGAGATACCGTACGACACTGGAGCTGGTTACCACGTTGATTAGGGCGGTCACTACTGGAGGTAGGCACAGGATTGAGGATCAGGATATTGACTTCAACGAAAAGGTGGTTGTCGAGGTGCCCGAAAAAGGCGAAGGATAATCACATCTACCCTGCGGGCTTCATCCCGGTCTTTATGGTTTGTATTTTGAGGGGTCATTTAAATGGTGATTACTGCTGTGATGGTTAAGGAACTGCGCGAGCGTACCGGTGCAGGTATGATGGAATGTAAAAAGTCTCTGGTTGAGGCTAATGGCAACATGGATGCTGCTGCGAATCTGCTGCGCAAGGCGGGCGCAGCGAAGGCGGACAAGAAAGTGGGGCGCATTGCCACTGAAGGCGTTGTAGCAATTATGGGAGACAACCGCGCCATGGTGATTCTGGAAGTAAACTGTGAGACGGACTTTACCGCTAGGAACGATGACTTTACTGCTTATGTCGAGGCAGTGGCAAAACGTGTGCTTGCGGGTCGTCCGGTGGACCTTGATGCCCTGAATGCCTTGTCTTTGGAAGATGATGGTGTCTCAGTGGCTGATAGTTTGAAAGACCTAATCGGTAAAGTTGGTGAAAACATGGGTGTTCGTCGCTTCGAGGTTGTTACAGGCAGCAATCTGGGGAGCTATCTGCACAAAGTCGGTCCAACGGCACGTATTGGCGTGATTGTTGCGCTTGAGGGCGGTAGTGCTGCTTTGGCCAAGGATATCGCAATGCATATCGCGGCATCCAAGCCTCAGTTCATTGATGCTGATGCAGTTGGTCCAGAAGTACTGGAAAAAGAAAGAACCGTTTTGGCGGAGCAGGCAAAAGAGGAGGCAAAGCGAAGAGGCAAGCCCGCCGATACTGCTGAAAAGATGGTTGTCGGGCGCATGAACAAATTTTTGAAGGAAATTGCCCTGCTGAGTCAGACTTTTGTCAAGGACACCGAGTTGCCGGCATCGGAGCGCAGGACTGTCGAAGAGCTACTCAAGGCAAGTGATGCCAAGGTGGTTTCATTCACTCGTTTTGAACTGGGTGAAGGTATTGAAAAGAAAGCAGAAAACTTCGCCGAAGAAGTTAAGTCCCAAGCGAAAGCCGCACAGTAATGGCTGATTCGCCGACCTTTAAACGTATCCTTCTCAAGCTTAGTGGCGAGGCGCTGACGGGGTCGGGTGATTATGGTATTGACCCGGAAATGATTGCTTTTGTTGCGTCCGAGATTAGATCTGTTACCAGTTTAGGTGTGGAGGTGGGTGTGGTGATTGGTGGTGGCAATATATTTCGCGGTACCAGTTCGGGAGCCAGCGGCATGGATCGGGTAACTGCGGACCATATGGGAATGTTGGCAACTGTTATTAATTCACTTGCGATGCAGCAGGCCCTTGAGAAAACCAATTTGTTGGTGCGCGTAATGTCTGCGGTTTCAATCAATGAGGTGTGTGAGGATTACATTCACCGCCGTGCGTTACGACACCTTGAGAAAGGGCGAGTGGTCATATTCGCGGCGGGTACGGGTAACCCGTTCTTTACCACCGATTCTGCAGCCAGTTTACGTGCAGTCGAGATTGGTGCAGATATTCTGCTAAAGGCGACCAAGGTTGATGGTGTTTATTCGGCCGACCCTGTAAAAAAACCTGATGCTACCCGGTATAGCCGGATTTCTTATGACGAGGCACTGTCAAGGAGGTTAGGTGTGATGGATGCCACAGCGATTGTATTATGTCGGGATAACAATCTACCCTTTCGGGTACTGAATATTAAAGAAAAAGGTGCACTGAAGCGTCTGATGCTGGGTGACAGTGTCGGTACGCTGGTTAATTAGTCTGATTAAGTAAGGGAATAGAGAATGATTGGAGAAACCATAGAGAATGCTAGGCGCAGAATGGGCAAGTCGCTGGATGCGTTGGCGGCGGAGCTTACAAAAATACGCACGGGCCGGGCCAATGCAAGCCTTCTTGATCATATTAAGGTGGAGTACTACGGTTCGGAAGTGCCGCTTCATAATGTGGCAAGTATTGTTGCCGAGGATGCGCGCACCTTGGTTGTTACCGCTTATGAAAAGGACATGATACCGGTTATTGAGAAAGCCATCTTGGCTTCTGATTTGGGTATTACTCCTAGTACGGCGGGAATTGTTATTCGCATTCCGATGCCAATCCTTACGGAAGAGCGCCGACGCGATCTGATCAAGGTTGTTAAAGGCGAAGCCGAAGGCGCAAAGGTTGCGATACGCAATATTCGTCGCGATGCCAACGGCGACTTGAAGGCTATGGTCAAGGAAAGAATGATTGCCGAAGACGATGAGCGAAGGGGATCTGACCAGATTCAAAAATTGACGGATAAATTTGTTGCCAGAGTTGATGCTATGGTTGCGGAAAAAGAAAAAGAGCTTCTGGAGATCTAGCACTTATGGAGGTTGCTGCTGACAATACCGTCCTAGCGATACCGGGGCATGTTGCTATTATTATGGATGGTAACGGGCGTTGGGCGAAAATGCGTGGCGAACCTCGTCATAAAGGGCATCGCCAAGGCGTAAAGTCTGTCAGGAATATTGTTGGTGCCTGTCTTAGGAATAACATTCGTTATCTAACATTATTTGCCTTTAGCAGCGAGAACTGGAGGCGACCGCGTACAGAAGTTGGTTTGCTAATGGATTTATTGCTGACCGCACTGGGTAGCGAGATTAAGGAACTGGATGAGAACGGTGTCCGGGTACGTTTTATTGGTGATCGGAATCACATCCCGGTCAATGTTCAGTACGCAATGGAAGATGCTGAAACGCAGACAGTTTCCAATGATATGCTGACGTTGGTTATCGCCGTGAGCTACGGTGGGCGGTGGGATATAACGCAAGCTGCACAACGTCTGGTCGAGCAGGTGCAGTCAAAGGAAATTGACGCGGAAAATATTACAGAGGAATTATTGGCTGAAAATATTTCCACAATTGATATTCCGGCACCGGACCTGTTTATCCGCACTGGAGGAGAGCACCGCATAAGTAATTTTCTTCTCTGGCAACTGGCTTATACGGAGCTTTATTTTACCGATACTTTGTGGCCTGACTTTAATGAAATGGCTTTTGGTATGGCGTTAAAAGATTACGCTAAGCGCCAACGCCGCTATGGGATGACCTCGGAACAAGTGGTATCCAGAAAAATTTCTCATGCTTAAAGACCGTATTCTCACGGCACTGGTACTCATCCCGTTACTGCTTGCGGTGATTATCTGGCTATCTACTGGTCGCCTCGCCATATTTTTGGGGATCATTATTCTGGTAGGTGGTTGGGAATGGTCACGCCTGTCAGGATTTGCTGGCGTTGTGCCTCGGCTGTTCTATGTCGGCCTGCTCGGGGTATCCATGTGGTATGGCTATAACTGGATAAGCCAAGGGGATACCATCTTATATGTACTGTATTTTTCGTTTGTTTGGTGGTTATTGGTGTTTGCTTGGTTGACGGTGACTCCGGTGGAAAAAATGTTGTCAAGCATGGTTAATACGTATTTTTGTAGTTTAATCGGGTTTATTCTGCTGATTCCGCCTTGGATTTCCCTGCTATGGCTGCACTCCTTGGGAAGTAATGGCTTGTATCTTCTGTTGTCGTTCTTCGCGCTGATGTGGGCGGTTGATTCCGGTGCTTATTTCACTGGTAATTTGGCAGGCATTACCAAGTTGGCACCGACGATTAGTCCGGGTAAATCTTTGGAAGGTGTTTACGGCGGGCTTGTTGCAGTGATTATCGTGGCTTTCCTGTTAGGATGCCTTCTGGAGCTTAATGATATTCATTTGTTGCAATTTATCAGTTTGGCGCTGCTTGGAGGTGTTTTTTCAGTAGCTGGAGATTTGCTTGAGAGCGTGGCAAAGCGATCTTCCAGATTGAAGGATAGCGGTAGTATATTTCCGGGCCATGGTGGTGTTATGGATAGAATTGATGGCCTTACAGCCGCGGCTCCTCTCTATGTGTTGGCGTTGGGTTGGTTTCCTGCACTCATACCGGACATACAGTGATGGGAGACTCTGAAAATCGAATCGGTATGACGATACTTGGTGCAACTGGTTCTATCGGCCGGAGTGCACTGGATGTGCTTTCTAGGTATCCGCATCAATATAAAGTGGTTGCCCTGACGGCCAATAACAATGTTAAACGCATGACTGAAATATGCCGTACTCACCAGCCGAAGTTGGCAGTAATGGTCAACGAAGTTGCGGCTGAAAGGTTGGCAACCAGTCTGGCTGATACAGATGTTCAGGTGCTATCTGGTGCCGAATCTCTGGAGTACGTGTCTTCCAGAGAGGATGTTGACTACGTAGTGGCTGCAATTGTTGGAGCGGCAGGGCTTTTGTCTGCGCTGGCGGCGGCAAAAACCGGTAAGCGCGTATTACTTGCTAACAAGGAAGCACTGGTCATGTCCGGAGACATTTTTATGCGCACTGTTCGTGAAGGCGGTGCCGAGCTATTGCCTATTGACAGTGAGCACAATGCAATTTTTCAGTCTCTGCCCACCAATTTCAGAGATGGTCTGTCCCGGGTGGGTGTCAAACGTATACTGCTGACGGCATCCGGGGGAGCTTTTAGAACAACACCGTTGGAGCTGCTTGATTCGGTAACACCTGACCAAGCCACTGCACATCCAAACTGGGATATGGGACGCAAGATTTCTGTTGACTCCGCAACAATGATGAATAAAGGACTCGAAATTATTGAGGCTCACTGGCTTTTTGGTGTGCCGATCCATGATATCCAAGTGGTCATACATCCTGAAAGTGTCATTCACTCCATGGTTGCGTATTCTGATGGATCAGTACTGGCACAGCTGGGCAATCCCGACATGCGGACACCGATTGCTCACAGTCTGGCTTGGCCTGAACGCTGCGAAGCAGGAGTTGAGCCACTGAATATCTTAGATATTGCGCAACTGAATTTTGAGGCACCTGATATGCAGAAATTTCCATGCTTGGGGCTAGCCTATGAGTCCCTTCAAGAGGGCGGCACATCGTCAACTATATTAAATGCCTCCAATGAAGTTGCAGTTGATGCTTTTCTTAACAATCGATTGAAGTTTACTCAAATCTCTGAGCTGATTGAGCAGGTATTGCAAACCGTGGAAAAGCGTCCGGCGGACTCTCTTGAGATTATTCTTGAGGCAGACCGGCAGGCTCGTGTTACTGCCGAAGTTCTGCTGGCCTCCAGGGCCACATAGTGGAAATTTTGCAGAGCATCATTTTTTTCATCGTTGCCATTGGTATTCTGGTGACGGTTCATGAGTTTGGGCACTTCTGGGTAGCTCGAAGGCTGGGAGTAAAAGTCCTGAAGTTCTCAGTTGGATTCGGAAAGCCGCTGTTGATGCATAAAGCCGCTGATGGAACCGAATACGTGCTAGCGGTAATACCTTTGGGTGGTTATGTTCGGATGCTGGGTGAACAAGGCGATGAGGTTGGTAAAGCTAACAGGCATTTGGCCTTTAATCACAAGCCGCTTTCCGTGAGGGCCTTGATCGTATTTGCCGGTCCGCTATTGAATTTCATCTTTGCGATTGTGGCCTACTGGCTAATGTACACCGTTGGTATGCCCGGGCAGATTGCTATGATTGGTGAAGTAATTGAAGATTCTATCGCGGCAAATGCCGGTATGAGAGCCAGTGAGCAGATTATCCGCGTCAATGACGTTGAAGTCGCCAGCTGGACAATGGTTAACAATGCATTGCTGGAGGCCGCCATAGCAGATACTCACTTGGATATCTATACGCAGACCCATACGGGTAGTCTGCATCATTACCGGCTTTCTCTTACGGATAGAGCTGGATTAATTGATGATAGAGGGGTTGTGACTAATCTCGGTTTAAGGCGCTGGAGTCCGCCTGTATGGATAGGTGAGGTAACTCGGGGAGGCCCGGCGCACAGGGCAGGCTTTCGCCGGGGTGACCTTATAGTGAGTGCAGATGGAGAGAGTATTCAAAACTGGTCACAGTGGGTGCATCATATCAGCGAAAGACCGGGCGAATCCGTTCATGTCGTAGTAGAACGATATTCTGAACAGCTAGAGCTTATGGTTATACCGGAGCGCATCCGTGTTGAGGGCAGAGATATTGGACGAATTGGGGTACGCGGCCATATTCCCGAAGAGGTGCGCCAGCGGCATTATGTGGAGACTTCATATAATCCGTTCAGAGCTGTTGCCGAGGCGATGGCGAAAACATGGGATTTATCCGTGCTCATGATCAGGATGATTGGTCGCATGATTATTGGCGAAGCGTCATATAAAAATATCAGTGGACCAATAACGATCGCCCATTATGCTGGACTGACTGCAGAGCTGGGATGGCTGGAGTACATGCGTTTTCTGGCTCTTATCAGTATTAGCTTGGGCGTTTTAAATATGTTGCCCATACCTATGCTGGATGGAGGACATTTGCTCTATTACATTATAGAATTCGTGCGCGGTAAGCCGTTATCTGATAGTGCTATGGCAACAGGCCAGCAAATCGGGCTGATACTTTTACTATTTATCATGGGATTAGCGTTTTATAACGACTTTAGCCGGCTATTTGGCTGAAACTGACTCAATGGAACTAAAATATAATGAAATCAATTTGCTATAGAGCACTACTCACTTTTTTTATTGGCTGTGGTTTCGTTACGTCTGCATTCGCAGATACCTTTATGGTTGAGGATATCCGTATTGAGGGTATCCAACGAATTGCTGCTGGCACGGTTTTTAACTATCTCCCGGTTAAGATTGGAGAAGAGCTAAGTGAGTCCCGTTATGCCGAAGCAATTCGTGCCTTGTACAAGAGTGGCTACTTTCAGGATATCCGGCTGGAGCGACAGGGTAATACCCTGATTGTGGTTGTGGAGGAAAGGCCTGCGATTGCCAGTGTCGAGTTTTCAGGAAATAAGGAATTTAATAACGAAGAACTCAAGGAAGCCCTAAAAGGTATTGGGTTGTCTGAGGGAGAGGTGTTCAAGCAGGCCATCCTTGAAACTGTTGAAGATGAGCTGCGTCGTCAATACTATGCTAACGGTAAGTATTCGGTGAAGGTCACTTCCACTGCGACCCCTGTTGAACGCAACAGAGTGGCTATTCGAATTGATATATCCGAAGGTAAAGTCGCTAGGATCAAGGAAATCAACATTGTTGGTAATACAGCTTTCGATGATGATGAGTTGTTAGAGCAGTTCGAGCTGACTCTTCCGGCTTGGTACTCATTTTTCTCTAGGAATGATCAATATTCCAAGCAGAAGCTGGCTTCAGACTTGGAGACGCTCAGCTCATATTATCTGAACCGAGGGTATCTGAAATTCAATATTGACTCCACGCAGGTATCAATTACGCCGAACAAACAGGATATCTATATCACCATTAACATTACTGAAGGGGGTCAATACAGAGTTTCGGACGTGAAAGTGTCAGGCAAGCTACTGTATGTTGACGAGGAACTGTTCAAGGCGGTCAAGGTTAGGAATGGTGATGTATTTTCCCGCCGGCTTATTGTCGATAGCACTGATAGCCTTACCGAATTGATGGCAAATGACGGCTATGCATTTGCGAATATTAATGCTATTCCGGATGTCAATGAACAGGATAAAACGGTTTCGCTGACTTTTTTTGTGGACCCGGGGCGTCGAGTCTATGTTAGGCGAATCAATGTGTCCGGCAACTCTAAAACAAAGGATGAAGTCATTCGTCGTGAACTGCGCCAGATAGAAAATTCCTGGATGTCTACCAAGAGTGTAGAGCAATCAACCACGCGCTTGGAGCGACTGGGCTATTTTAACCAAGTCAATGTCGAAACACCCTCGGTGCCGGGCAACCCTGATCAGGTTGATATCAATTACTCTGTTGTTGAGCAGCCGTCTGGAGCACTGACCGCGGGTATTGGTTTCTCGCAATCTCAGGGCCTATTGTTAAGCACATCCGTTACCCAAGATAACTTTTTGGGATCAGGTACGCGGTTTGGCTTCAGTATCAGCACCCGTGAGGCTGATACAGCTTATGGCTTGAATTATATGAATCCGTATTATACGGCTGACGGAGTGAGCCGAGGTTTCAACGTGCTACTCAAGGAGCGGGATGCAGAAGAACTGGGGACATCCGATTATACGACTGATCAGCTTCTGATGAGGGTAAACTATGGATTTCCGGTTTCGGAGACAAACACCATATTTGCTGGTTTTGGTTATGAACGTCTGGAGCTGAAGCTGGCAAGTGGAGCACCTATAGAAATAAGGGATTTTGCTGCCAACCAGGACGATGCCTATAAAAATCTGGTAGCGGTCGCAAGCTGGGTAGGTGATAGACGTAATCGAGTTGCTCTACTCGCTGATCGTGGTACCTATAATCTTATCAGTGGTGAATTTACCTTCCCCGGCAGTGATTTGGAATACTATCGAATCACCTATCGTCACCAGACCTATGTCCCTTTAACACGCCGCATTACCTTACTGCTAAATGGTGAGCTGGGAATCGGTGATGGCTATGGAGATCTTGATGATTTGCCTTTCCTTGAACATTTTTATGCGGGAGGGGTCGCATCGGTGCGTGGATTCCAAGATAATACTCTGGGCCCCAAAGATTCCGAAGGAGAGCCTTTTGGTGGAGATTTCAGGGTTGTCGGAAATGCGGAGTTTTTAATGCCCATGCCTTTTTTTGATGAGGATGACAGAGCCTGGCGGTTCGGTACGTTTTTGGATGCGGGAAATGTGTTCGCAGAAACAGGTGACTTTGCATTGGATGAACTGCGTTATTCTGCCGGTATTGGTATGCGCTGGTTGTCGCCGATAGGTCCGCTGAAAGCAAGTTGGGCATATCCGTTAAACGATGAAGATGATGATAAAATTCAGAGATTTCAATTTACCTTTGGGACAACCTATTAAAGTTTCAATGTATGAGGTGTACTGTGGTCAATAATTTACATGTTAAAATAATTTTTACTACTCTCCTGCTTTTTTTCCATACTGGAATCACGAATGCTGAGATGTCAAAAATTGGCTTTGTTAATCCGGTTGATTTGCTGGATAAGGCACCACAAACGAGGGCAGCGAAAGAAAAGGTCGAACTTGAGTTTAAGGTACGTGATACCGATCTGGTGAACAAGCAAAAGGAGCTACGTCGTCAGGAAGAGATCTTGAAGCGTGATGGGAGTACAATGTCCAATGAAGCTCGCAAAAAACTGGAAGTTGATATTTCCAAGACTCGTCGCGAGCTGCAACGCGACCTTGATGATTTCCGTGAGGATTTTTCCTTGGCGCGTAATCGCGAAATGGCGAAGCTGCAAAAGTATATTAACGAAGCTATTGTTAAGCTTGCGAAAGATGAGGAATTTGACCTTATTGTCGGTGATTCGGTTGTATATGCAAGCGAGCGTATAGATGTCACAGAGAAAGTTCTGAAAATTCTTCGTGAAGAATTCAAGAAGAACGTGGGCAAGTAATTGCGATGATCTACTTTACAGATTAACTGAGGGGTACATATGGTTTACCTTTTAGGTGATCTGGCAAAATATGTGGGCTGTAAGTTAAAGGGAGATCCGCAGATAAAGATTGATAGGGTCTGTACTCTGTATGATGGCAAGGCAGGTGGGATTACTTTTTTAGCCAATCGTAAATACGCCCGATATCTGGAAACAACCAGAGCATCGGCAGTAATACTCCGGCCTAGCGATGCTCTTTCATGTCCAGTTGCAGCTCTGATACATGATAACCCTTATGTCTGCTATGCTCGGGTGGCCGGATATATCAGCCGCAGCGATAACGATACGATTGCTGCCGGAGAAATCCATCCGAGTGCTGTGGTCGATGACTCCTCAAAAGTGGGAGAGGGAGTAATCCTAGAGGCGAATGTTGTTATTGGGGCAAATGTTTCTATCGGTAATAACTCCCGCATCGGTCCAAGCTGTGTTATTTCTGATGATGTTGTTATTGGTGAAAACGTTAATTTGCATTCTAGTGTTACGATATACAAGCAATGTGTTTTAGGATGTAATGTACTGGTCCATGCGGGCACTGTTATTGGTTCCGATGGTTTTGGCATAGCGCAGGACGGAGAGAAATGGGTTAAAGTCCCACAGCTTGGTCGGGTTATTATTGGTGATAACGTTGAAATAGGTGCAAGCACAACAATAGACAGAGGTGCCATTGAAGATACTATAATTGGTGATGGTGTAAAGCTGGATAATCAAATACAGATAGGTCACAACGTTCGGATAGGTGAGCATACGGCTATTGCCGGATGCACAGGCATCGCAGGTAGTGCTGAAATCGGTTGCCGTTGTACAATAGGCGGGATGGGTTTGATTCTGGGGCATCTGAAGATTGCAGACGATGTTCATCTTACCGCCCAATCCATGGTCACCAAATCAGTAGAAACGGCTGGCGTTTATTCATCAGGCACACCGCTACAAACAAATGCCACATGGAAGAGAAGCTTTGCTCGCTTTACACAACTGGATGATATAGCAAAACGATTGAAAAAGCTAGAGCAGAAATTTGATCAGGTTAAGCAAGATAACAAGGTCGGGAATTAAGCCGGACACTTGGAGGATTATACAATTGAGCTTGATGTACATTGAAGAAATTGAAGCACTTTTGCCACATCGATATCCGTTTTTAATGATTGATCGGATACTTGCACTGGTGCCGGGCAAAACGATTATGGCCATTAAAAATATAACGGCTAACGAACCCCAGTTTTCCGGACATTTTCCACAAGAACCTATTATGCCGGGTGTTCTGATGATTGAGGCGATGGCCCAAGCGGCTGGCATACTGGTATTTCAAAACGATGATATACAGGTTGCAGGTGGCTCGGCTTATTATCTTACCGGCGTAGACAAAGCCAGATTCAAGCGTCCCGTGATACCTGGTGACCAGCTTCGTATAGACGTGGAATTTCTAAAATCCAGGCTTGGTATCTATGTTTTTGATGGAAAGTGTCACGTTGAAGATCAATTGACGGTGAGCGCTGAACTGATGTGCACGGTCAAGCAGCCATAATGGCACCGCAAGCCATAATCGACCCGCATGCAAAGATAGCGAGTGACGTGGAGATTGGTCCTTTTACGATCATTGGCAGAGATGTAGAAATTGATTCTGGTACCCGGATTGGTTCTCATGTTGTGATTAATGGTCCAACCAAAATCGGCAAAAGCAATAAAATTTACCAGTTCAATTCACTGGGTGATGCACCTCAGGACAAGAAATATGTCGGCGAACCCACCGAGCTTATTATTGGTGATCGTAATGTGATTCGTGAATATTGCACGTTTAATCGTGGTACCATGCAGGGCAGTGGTAAAACCAGCGTAGGCGATGATAACTGGATCATGGCGTATGTTCACTTGGCTCATGATTGTCAGATTGGCAACAACACTATTTTTGCCAATGGAGCGACGCTGGCTGGTCATGTAAAGATTGAAGACAAGGTCATACTGGGCGCTTTTACGGTTATCCATCAGTTCTGTCGGGTCGGTTATCACGCTTTCACGGGTATGGGTAGCGTTATAAAGAGTGATGTTCCTCCATATACCATGCTGGACGGAAATCCGGCTGAGCCACGTGGAATTAATACGGAGGGTCTTAAGCGCACGGGTTTCACCATGGACCAGATAAAGGTGGTTCGGCGGGCATATAAACTTATCTATAAATCGGGTTTACGGCTTCGTGAAGCAATTGATGAACTGGACGCCATAGCACAACAACATGAGGAAGTAAAACGGCTGCTTGAATTTTTGCGTATGTCCGAACGCGGTATTATCCGCTGATATTCATGACTACCATCGCTATTGTTGCCGGAGAAGTTTCAGGCGATTACCTTGCAGCGGGTCTTATAGAAGCTGTAAAACGGCGGTTACCAGATGTAAGCTTTATTGGTATTGCGGGGCCACGCATGATTGAGGCGGGTTGTGACGCGCATTTTGCGCAGCACAGGTTGGCAGTTATGGGATTTGCCGAGGCACTGGGGAGACTCCCTGAAATTTACGGCATACGTTGCAAGTTCCATAAATATCTGATCAATAATCCACCGGACTTAATGATTGGAGTTGATGCTCCTGACTTCAATCTCGGTCTGGAGTTCAAGCTGAGAAAGAAAGGTATTCGAACCATCCACTATGTCAGCCCGTCAGTTTGGGCATGGCGTACAGAGCGTGTAAACAAGATCAGGCGAGCTGTGGACCGAATGTTAACCTTATTTCCATTCGAGGCCAGATTTTATCAGCAGCATCATATTTCGGTGACATACGTCGGACATCCGCTGGCGGACGCTATTGAGCTTCAGCCAGACCAAGGTCGGGCGAGAGTGCAATTAAATCTTCCTCAGGACAAAACTATTATCGGCGTATTGCCCGGAAGCCGCTGCAAAGAAGTGCAGAAAATTGGTCCGATATTTTGTCAGGCAGTGGCCAGATTACATAACATGCATCCCAACTGGGAATTTGTGGTGCCACTGGCGGTACCAGGAATCCGGGGTATATTTGAACAAATGATCGGCAGGCAAATCCCGGGAGTTCCCGTCCATTTATACGATGGACAAGCAAAAAACGTTATAGTGGCATCTGATCTGCTCATGGTTGCTTCGGGTACCGCAGCACTGGAAGCTCTGTTGTGTAAACGGCCAATGGTCGTGGCATATAAAATGGCGGCTTCAACTTGGTGGTACATGAAAAAAAAACTTATCGTAGACCGCTATGCATTGCCTAACCACTTGGCCGGACAGGACATTGTCTTGGAACTATATCAGGAAAAAGCCCGACCGACTGCTATTGCCAATGAAATACAGCGTCTCAATGACTCACCTGAAGAGATCAGAAAGCTCAAGCAGGAATTTACAAAAGTACACAAATTGCTACGTTGCAATGCCAGCGAGCGTGCTGCTGATGCTGTGATGGAAATACTCAATGGATAGAGTAAGAGAAGGCCTTAAAGGATCTCTGTATAAGTACATCCCGGGCTTGCCGGATCAGGGAAAACAGCCATTACATTGTTGTTCTCCTGCATCAGACTCCGGGTCATTGATCTTGGCGATATATCGCTATATCACAGGCAATCTGGAACTAGTTAGAATTTCCTCAGCCTTACGCATGGTGCAATGCTGATCGCCGGAGTTGACGAAGTGGGGCGCGGTTCACTGGCGGGGCCGGTTATGGCAGCGGCCGTAATCCTGCATCCGAACCAGCCACTGGTAGGCCTCAGGGATTCGAAAAAATTGAGCCAAGCGCATCGTGAGTGGATGGACATCCTCATCCGAAAACATGCCATGGCTTATGCCTTTGGTCGGGCGGAAGTTGAGGAGATTGCCGACATTAATATTTTACATGCCAGTATGCTTGCTATGAAACGGGCAATCGAACAATTGCCTATTATGCCACAGCACGTACTCGTTGACGGCAATCGGGCACCACGAATTTCCCAACCGGTTACAACAATCATAAAGGGTGATGACAGTGCAGACTGCATCGCCGCAGCATCTATTATTGCCAAAGTATTACGTGACCGGGAAATGATAAATATGCACCAGGTTTATCCGGAATATGGATTTAACAAGCACAAGGGTTATGCGACCAAAGAGCATATCCGGGCAATAAAAGAGCATGGTGTCATCCACCATCATCGTCGGTTTTTCCGGCCTGTGCGTGAAGCTATGCAAGGCTGATGGTGGCACCGGCGACATTTGTTCACCTGCATGTTCATACCGAATACTCGCTTGTCGATGGTGTGGCGCGGATCAAGTCACTGATAAAGCAATGCGCCGATCAGGGTATGCCAGCGTTGGCTGTTACCGACCTATCAAACATGTTCGCTATGGTCAAATTCTACCGAGAGGCTTGGAGTGCGGGCATTAAGCCCGTTATTGGTGCGGAATGTTTGATAAGTGACAAAGCGCAGCCGAGCGCACCATTTAGAATGGTGTTCCTCTGCCAGAATATACAGGGTTATCGTAATCTGGCCGGACTGCTCAGTCGCGGTTATGTTGAAGGTCAGATTCATGGCACCCCTATGTTGCATAAGTCTTGGCTCAGCACCCATACCGAAGGGATTATAGCCCTTTCTGCAGGTCGCGAGGGAGATATAGGACGTGCCCTGCTGAACGGCAATATTGATGAAGCCAGACAATATCTGCGTTCTTGGAGAACCCTGTTTCCTGATCGTTTCTATCTTGAAGTGATACGCACTGGTCGTTCTGATGAGGAACGGTATCTGAGGGAATGCGTTGGGCTGGCAGTTGATACGATGACACCTGTTGTTGCAACCAATGATGTTTGTTTCCAGACAATCAATGACTTCGAAGTCCACGAGGCGCGCGTCTGCATTGGTGAGGGTCGTATGTTGGATGATCCGCGTCGCCGGAAAAATTATTCCAGAGAACAGTATCTACGTAGTGTTGAGGAGATGATAGAGCTGTTTTCAGACCTTCCTGAGGCGGTAGAAAACTCTGTTGCCATAGCTCAGCGTTGCAATCTGGGGCTGACGCTGGATAGAAATTTTCTGCCTGAGTTCCCGATACCAAATGGCCTGTCAGCCGAAAAATATCTGATTCAGCAATCAAAAGCCGGCTTGCAGGAGCGTCTGGAGTTTTTACGTGATGTCAAATTATTGCATCATCAGGTACAAGTCTATGACGAACGCCTGCAAGTGGAGCTGGATGTCATCATTGACATGGGCTTTTCAGGTTACTTCCTGATTGTCGCAGACTTCATCCAGTGGGCCAGAGACAATGGTGTACCTGTTGGTCCCGGGCGAGGCTCCGGTGCCGGTTCGCTCGTGGCTTATGCCTTGGGTATCACGGATATCGATCCAATCTCCCATGAGTTGCTATTCGAGCGATTTTTGAATTCAGAGCGTATCTCCATGCCAGACTTCGATATCGATTTCTGTATGGACAGACGGGACTATGTTATCGAATATGTGGCAAAGCGTTACGGCAGTGACAAAGTTTCACAGATTATTACCTACGGCACCATGGCTGCACGAGGTGTTGTGCGTGATGTTGCCCGTGTATTGGGTTATCCATATGCCGTTGGAGACAAGATCGCTAGGCTAATCCCATTTGAAATCGGCATGACCCTGGATAAGGCATTGCAGGAAGAACCTGAGCTTCTCAGGTTTTATGATGAAGACGAAGAAGTGCGCAGCGTGATTGATCTGGCCAAGCCGCTGGAAGGACTGACTCGTAATGTCAGTAAGCATGCTGGTGGTGTTGTGATAGCTCCTTCCGCTCTGACCGATTTTACACCGATGTACTGTGAAGAAGGCGGCAGCCTTGTTACACAACTCGACAAAGACGATATAGAATCTATCGGCTTGGTCAAGTTTGATTTTTTGGGGCTGAGGACGCTGACCATTATTGACTGGACAATCAGGAACGTCGCAAAACTGACCGGTCAGAAAATTGACATTCGTCGAATTGACAGCGGAGACCGCGAGGTTTTCCGGTTATTGGGGGCCTGTAACACCACAGCGGTATTCCAGCTCGAATCGCGTGGTATGAAAGACCTGATTATGCGACTGCAACCGGATTGTTTTGCTGATATCGTAGCACTAATGGCACTGTTCCGTCCTGGACCACTGCAATCCGGTATGGTGGACGACTTTGTAAACCGAAAGCATGGTCGAGCAGTTGTTGAGTATCCGCACCCATGGCTAAAGTCAATACTAAAACCGACCTACGGTGTCATCTTGTATCAGGAACAGGTTATGCAGATCGCCCGGGTACTGGCTGGCTATACCCTTGGTGGTGCCGATATGCTGCGTCGTGCCATGGGTAAAAAGAAGCCCGAGGAAATGGCCGCACACCGCACCACTTTCATTGAAGGCGCACTTAAAAATGACATATCGGAAAAGCAGGCGGCCTACATTTTTGACTTGATGGAAAAATTTGCCGGGTACGGCTTTAACAAATCGCACTCTGTTGCCTATGCCCTGCTATCATACCAAACTGCTTGGCTTAAGGCCAGATACCCATCGGCATTTATGGCGGCTGTTTTATCTTCGGACATGGACAACACCGACAAGATACTCGGGTTGGTGAACGAATGTCGTGAGATGGGACTGGAAATCTGTCCGCCGAATGTCAATCAATCCGACTATAAGTTTATCGCCAGTGACAACAACTCCATAATCTATGGGCTTGGTGCGATCAAAGGCGTAGGCAAGAGTGCAATTGCGGATATAGTCGAGCAACGCAATACCAATGGTCCGTACAAAGATTTGGCCGACTTTTGCATGCGCTGCGATAAACGCAGGCTGCACCGTGGCATGTTACAAGCGATCATTCAGGCCGGTGCGGCTGACTGCTTGGACGGAAACCGGGCTGCATTGCTTGACAGTCTGGATGTGATCCTGCGGCTGGCCGACCAGTATGGACATAATACGGAAACTGGCCAAGCCGATTTGTTTGGCTTGGTACCTGAATCGGCGGTATCGCAATCCGAATTTGAGACCACAGCTAATATTCCTGTCTGGCGGGAAGAGCAACGCTTGAGTGCTGAAAAGGAAGTGCTTGGACTATACTTGACGGGACACCCGATTAATTACTATGAGGAAGATGTTAATCAAATCACAACCCACCGGCTGCGAGACATCAGTATGCTGGCTGCTGCTGAAATGCCTGGCAGGGGAGATCATCATCACCGGGAGCGTCGTAAAAATGGCATCGGAGCTGTCCGCGTGGCCGGTTTAATCAGCCGCATCCAGTTCAGAAAGACGCGCAGGGGCCGTATGGCGAGCATACTATTGGACGACAAAACCGGAAGGCTTGAAATCGCTTTGTTCAGTGAAACACTGGAAAAATTTGGTCAATATCTGGGCAGAGACAATCTCATTGTGATTGAGGGCGACTTGGGATTGCATAGTTTCGGTGGTGGTGAGGCGAGGCTGACGGCCAAGACTATCTTGATGCTGGACCAGGCTCGAGCGCACTATGCGAAATATCTCATGATCACCATGGAATCGGGTAAAACCAATCCTAGCCTCATGCAGAGTCTGAAAGAAGCGCTTAAGCCTTATCAGTCCGGACGATGTCCGGTCCGGTTATACTATGCCAACAGTACAGCAAGCACCGCGATACACCTGAGCAATGACTGGAAACTGTCACCTACGGAGGGACTGTTGCACAGTTTGAGGAGGCTTGACGGGATAGATACGGTTAGACTGGTATACTGAGAAATTTAAAACAACCGCCAGTGGACTTGGTCGGTTGGAGCTATTTGCCAGAAGCTCTTTTCCAGTAAAATTTATCTTTCCCGGATTTGTTTCTCCGGGTTCCAGCAACGAGGAGATACCCTGTTTCTCTATCAACCGTAGCCAAAAGTGCAGCTTGTGGTGGACTCATATAACCTGAACCGTTTTTACGTTACAGATGCTTGCTGTAATCCAAGCCTGTACTTTCCTACGCCGATTCGTTCAATGCCATTTCTGGTGGTAAAGAATGGCCGCATGTTCCGACTTGAAGTTCAAGCTATTTGCATTAATACTTAAGGTATTATTAACTGACTGTTGGAATGCTACTCATGTGATGCGGTGTTAAGAATGACCTCAAAATGTTGATTTACTCTCGGTAAACCATGCTTTTTCGTGCGATTCTTCCCTGAGAAAATTTTTACAGCTTGCTAAGCCAATGACATAAAATGCTTTTTTTATAGAAAATTCCGGGTGTCAGTTATTCCTTTACTGACTCCGGTCTTGCTTACCTCGCCGGTGGCAGCCGATCCTCTGGGCTACATCGTGAATGAATTCATGGACTATGGTCATGGTGTAGAAGAGGGCAATAAGCGGCAGAGGCCTAGTATTCCCATTCCTATGCGCAATATTCCGGAAGACAGTGCGACGGGTTATCTCTCTCCCGTCATCATCGGTAACCGGATATTGATTGACGGCGGAGAATATGCGCTGGCGTTTAACTCCAGAATCCATGATCAGTATAATCGAATCGTCCAGACCGGAATGATTCGAGAGGAGAAAAAAGTGCGCTACACATTTGATTCCAGCGGCAAAATCAATCGCATCTGGCTGCTGGCATCCGGAGAGGAATCCCAATCCGGTGATTTTGACCCTGCCATTTAATAATCATGCCTGACGGCCTGTGGTTTGCGAGTTGATGATCGGAGTTCGCTGGTATCGACTATACACTGCGCGGTTCCTGCATTTCGTGCCCCGACACCTCTCGTCGAGGCGTTGAATGAGGGGCGTAGCTGATATTTTGTAGCAGGTTCAAGGGGCTTGTATGAGGTTGACTGAGCAGGAAATTATTGAGCGGCTTGATGAATATCTGGAAGCAGAATTTACCTTTATACGTACCGATGAGCTTGCAGGGGTACTGTTGCCGCTGCGGGAGCGGTATCAGCGCTTTATTCTTGCATGGGCAAAGAGTCTGGCGAGCACCCAGGTGGAGCTGGCACACCAGTTTATTGTCAATATCGTGCGAGTCATTCACGAAATGGATCCTCAGACTATTGAGGAATGGGCATCTTATACGCTTGATGTTTATGATACCTCTGGGTTGTATCCTGCAATGGAGGTTATACGTCAGGTTGAGGACTATGTTGAGCTAAGCCGCCAGCGAAAGGTGGGTAGTGTTTATAGCGAGGTACGCGGCGTGCTGAGTAATTTTGTTCATGGGCTTTCCGGGCGCAAGTTAAAACTTGAGTTAAGGAACCATACCTACACAGACAGTGAGACATTGTATCTGCCGAAGGTAGTTTCAGTGTTAGAAACCAAGGAAGATAATTTTAATCTGTTCAAGTCAATCGTAACGTTGCAATGGGCTCAGACCCGTTTTGGTACTTTTCGTCATCAGCCGCTTAGTGTATTGCAGCAATATAAAGATAGCGAGAGGGCGACTGCCTTATACCATCAGCTGGAGACTTATCGGCTGGAGGCTTGCATTGCACGTGATCTGCCTGGGCTTTATCGTCGTATGCAGGATATAAAAAATCAATTGCGGCAGCAAACCTGTCCGCAGGAATGGCAGCAGCAGATTGCCCTGCTTGAAGGTATGAGCGCCACCGCAGCGGATTCGCTTAAACTGGTTGAATGCTTTTATGAATCGGCAATGCCTGTGCCGATCTGCTATCAAGGGGAACTGCGGCTTCACGAAGTTGAAGAAGTCATGCGGGTGCGTATTGAACGTGAAAAGACGTTGCTTCGTATGAAACTTGCCGACATGCTTAATGAAGTTACGTCGGACGGTGGGGATCATCAGGACCGCAGATTTGGTTTGCAGGAAAAGACGGGAGAGCCCGGTCAACGGCATGAAAACAACATTCCTGAGCCGGGGATGTATGAGCTCACGCTGGATGATGTACCCAGTGCTCCACCGGAGTCAGTACGAAATCTGTTGACATCAATACAGCTTGATTTTGGTCGGATTCCGGATGAATATCTGAAACCGGCCGGAGATGGTGAGTATGATCCGACTCTGTACTATGAGTCCGACCCTGATGAGGTTTGGCAGGGCACCTATCATGAAGAGGATGCGGAGCTTTATGATGAATGGGATGTAAAGCGCGATCATTATCACAAGCGTTGGTGTGTGTTGCGTGAAAGGGAGGTGAAACCCGGTGACCGTCAATTCGCCCGCCGTACCATTACGAAATATTATGGGTTAGTTGGGCGCCTGCGCAAGACATTTGAGGCCATGCGTGATGAAGATCGTCTGTTAAAGCGTCAGTCCAACGGTAGTGATGTTGATATTGATGCTCTGGTTGAGGCCATGGCTGCCGCCAGAGACGGAGCTGAAATGACTGATCGTCTGTTTACCCATATGCATCGTATTGAGCGCAATATCGTGGTCGCTTTTATGGTGGATATGAGCGGTTCAACCCGTGGCTGGATTAACGATGCCGAACGTGAATCCCTGATTTTATTATGTGAGGCGTTGGAGTGCCTCGGCGACCGTTATGCGATTTATGGATTCTCTGGTAATACCCGTAAAAAATGCGAGCTGTATCGGATAAAGGACTTTGCAGAAGGTTATACAGATGATGTGAAGGCACGTATCGCAAATATCGAACCACAGGAATATACCCGAATGGGTGTGACTATTCGCCACCTCACAAAGCTGCTACAGCAACAAGTGGCCAGGACGCGCATGTTGATAACACTATCCGATGGCAAACCGGACGATATTGATCATTACCGTGGTGATTATGGTATTGAGGACACCCGCAAGGCGTTAATTGAGGCCAGATATGCTGGCATTCATCCATTTTGCATCACGATAGATCGGCATGGGCCTGAGTATTTGCCGCGCATGTACGGTGCGGTTAATTATACGCTGGTTCATGATGTCGCTCAGCTGCCGATCAAGGTATCCGATATTTACAGAAAGCTGACAACCTGAATCGGCTATTTCCGGGTTGCGGTGATAATGGCGCGAATCGGTGCAGGGTATCCTTCTATGGTTTTTGCCGGATTTGTCGGGTCGAGAAAATCTTTTAATGATTTAAACGGCATCCAGTCGGTTGTTCGCTGCTCATTGGGTGTGGTTGGCGAAACATCAATCATTTTGATATTTTGCAGGTTGGCATTTTTCAACCACTGTTTTAGCAGTGATACTGATGGGATTTGGTGTACATTACGCATTTTGGCATAGCGTCCTGCCGGTTTAAGCGCAACCGGATCATCATCTTCGATAATCAGGGTTTCGAGTATCAGGTCTCCATCTGGAAGCAGTAGCGATCTGAGCTGTTCGATGTGTTTCCGAGGAGCGCGTTGATGGTAGAGTACACCCATTGAGAATATGCTGTCAAATGCCGGCATATGAAAAGGCAGCTCATCAATCCCGATAGGAAGTATGGCTACTGGTAGATTTTTACATATGAAATGTCGTATAGCCTGAAATTGTATAGCAAATAGATATGCCGGATCGACGCCAAGCGCACAGCTGGCACCGTTTTCCAGTATACGCCACAGGTAGTAGCCATTGCCGCAACCAATATCAAGAACCTTACGTCCCTGAAGCGGAGTAATACCTTCGATAAGCCGTTGCCATTTCCAGTCTGATCGCCATTCAGCGTCTATGTAAATTCCGTGAATATCAAAAGGTCCTTTGCGCCAGGGAGACAGGCTCTTCAGCTCTGTTTCCAGGGCTTTACGATCAAACTCCTGATCGGTACAAACGCTGACGGCAGGACTGCTTATATCTCTATCGGTTACTTCTATCTGCGGTAGTTTACTCAGGGTTGCCAGCCATACAGGCACATCTCCGTGTGGATTATTCTGTAAAAATTGCCTGCTCATCTCTTCAAGATGATGCCCCCATTCCCATAAGTGATGATCTTTCAGGATTCGGTTCAGGTGCTTGAAGTCAACTATTTCCATGCCAGCATTGAAGCGAAATTAATGCTGCGAAACCAGAGCTGTGCATCATGGAAACCGATGTCATTCAATCGACCAAGGTGAGTGGCGTACGACTCAGGAACCAGAACATTTTCCAATGCCGCACGTTTACAGCTGATCTCCAGCTCTGAATAACCCTTGGCGCGCTTAAAGGACTCATGCAGGGCTGTTTGTCGGATTTGTTCGATCTGATTATCGAACGCCAGCTTTTCCGAGAGTATCAGCACGCCGTCAGGGCTCATGCCGTCATATATTTTTGTGAGCAGGGCGGTACGCCGCTGTGGCGGAATGAACTGCAAGGTATAGTTCAGCACTACAACTGACGCATTGCTGATTACAATGTCGAGAACGTCTTCACATTGATAGCTGACTCTGTCAGATCCTCTGGAATTATGGATGTTTTTTCGGCAGCGCTCAATCATATAAGGCGAGTTATCAATAGCAATGATGCTGAAATCATCACATGTAATATACCGTAGCATGGCGAGAGTGGATGCTCCTGTGGAGCAGCCAAGATCGTAAGCATTGGATTGTGGCTGCATATAATTGCTGGCAATCAGCCCGGTACCGTCAATGACACTGTCATAGCCAGGAACTGAACGCCGGATCATATCAGGAAAAACCTGTGCGACTGTTTCATTGAAGACAAATGGTTCGGTTTTATCTGTCGATTTATTATAAATTGTATCTTTGTTGCCCATTATTTTTTATATTGGCTGCAAGAGTGCGCTGGATAGTAGCATTAGAAGAATAATTCTCTCAGTTTTTCTTCGGATTCAGATGCTCGCATGAGTGCCTCTCCGATCAGAAAGGCATTTACATGATTATTCCGCATCAGTGATACATCCTCTCTTGTATGGATACCACTTTCAGTAACAACAATTCGATCTTCGGGAATCTTACCCAGCAGGCTGATGGTGGTATCCAGTGTTGTTTTGAAGGTATGCAGATTGCGGTTATTAATGCCGATCAAGGGCTGATCGAGCTTCAATGCGCGTTCTAGTTCATCGCCGTCATGGATCTCAATAAGCACATCCAGCTCCAGCTGTCTTGCGAACCGAACCAGCTCGGTCATTTGTGCGTCTTCAAGGGCTGCAACGATGAGTAAAATACAATCAGCACCCATGATGCGTGATTCATGGACCTGGTAAGGATCAATAATAAAATCTTTGCGTATCAATGGCAGACTGCAGGCGGTACGTGCCTGCTTCAGATAATCGTCACTGCCCTGGAAAAAATGTTCATCTGTGAGCACAGACATGCAGCTCGCGCCACCGGTGTGATAGCTTTTGGCAATTTGCGCAACGTCAAAATTTTTTCGCAAAATACCATTGCTCGGAGATGCTTTTTTTGCCTCGGCAATAACCGCCGGGCGACCCTTGGCAATAGTATGTCGTATTGCAGAGGCAAAACCACGCGGCTGTGGTGCTTGTCCTGTCTGCGCCTCCAGTTCAGCCAGTGACACCGCTTCGCGGCGAGCGGTAATCTCTTGGTGCTTGCGTTCGAGTATTTTCAACAGGATATCAGGGGTATCTGGCATGTGTATGAGTCCGTTACATACTGGCTTTTTTCTGCGGGTAATGTACCGCACCTAGGCTTGTAATCCCAGCCCTGTGATGTCTTGGCGATAAAGAGCACCGACAGGTCGTGTATCGGAACAAGGAAATGGAGCTTGCCGGCAGAGATACAGAATACCTGCTACGCTCAATAATGCCGATGCAGTTATACAGGCCAGGATTTATGCCAAAAGCAAATAGGATAGTTTGGGTATGGATTTGTGCACTGAACCGCGTTTTGTGGTATGTTGGGCTACACTTGATAGTTAGTAGTGAACATGCCTATTTATAGTCCAGAAACCTTCACCTATCCAGAAGATCTTTCAAGATTTGCGGAAAAATGTCGAAAATCGCTTCTTGATAGCCAGCCATACGAGTTCAATTATCCAGAAGAATGCCCTTTACAAAGCTGTTGGCCCGTGGAGAAAATAAAAGAATCAAACAAGAAATTTCTTAGTAATCTCAAGGGCAAAGGAAACGTGTATGCGATATTTCTAAAAACCCATGGGAGAAAATGGAATCCTGTATATGTTGGTCAGAGGAAAAGCAAAGGTTTACGAGATCGACTAACTCAGCATCTGATTAAAAAAAATGCTCAAACCGGTTCAAAGCTAAAGGAAGTTAAAGAATGGGTCACTGGTGGCGGAAAGATTGGTATCGCATATATCAAAGTTGAACCGGGGATACTTAGGCTTGTGGTAGAGGAGCATATAATCTCATCATGCAATAACAATTTGTCATGGAATATACATGGATGAAGCGATCTCTAACAAGTGTATGCAGATGGATGCCAGCAGAGCTGATGTCATTGATATTGATCGTTAACGCCACGAAAAGTTGTATTTACTAAGGAGAAGTAGATGAGTAATTACAAGTGCTTGGTTGCAAAGTATAAGGAACAACCCGCAAGTGAAATATTTGCTCATTTTGGTTACAGCCGTGACCAAGGAGAAACATGGGAGACTCCATATAAAAGACTAGCCAAAATGGCGAAAGATGAGGATTGGAATTTTCATCGAAGCGAATACATCAGAGAAGACCGAAACTATCCTATTCTCATGAACTACTTAAATTACACTTTTCTTCGGTTGCTTGAGGAAGAAAAAATAGCCTATTCAAGCGACGGTAACCGCGCTTGTTTTAATACTGGTCTACAGACAAGGAACGAAAAAGATATTTATGCAACTTTTTTCAAAAATAGAAGTGCAGAGGAAAAACGTCAGCCTAGGTGGACTCTATATGGCTTCTTTGACTCATATTCTAAAAAGTTATCGGATTTCTCACCACTTCCTGATATAGCAAGCTATATTGCCGATCCAGTTGGTTTGGTTTTCAACTCTTCATGCGAAATTGAGGTTAACTACGATCATATTTTTGACGAAAATAATGATCGGCTGCCTGAGTCCCTTCGCGGTAATAGAATCCTTGCAATTTCTGCGATGCAGGGCGCAGTCGACTTACTAAAGCAAAAAATAATGCGCAACTATAAAGTAGCGATCCCTAGTTGATATCAAGGAAGACTTCAGCTTTTGTTGCCCCTTAATCTCACAGATGAAAATGAGGCAGATTTGGCCCTCGTTGCGGAACGGGATAAACACAATCTTCTTTATCGAATAAAAACAGCTCTTACAATGGATATGGCCTATGTAGATGCTAGGTTAATCACTCGTCCAGATCGTGATTGGCTTAATCCATAAAGGTGCTTAACGAGATACTCATCCGGATGCAAGCTATGCTATACTTCGTTTGTGTTGCACGGCTTAAACGTTAGGTATAAACAAGTTGATCAGATCAGGCATAGTGTTTCTAGCGGGAACACTAGTTTCAGGTAGTCTCTTTCAGTTTGATCTTGGCCTTCCAAGTTTTCATTCGAAGCAGCTTTTAGCTCAGGGAGCGAAAATTGATAGAGTTAGAGATAATATCAAAAAACGACGTGCGAATCTTTTAAAGAAATCGCTTAAGAAAACTGGAAAGAAAGTAGCAGGTTCTTTGATACCTCTTGTCGGTACTATGGCTACTCTTGGGTTAGCGGCTGATGATTATTGTGATGAGTTAGAAAACATCATTGAATTGCAGAATATCTTGGAAGACGGGAAAGTAGGATTTGGTTTTGAAGAGTGCCTAAGAGAAGCGAAATCATTTGTTGAATCCCGAGAAAATTAATAGTTTATCATTACCACCTGAACGCAAGAGGGATTTATTGGCTAGTCATTACATGGGTATACTACGATGACGCATGCTGTCCGAGCGGTAATACAACGATAGATGGCTCTGCTCAAGGTGTTGAGTCAGCGCTATGGTATTGATGAAAAGGCCATAGCGAAGTAGCGTGACTTTCAGAAAGCACATGCTGCCACCGATCAATGATCGTCTATATGTCTTGCTGGCGAGCATCCCCACTTGATACGGTTCAGTCTTCACCTGAATAGCCTCACAACATAAACCAATTTTGCCCCAACACTCACACAATGGCAGGCATATTGGATACAGCCACAAGTTGTGCCATTTTTTCTGCGGCATTCTCCGATTCAATAGCTTCTCGTGCCTGGGTAACGCCGGCTGCCATTGAGTCCGCAAGGCCTGAGACATAGATTGCAGCCCCGGCATTGAGTGCCACAATATCGGTCGCGGGCCCCGGCTCGTTGCCTAGTACCGCATACACCATTTCAAGGCTTTCCTCGGCATTTTCAACCTTGATTGAATCAAGGCTGTCGGCTTTGCATCCATAATCGGCGGGATCAATTTCCCAAGTGGTGACCTCGCCGCCTTTTAGCTCGGCAACATGGGTATTGGCGGCGATGCTGATTTCATCCAGTCCATCATCTGAATGCACGACCATGATATGGTTGCTGCCCAGTGCCTTGAATACATGTGCCAGTGGTTCAACCAGTTCCGGGGAAAACACGCCCATGACCAGATTTGGTGCATCGGCGGGGTTGGTTAGTGGCCCCAGGATATTGAACAGGGTGCGTACCCCCATTTCTTTACGGGGACCAATCGCGTGTCGCATGGCGCTGTGATGTTTGGGCGCAAACATGAAGCCGACGCCGGTCTGTTCGATACACTGCTCGATCTGCTCAGGAGTCAGATCAAGGTTGACGCCGGCGGCCTCGAGTAAGTCAGCGCTGCCGGACTTACTGGAGATTGAGCGATTACCGTGTTTGGCAACCCTGCCACCTGCCGCGGCAACTACAAAGCAGGCGGCTGTGGAGATATTGAATGTACCGGAACCATCGCCGCCGGTGCCGACAATATCGACAATATGGTCGCCGGAAATATCCACTTTGTGCGCGAGTTCGCGCATAACTTCCGCTGCCGTGGCGATCTCGCTCACTGTTTCGCCTTTCATGCGTAAGCCGATCAGGAAACCGCCGATCTGGGACGGGGTTGCCTCTCCGGTCATGATGAGACGCATCACGTTTTTCATATCGTCGTGCGACAGATCACGTCGGTCAATAACGCTGGCAATGGCTTGTTGTAAATTCATGGCGGTTTCCTTTCTCGGTTGGGTCTGATCATTCTGTCGTATGGTGGCTATTGTTACATCTCCAGAAAGTTTTTCAACATTTCATGACCTTGCGGCGTCAGGATGGATTCCGGATGGAATTGTATACCGATGACGATATGGTCTTTATGTGTGATGCCCATAATTTCATCCCTTGAGCCGTCTTCGAGCTGCGTCCAAGCGTTGACCTGCAGGCTATCGGGTAGCGAGGATTCTTCAATTACGAGCGAGTGATAGCGGGTGGCTTGGAAGGGATTGGGTAATCCCTTGAGCAGCCCGGTATTATCATGATGAATCATGGAGGTCTTGCCGTGCATGATTTTTCTAGCATGTGTGATGTTACCACCAAAGGCTTGCCCGATACTCTGGTGCCCCAGACAGACACCAAGCAACGGTATTTTGCCTGTGAACTGTCTGACTACCTCAACGGATATGCCGGCCTCATCCGGTGTGCATGGTCCCGGGGAGATCACTATCTTTTCCGGTGCCAGTTCGGTGATTTCAGCCAGGGTAATTTTGTCGTTGCGATACACTTCAGTGTGCGCACCCAGCTCACCCAGATACTGTACAAGGTTATAGGTGAACGAGTCATAGTTATCAATCATCAGAAGCATCATTTATCTCTCTTGGGCATAAAGCCTGATTCGGCCAGTGCGACTGCCCTGAACATGGCGCGCCCCTTGTTCATGGTTTCTTCCCATTCCTTGCCGGGGTCGGAGTCGGCAACAATGCCTCCGCCCGCCTGAATAGTCAGGCGACCGTCTTTTATTATGGCGGTGCGCAGGGCAATAGCGGTATCCATATTCCCGCTCCATGACAGATAGCCTACAGCACCGGAATAAATTCCACGTTTAACCGGTTCCAGCTCATCAATAATTTCCAGTGCCCTGATTTTAGGCGCACCGCTGACAGTTCCCGCCGGGAATGTGGCGCGCAGTGCATCCATAAGGCTGTGCGACGAGTCCAGTTCACCAGTGACATTGGATACGATGTGCATGACATGGGAGTAGCGTTCGACGATCATCCGGTCTGTAAGCTGCACCGTACCGACTTTGCTCACACGGCCTGTATCGTTGCGGCCAAGATCAATGAGCATCAGATGCTCGGCAAGCTCCTTGGGGTCGGCGAGCAGCTCTTTTTCCAAGGTCTTGTCCTGCGCTTCATCCTGCCCGCGGGGGCGAGTGCCCGCAATTGGGCGCACGGTAACGATGCCGTCTTCAACGCGTGTCAAAACCTCCGGGGAAGAACCCGCAATCTGGAAGCTGCCCAAGTCAATATAGAACATGTAAGGTGAAGGATTCAAACTCCTCAGGGCACGATAGACATCTAGGGCGACGACATTTAACGGGATGGACATGCGCCGTGATAATACGACCTGCATGGCATCACCGTCTATGATGTATTGTTTGATGCGATTGATGGCGGCTTTGTAGTCATCCCGGGCAAATTCCGATACGAAGTCTTCTTCTCTGATGTCGATCTTGTCTTCTTTGAGTTGGCGGTAATCTTGGCAGCTGCTGCGAAGTCGCTTGTTGAGGGAGTGCAGTCGCTTCCGGCAGCGGTTATAGGCGATTTCATTGGCATCCGCCAGTGCGATAAAAAACAGTTTGCCGTGCCGATTGTCAAAAATGACGACTTCTTCGGAGATGAATAACACGATATCCGGTGTACCCAAGGTATCTTTGTTTTTTCCTGTGGTCAGCTGTGGTTCAATATACCGAATGGTATCAAACCCGAAATACCCGACCAGTCCACCGGTAAATGGTGGCGCATTTTCTATCGGAGCGACATTGAATTGATTGTAGTGCTGCTCGATCCAGTCTAAAGGGTCATTCACGGTTTCCGATTCAGTTACTTGGTCATCGACAACAAGATTCACTTGGTTTCCGTAAACCTCAATGCGTGATTTGCAGGGCAGGCCGATAATGGAGTAGCGCCCCCATTTTTCTCCGCCTTGTACTGACTCAAACAGGTAAGTACTGGGCTGTGCTGCCAGCTTTAAAAAAGCACTGAGTGGAGTTTCAAGATCGGCAAGCACTTCGCTGGTTATCGGTATCTTGTTGTAGCCTTTTTTACAGAGGGTAAGGAATTGTTCTTTATTCATAGGATAATCCGGTTATTGCCAGATATGTTGTGGCTGGCCTGTTCCAGACCTTTCAGTGTACATCGTATGGCCCAAGGAAGCGTGCTCCGTTAAAATGGATTAAGTGAGAAGGTGCATCAGCCACCCATACCTCGGTTTCCCATGCAATTTCGCCAAGGTGGTGCCCCATGATAGTTCGATTCGGAAAAGCAGTTACATAGACCAGTCCGATTTTTGATCCGGCAAACAGCGTGGCAAGCTCAGTGTGGCGCTTTCCATTGACTGGGCCGTGACTGGTGACGGCCTCCACGAGCAGTAGCCAGCTTTTGTCAGTGTAATGCAGCACCACATCGGGCATCTTGCCGTGCGCATCAACATCGACGCCCAGCTTAGACAATAGGGTAGCGTCAAAGTAGCCCCACTTATTGCTTGTATCGCCCACATAAACCAGCGAGCTACCCGGTGCGAAGCGTGGTGCGAAATCCTCAATAATGTCCCTGATCAGTTTACTATGTTTGCCGGGGCTAAGCATAATTTGTTGGTCAGGTGCAATCGCAACCGGCGTCTGATTTTGTTTCCGCTCTCTGGCGTATTGTGCGACCAGTGTTTCATGCTTGGTCAAGTAGGTAGCCAGTTTGCTGGGCCATGCTGATGTGTCGAAGGTGCGCAGAAGGGGCGAGTGTGACAGGTTCGATTTGATAAACTGCTTTCGGGCTATTTACCGGTCGATCAGGCTTGTCCGGGTTATGTAAGGCCAGTCCTGCATCGCAGAATTGGTGCATGGTTTGTCGACGAAATGTCTCGCGAGTATTGGGTGCATATTCCCTGTCATAGTGCTCCCTGACCCAATTCATTATGGGTGTGATGCCCATCAAAGGGTTTTCTGCATCGGCCCATGGCTTGCCTGGTGTGAGGTTCAGAAGTGCAAGCAGGCAAATGGCGGAACGCTCGTTCTGTTGTGCTCGTGGCAGTCCCAGCGAAGTGATTATTTGTTGTGCGACTTCGATGTAATCATTTTTGCTCTTCATGCAGTCAGGTTCTCCAGCTTGATGTCGAGCTGCTCCTGCGAGGGTGCTCCTTGGTCAGCAGCCCACTTACCGAACCGGGCTAAGGTATCACGATTTGGATATTTCATCCGTCTGAGGTCGTTTGCATTGACTTGTGTGTGGCCGCTGAAGCGTCGGAAATGTTCATCTATTGTGGTTGTGTTGAGGAATGCGGCCAGCCCACGAGCCAAGAATTCCGGCAGGCCATGCCTGTTTCTATGGAAAAGGTTCAGATGGTTTTCGAAGCCTAGCATGGCTGCTTCACCAAATACCTCAGGTTCAACCACGCTAGCCACAATACGGCGCCTTTCTTCTTTGGATGAGAAGCGACGTACCACGCAATAAAACCCATTCGGATAAAGCCATTTTGCTGTGTTGGCATTGTGTTCAATCGCATTGCACTTCCTCATGCCCTGAATGGGCCACTTTATACCGTTCTCATTGAAGTGCCCGGGATAAATTAAGGGTACGGTGTTTGGTTCGGGCATATCACGCAGGTGTGTTTTCAGTCGAAAGTCAACTATCGGTCCGGTCGATACCTGGATGCCAAGCTCGGCAATTGTGTGGCGGATTATCGGAGATAGTTGGCTAGCACCCTGTTCGGGTGACGCGGGGATATGGATAAAGTGCTCCGGGTCATCCGGAGATACGATTCGATCAAACGGGTATTCATGGGAAGAGAGATCGGAAAAACTGTCATCGGCCGAGGTGGAGACCGTCACTGTGTCCTGTCGCGCTCCACGCTTCAGGCGGATAATGATGTTTTCCTGTAGAACATTATCATCCTTGAAGGCTTTGTTGCGTGAGTGAAACAGGTGTATGTGGCAGATAGCCGTCCGCTCAAGGATAAAATCTCTGAAAGGCCGATAGTAAGGTCCATTGCAAAAGCTGCGCGGGATGATGGCAACGAGCTGCCCGCCCGGTATGATTTGTGCGATGGCCAGTGCCACGAAAGCGCTGTAGAGATTTACTGTTTCGATACCAGCACGGCGTAGTGCCAGTCGATGGGCAGACCTGCTGTTGAGTTTTCTGTAAGGCGGATTAAGAATAGCGTGAGTAAAGTGCCCTCGGTACCTGGAGAGCAGATTGCCAGTCAATGATTCAACCGCAGAATGAATGAAATCTTCCTCGTAAATATTTGCGGTAAAATCACCTCTGCCATTGTACTGCTCCAATGTATTCGACAAGTGATCAATCAGTTTACAATCAAGCTCAAAGGCATCGACAGTAACTTTCTGAAAGTGAAATCCCGCCTGTCTCCATCTATTCAGAAAAGCGGCAGATAACGAACCGATCCCTGCGCCCGCATCTAGGAGGTGACAATCTCCTCTGGTATCCGGAAAAAGAGATGCCATAAATGCTGCAATTTTTTCGGGTGTGAGAAATTGACCGAAATGTGCCTTTTTTTTTGTTTCGGTACTCTTTGCAAGCTGCTGTCTCTTCTGTTCAATCGTCGATAGCAAAATGGCATCTCTCTGTTCTTTGGTATTCCAGCACCTCGCAGCAGCGAAATAGTGGTACTTTGTCCGGCTGTATGCGATTGTTATACATTAAGAGGGTATCCAAAACTTGCACGTCAGCCGGCTTCACCGAGTGACGTGATCGTCCAAACCGGTAAATAGTGTATCCAGTTGTTCCAGTGAATCAATCACTGCGTCCGGGTTGGCTTTGCTTATATCGTTGCCACGATTATAACCATAACGCATGCAGACAACCTGGAAGCCGGCAGCACGTGCAGCTTTTACATCACTGACAGAGTCGCCCACCATCAGGCCGTTTTTTGGATCAACGCCTGTCTGTTGTGCCGCATACAGCAGGGGGACGGGGTCCGGTTTCTGTTTTTCCAGTGTGTCACCGGCAATGATAATTGTGAAATCATCATAAACGCCTAGATCCTTCAGCAGAGGGACGGTGAACCGTGAGACCTTGTTGGTTACAATGCCCAGTATGAAGCCAAGTGAGTGTAATTTATTGATTCCCTCGCGGATGCCCGGATAAAGTGTGCTGTGTTTGCAGGTGTTGTGGGCGTAGCAATCAAGAAACAGAGAGTAGCCTTTGCCGAACAGGGTATCGTCCGGCTCACCGTTCAGTTGACCGGTCAGCGCACGGCGGGTAAGGCGCTCGACACCATTGCCAACCCATTCCCGAATTTTGTTCTCAGAGTATTGCTGCATGCCAAGTTCAAGCAGCATGAAATTGACGCAGTGGGCGAGGTCGGGGAGGCTGTTGACCAGAGTGCCATCGACATCAATCAGAATCAATTCAGGTTTTCTCATCAGCATGACAGAAAAAGGCGGGGCCGGGGTGGTGCGGGCCGTGCCCGTATGGTTCGGTTAATGATCAGGCTGCCCTAGCAACGTCGGCTTTCGCCAGCTCGTCCCGCATCGCCTTGATGACGGTATTGTAGCCATTCGGGTCGTTGTCGCTGGCCGCGCCGAAAATGGCGGAACCGGCTACAAACGTATCGGCACCGGCCTCCGCGATTTCGCGGATATTGTCGATTTTTACGCCACCGTCAATTTCCAAGCGAATATCGCGACCGGACCGATCAATGATCTCGCGAGCTTCGCGCAACTTGTCCAGCGTGCCCGGTATGAAGCTCTGGCCCCCAAAGCCCGGGTTGACGGACATCAGCAGTATCATGTCGAGCTTGTCGATAGTGTAATTCAGATAGTCCAGCGGCGTTGCCGGATTGAATACTAGGCCGCACTTGCAGCCCTCATCTTTGATGAGCTGCAGGGAGCGATCAATGTGTTCGGAACCTTCCGGGTGAAAAGTGATGTAACTGGCACCGGCTTTGGCAAAATCCGGGATGATGCGGTCAACCGGCTTGACCATCAGATGCACATCAATGTCAGCAGTTATGTCATGCTTGCGCAGCGCAGCGCAGACCAAGGGGCCAATAGTCAGGTTGGGAACATAGTGGTTGTCCATAACATCGAAATGCACGATGTCAGCACCGGAGGCAATAACCTGACTCACCTCGTCACCAAGCCTAGCAAAATCGGCAGAAAGAATGGATGGAGCAATGGCATAATCCTGCATATCTTAACCTCTGAAAAGTCTGTTGATCAGTTACCTGTCGGTAGTCGTGGGCAGGCGAAAAAGCGGAATATTCTATACAAGGCTGTTGATGTTCGCAAATGTCGTTCTGGCTCAGGGGCTGTGAGACAAAATCAGGTGGCCTGTGCAAGTTGCTGATAGTAGTTTATGGGGTTCGGTACAGGTAAGAAATATTTTTTCAAAGCAAAAAGCGTAGTTAAACCAATATCAATAAATATATTTTCTTATCAAAAACAGGCGAATAACTCAGGCACAAAGTTTTTTTGCCTATCCACATTTTGTGATAACTTGGGCTATTATGCACAGTGGAATTTAATGGAGATGTCTCCAATCCATGAAGGTAAAGGATATCATTCGGCTGCTTGAGGCTGATGGTTGGTATCAAGTGCGTATGTGTGGCAGTCATCGGCAATTCAAGCATTCCATGAAGCATGGGTTGGTGACAGTGCCGGGATGGCCTGGTGATGATCTTGCCATTGGAACACTCAATAGTATTTTTAAGCAAGCGAGACCAAAGTAATGGAATATCTAATCGTTGTAGAGAAAACCGAGGCCGGTTTTTCGGCATATTCCCCGGATGTTCCGGGTTGTGTGTCCACGGGCCGGACGGTGATGGAGATCAAGGCTAGTATGAAGGAGGCGATTGAGTTCCATATTGATGGCCTCAAGCAGGAAAGATTGATCGTGCCTCAGCCCTCCACGCAATCTGCATATGTAGAGATTACTGCATAACATGTCATTCAAGTGGATGATGCAAAACGATGTCTCTGATTGAGGTGTTAAGTGCCGAGAGGAATATCATGCAAATACTAAGAAGTAT